>JAGBTP010000055.1 GCA_017631255.1 Alistipes sp.
TCGCAGCGGCAAGCTCCTCTGCCGTAGGCTGAGCTGTGCCGATGGCCATATTTCGGAATACCTGACGCGAGTCGGTAGATATCACAGGGGCGTTGTAGTGCTGAGCGAGCTTTACAGCAAGCGCACTCTTACCCGAACCCGTGGGACCTACGACCACAATAAGCGTTCCGCGTTTAGTACTCATCGTCGTAGTTGTCGTCACCGTCAAACTCGTTGTAGTCGATCATCATCTCATCGAAGATAGATCCCGACTGCACCGTTGCCTCAGGGTCGAACTGATCGGGCACAGGGGCGTGCTCGAACGCCACACGAGGATACTTCAAACCCTCTTGAGGGCGCTGCATATCGATAAGCTCGAGGTAGTACGAGCGGTCGTTAATCATATCAAAGGTATAGATAAGGCGGTCGTGGAAGTCGTTATTCACCTCCATAAGCGTCACATTATACATACAGCGAGGCGCGCCAGGGATATCAGAGCCCATATCAATCTCTGAGAACTCCTCTACGGGACGCCACTCGGCATCGGATTTGAATATCGACACCATTGTAGGCTCGTAGCGCAGGGCGGCAAGTAGGAAGGAGTTAAACTCAGCGAGGGTCATATCTGGATACACCTCGAAATCGCGAACAAAATTATCGCTCTCATCGCTGAGCATACGATATTTGAATATGATGTTCATCTTCATTAAAAAATTAAGTGTGCATTATAATTACACAAATGTAATACATAATTTATAAAAAAGTCAAAAGAGCAAAAAAAATATTATTTAATGGCGAAAAAAATTGCAGAAGTATAAAAATGATATTATATTTGCGGTGCTAAGATATGTATTCACATATGGGGCGATAGCAAATCGCCTGGCGTAGTAAAATCAAAATTAGACATATGCAAGATTTAACAGCATTGGAGGGAAAGACCATTGTCGAGTTGCGCGAGATCGCAAAGCACTTTGGCATTACTCCATCAAATATGAAAAAGAAGGAACTCCTCGATAAGATCGTTTCCACTATTATGAATAGTAGTGCGAGCGAGGAGGAGCAAACCGATACACAATCATCAACTCCTGAAGATGCTGCACCCCCAAAGCGAGGCCGTCGTCCTCGAATGAGTAGTGTGAAGGTTGGCGGCGGACCAAATTCCGCTTCGTCGACCCCCGCAATACCAGCACCAGCACCCGTCGAGGATGTGGCAGAGGCTGAAGCCGTAGCAGAGACCATACGGGAGAGAGAGGTTGCCGTTGATGTTGAGCACCAGCCTAAGCGTCGTGGTCGCAAGCCTAAGAGGTTTATCGAGCAGGAGCACAACGCAACAAACGAGGAGTCTACCGAGGCACCTATGCCTGAGGTCGCTATGGGTGACGAGCCTCAGGGCGAGAACTTTGGCAAGTACAACTTCCCCAACGACGAGGAGCGTGAAGAGGGCTCCTACGAGGGTGAGGATATCGACATCGACGATGACGAGTTTGACAACGATGATTTGGAGCTCGACGAGGATGACCTCTTCGAGGACGAATATAGCGAGGAGTCTATCACCAAGGATGATTTTACTGCCATCATCGAGGGTGAGGGTGTGCTCGAGATTATGCCCGACGGCTTTGGCTTCCTACGCTCTGCCGATTACAACTACCTTAACTCGCCAGATGATGTATATGTCTCACCATCACAGATTAAGCTCTTTGGCCTTAAGGCTGGCGACACCGTAAGCGGCACTATCCGACCACCAAAGGAGGGCGAGAAGTACTTTCCACTCGTTCAGGTAGACCTTATCAACGGTCTCAAACCCGATATCATTCGTGATAGACAGCAGTTCGAATACCTCACGCCGCTTTTCCCAAGCGAGAAATTCAACCTTACTGGTAACGGCAATAACACGATGTCGAACCGCATTGTCGACCTCTTTGCCCCCATCGGCAAGGGTCAGCGTGCTCTCATCGTGGCGCAGCCAAAAACGGGTAAGACAATGCTCTTGCAGTCTATCGCCAACGCAATTGCCGACAACCACCCAGAGGTCTATATGATCGTATTGCTTATTGACGAGCGCCCTGAGGAGGTTACCGAGATGGCACGCCATGTCAAGGCTGAGGTTGTGGCATCGACCTTCGACGAACAGGCATCGCGCCATGTTAAGGTTGCGGAGATGGTACTCGAGAAGTCAAAGCGTATGGTCGAGAGTGGTCACGATGTGGTCATATTCCTCGACTCTATCACCCGCCTTGCGCGAGCATACAACTCCGTGCAGCCAGCATCTGGTAAGGTACTCTCTGGTGGTGTTGACGCTAATGCGCTCCACAAGCCTAAGAGGTTCTTCGGCGCAGCGCGTAATACTGAGGAGAAGGGCTCACTCACCATCATCGCAACAGCCCTTATCGACACCGGCTCGAAGATGGACGAGGTTATTTTTGAGGAGTTCAAGGGTACGGGTAATATGGAGCTTCAGCTCGACCGTAAGCTTGCCAACAAGCGTATTTACCCTGCCGTTGATGTCATCGCCTCAGGCACACGCCGTGAGGATTTGCTCCTCTCGCAGAGTGTTATGCAGCGTACCTGGATTTTACGCAAGCACCTCTCAGATATGACCCCTGTTGAGGCTATGGAGTTCTTGCAGAAGCAGATGAACCTAACGCGTGACAACGAGGAGTTTTTGGCTACGATGAACCACTAATTCGACAATACGGTGCAGCAAGAGCTGTCAACCACAAACAAATCCCGACTTTGAGCTACGGCCCTGAGTCGGGATTTTTACTCAGCACCTCGGTTTTTCCGAATAAAATCACTACCTTTGCATATGTTGAAAAATTGAAATACTATGCGTAAGATATTATTCATATGTTTAGCGATGCTGGTTCCGACGCTGGCGTCAGCATGGGGGCAGAAGGGACACGATGTTGTGGCATATATCGCCGAAAAACACTTATCGAAGCGAACACTTAAGCGCGTTACCGAGGTGCTCGACGGCAACTCGTTGGTCTATGTTGCAAATTGGATGGACAACGCCAGCCACACCGATGAATATGCCTATACTAAGACTTGGCACTATGTCAATGTCGACCCCGACGAGGGCAGCTATAACAACTCAACCAAGGCCACTTCGGGCGATGTTGTTACGGCGATAACTGGCATCGTCGATCGCATCAAAAGTGGCACACTTACAGCCGAGCAGGAGAGGGCAGAGCTTATGATGCTCATCCACCTTGTCGGCGATATGCACTGTCCTATGCACGCGGGAATGAAGAGTGACCGTGGCGGCAATGGCACCAAGGTTAAGTATTTCGGCAAGCAGCGCAACCTCCACTCGGTATGGGATAGCGAGATTGTCGAGTCGGCGCACCGCTGGAGCTATTCGGAATGGCAGCAGCAAGTAGACCGTGCCTCGCGCAAAGAGCAGAAGGCGATAGCACAAGGCCGTCCAAACGACTGGATTGAGGAGACGGTGCTCCTTGCACGCGACATCTACGCAACATCATCAACGGGAGAGAACCTATCATACGACTATGTGGCGCACTACGCTCCCGTTGTTGAGCAGCAACTGCTCAAGGGTGGTATCCGTTTGGCTACGATTCTCGAAGAGTTATACTAAAATCGACATACAGCGTGAGCCACACGCACTATTTTTGCTACGGAAGGCGTTAGTATATTACACCTCGCAACTATGAAACGGCTTATCACCATACTATTTACCACTATTGCTGCCAGCACCACCTATGCGTTGGCGCAGGGTCCCGAAGGCCATAGCCACACCATCGACAGCGAGCACAGCAACGCAATGGCGATACTCGACAGCTACAAAGATAGGCTTCCGATGTACCATCTTGATGGCAGCTCATATCTCATCGAACATTGGCGACCTACGGATAGGCTACTACCCCGCCACCTCCCAGGCACCAACCGCACACTATGGATGAAGAGTGAGATGATGAAGCGCGTGAACATCAACCCTCCGAAGTTCCTCGACTACAACTCCATCACGCTGCGCATCGGCGGAGGCAACAGCTCGCTCACGATAAGTAACGGCTCGGCATACAACTACAACAATCTCTACCCCAACATCAATGCTGCCTACCGCGATGCTCGTACACTATCATTCCCCGTACCGCGCTAAGCACTAAAATAAAAAGGGCACAGGTTCAAACCTATGCCCTTTATTTATTATTTATTTGAATTTCAATACAACTACTCGTACTGACCGGTCTTAAGACGCATAACCTCCTCACGAGTAAGGAAACGCCAATCGCCACGCTTGAGGTTCTTCTTGGTAAGACCTGCATAATATACGCGATCAAGCTTCTGCACGGTGTAGCCGAGGTGCTCAAACATACGACGCACGATACGGTTACGACCTGAGTGAATCTCCACGCCTACGGTCTTCTTATCCTCCGAAGCGTATGCCACCTCATCAGCGAAGATATCGCCATCCTCGAGAGTGATACCCTCGGTGAGTGTATCCATATCGGCACGAGTAAGAGGCTTATCGAGTGTCACCTGATAGATCTTCTTCTTACGGTATGATGGGTGCGTAAGCTGACGAGTGATGTCGCCATCGTTGGTGATAAGGAGCAAACCTACCGAATTCTTATCCAAACGACCCACAGGATATACACGCTCGGTGCAAGCATCGCGAACAAGGTCCATAACGGTCTTGTCGGCATAAGGATCGTCGAGCGATGTCACATAACCCTTGGGCTTATTAAGCACGATATAGACATGCTTCTCTCCCTGAAGGCGCTCGTCGTTGAACTTAACCTCGTCGGTAGGCAAAATCTTAGTACCAAGCTCAGTAACCACCTGACCATTTACAGTAACTACGCCTGCAAGGATAAACTCATCAGCCTCACGGCGTGAGCATACGCCCGACTGTGAGATAAAGCGGTTAAGACGAATCTCACCTGTTACGCGGTTAGGGTTATACTTAGGATATGAACGAGGCTTCTCATCACGCTTAGGTGTAAAGCTGCGCTTCGCGCCACCCTTCTGACCTGAGTTGCGCTCAGCAGACATTGAGCGGCCACCAGCTGGCTTGTTGCCACCTCTTGTGCCACGCTCGGTGTTCTCGCCACGCTCGCTACGGTTGTATCCGCGCTCAGTGCGCTCACCACGGTTGAAGCTGCGATCAGTACGCTCACCCTTGTTAAAGCTACGCTCGGTGCGCTCTGTACGCTCGCTGCGGTTAAAGCTACGCTCGGTGCGCTCACCACGATTGAAGCTACGCTCTGTGCGCTCGCCCTTATTAAAGCTGCGCTCACCACGCTCTGTACGCTCAGCGCGATTATATCCACGCTCAGCGCGCTGCTCAGGACGACGATTTGACTCGTACTCTGGACGCAAGCGGTTGTCCGATGTAAAATGGGGGTTAAACGATGATCGTTTCTCTGTCTTTGCCACGCGTGGGCGGAACTCTCTGTTACCCTCGTTGTCGCCATCACGGCGAGGACGAGGACTACGCTCAACGCGCTCTGGAGTACTTGTACGCTGACGCTTATCGCGAGCGAAACGCGACACATTTGCGCTTGAGTCGGTGTTGTTGGTTTTCATCTGTAATTATAATTTTAATTGCGGCTGCAAAGGTAACTATTTTTTTTAATATCAAACACTTTATCAACATCTATGCCACAAAAAGAGTGTAATATAGTAATTTATGTATACCTTTGTGGCACAAATTTTAAGATTATGAATAGAGAGATTCTACGAATTGCCATCCCCAACATTATATCGAACATCACCGTACCCCTGATGGGTATCGCCTCCACCATCATCGCAGGACGCATCGCCGGTGCTGATGGAGCAACAACTATCGGTGCACTTTCTATCGGTGTGGCAATCTTCAACTTTATATATTGGAACTGCTCCTTTATCCGTATGGGAACGAGCGGCCTCACAGCTCAGGCATACGGTGCAGAGCAGCACAAGGAGTACTCGCTGATGCTCTGGCGTGCAGTGGTTGTTGCCTTGGGTGTTGGTTTGCTTGCATTTGCCTTGCAATGGCCCATAGGTGAGTTCTCACTCTGGTTTATGAGCACAGGCGACGCCTCGAGCGATGCTATGATTGCCGACTACTTCTACACGCGCATCTGGGCTGTACCTGCTGGCATCCTGCTCTTCGCCTTCAACGGCTGGCTTACGGGTATGCAGAATGCCGTTATCCCGATGACAGTTGCCATCCTCGTTAATATCCTCCACATAGGCTTTAGCTACCTCTTCTCCATCGTGGGCAGCTTCGGCCTTGAGGGCATCGCCCTTGCCTCGGTGGTGGCACAGTGGACGGGCGTAGCGACGATGGTCGTCATCATCGTAGTGAAGTATGGCCACAAACTCATCAAGGTATCGCTCAACGAGATTATCGACATTGCAGCGATGAAGAAATTTTTTGTTATCAACAGCGACATCATCGTGCGCACCTTCTGCCTCGTTGCGGTCTACACCTTCTTCACCAAGGCGTCGGCCGATATGGGCGACAAGAATATCTTGGCGGTTAACACCATCCTCCTTCAGCTATTCACCCTCTTCTCGTATATGAACGACGGTTTTGCCTTTGCTGCAGAAGCCCTCACAGGTCGCTTCATCGGTGCACGCGACAAGGCGTCGCTCCAGCGCTGCGTACGATACTGCATCGTGTGGTGCTTCGTGGTGTCGTTCATCTATGTGGGCGTCTACATCGGCTGGTGGCGTGATATCTTTAGCCTGCTCGTCAACTCCGACAATAGCAACATTTACGAGCTGCTCTCTGTGGCCGAAAAGTACATCGGCTGGATCATCGTCATCCCTATTGCCTCAGCCTTGCCTTTCGTTATGGATGGCATTATGGTGGGCGCTACACGCAGCCGCATTATGCGCAACTCGATGCTCTGGTCGACAATATGCTACTTCGCCCTGCTTTACGGCAGCGGATGGCTTATCGGCAACAATGCGATATGGCTCGCCTTCACCTCGTTTATGTTCCTTAGAGGCGTGTTTCAATACTTTATGTCCAACCGACTACGCGACATTTACCTCGATGCAGAGGCATAAAAAGAAAGTGACTACCCACGAAAATGGATAGTCACTTTTTCATATATGGTTCTATGACTTACTGCTGATTTAGCTTCATATCGCCATCCTTAACCCAGCCGAGGCGCTTCATAATAAAGTGGAACAAAAGGCTCAGCACGGCAGGGGCAACAAAGTATAGACCTATAATCTGCTGCAAGAGGAGAGTGTGGTCGGTCGTAGCGGACATTGCATCCCAGCAACCAATAGGACCCACAAGGCCCGCAGTACCCATACCCGCACCCGCAGGGCTATTTGTCATCCCGAGCCACATTGTCGACACAGGGCCCAGCACCGCCGCCGCAAGCGTAGGAGCAAGCCATATAATAGGCTTGCGTGCGATATTACCAATCTGCAACATCGAAGTTCCGAGACCCTGAGATATGAGGCCACCGACGCCGTTATCCTTAAAGCTGATGACGGCAAAGCCAATCATCTGTGCACAACATCCAGCCGTCGCAGCACCCGCCGCAAGGCCGCCAAGACCTATCGATATACAAAGCGCCGCAGAACTGATTGGCAGAGTAAGAATACAACCCACCGACACCGAGATTATCACACCCATAATAAACGGATTGAGCATCGTTGCACGATTGATAATCTCGCCAAGCGACATCACCCACTCACCCACGGGCACACAGCAATATTTAGCAAAGAGACCGCCGACAACCACCGCCACCAGAGGGGTTATAATGATATCTACGGGCGTACGCTTCGACACCAACGATCCCGCCTCAATGCCAACAATAGCTGCGAGGTATGCACCAATAGGATTACCACCCACATCGCCCCAGGCGCCACCGAGCGAGTAGCCCAATGCACCAACGGCAATAGCCGAGATAGTTACCAACGGGTCGCGCTTCAAGCCGAGCGCAATGGCAAGACCAATCGAGCCACCGACAACAAGGTCGAGTTGCAATAGGCGCGCTATATCCGAAAGGAATTCCAACCCTGGAATTTTGCCTATCTGTCCGATTATAAGACCCAAGATAAGCGAGCAGAAGAGACCCATAGCCATATAGCTGAGGGCATCGACGACATAGACCTTAAAGAGGTTCTTACGAGTAGTTTTAGCAGTTCGGTTCATAATTTTACAATTACAAAATTTGGTAAAACATCACATAAAAAATAGCAAACATAAAGAAACTACCACCACTTAAGGCTTTAGCTTGAGCGCTGCGTAGTTGTAGTAGTCACACCGTTACGATGTCAAAGATAATAAATTTATCGTAACAGCGTACCACCACACTAAAAAAGTTTTGCCTCGTGCAGCAGACACACCCAGCGAACGGCTCGATAATATGGCAGGTTTTCTGTTGAGTAATGAGGATGAGATTTCAATTTTATTCGTATCTTTGTACTATAAACATAGCTCTTTTATATGATAAAGTATAAACAAACGATACTTCCCAACGGATTAACCGTGCTTGTTAACCGTGACCACGCTTCAAAGCTTGCGGCCGTAAACATCCTCTACAAGGTGGGTGCTCGTAACGAGTCGGAGCATAAGACGGGCTTTGCACACCTCTTTGAGCACCTAATGTTCCGAGGCACGCACAATGTCCCCGACTTCGACCTTCCGGTGCAGATGGCCTGCGGCGAGAACAACGCTTTTACGACGAACGACTACACCAACTACTACATCACACTGCCCAAGGAGAACATCGCCACCGCACTATGGCTCGAGAGCGACCGTATGTCGAACCTCGACCTTAGCGAGGAGGTCATCGAGACCGAGAAGCAGGTGGTAATCGAGGAGTTCAAGCAGCGATATCTCAACCAGCCCTACGGCGACGAGCAGCTTCTTCTGCGCAAACTGTGCTACACGACGCACCCCTACCGCTGGCCCACTATCGGCATCTCGGAGGAGCATATCGAGCGCGCCACGATAGAGGATGTGCGTGCCTTCTATGCACTACACTACCGCCCTTCACGAGCTATACTCTCCATCTCGGCAGATATGGACGAGGATGAGATGATTGCCCTTGCGACGGAGTATTTTGCAGACATCGAGGATAATGGTGGCGACATTGCTCCCATCACTCCAGAGCCTAAGCAGTGCGAGCCTCGCCGCCTCGTTGTTGAGCGTGAGGTACCCGCCACTGACATCATCATCGCCTTCCATATGGGCGACCGCCTTTCGCACGACTTTTTCATTGGCGACTTGGCCTCCGACCTATTGGCAGGTGGCGAGTCATCTCGTCTGGTAAACCGTCTTGTAAAGGAGCGAGGCTTATTCTCGAGCGTCAACGCCTACATCACAGGCAGCCTCGACGCAGGCCTCTTCGTTATCAAGGGTCGCCTTATGCCTACCACAACGGAGCAGGAGGCAGAGGAGGCACTTCTTGGCGAGCTTAACGACCTCAAGTTGGGCAATATCTCGGACTACGAGATGGAGAAGGTCAAGAATAAGTTTGAGGCCAACACCCTTATGGGCGAGATAAATGTTATGAACAAGGCGATGAATCTTGGTTTTTACTCTATGACGGGGCGCATCGAACTCATCAACGAGGAGACCGACATCTTCCGCTCGATTACACGCGAGGAGATTATGGCCTTTGCCACAGAAAGATTCACCGCAGAAAACTCATCCACAATAATTTACCGAGCACAGCTATGATTGAGCAGCCACAGATAGTAACACCTCGCAGCGTAGCGATGCCACGCGCCGAGCAGCACACCGCCAGCAACGGCGTTAAGATACACACGCTCTACTCCGACGATTTCGAGGTCGTGCGCTTCACCTTTGTCTTCCGTGCTGGCACATCTATGCAGCATAAGCCATTCACCGCATCGGCTACGGTAAATATGCTCAGCGAGGGCAGTACAAATATGTCGGCACAACAGATTGCCGACGAGCTCGACTTCTACGGTTCATATTTCGATGTCAACATCGACCGAGACTATGTCTACATATCATTCGTGTCGCTCTCGAAGTTTTACGCCGAAACCATCCGTGTTGCCGAGGAGATTATCCTTCACCCCTCATTCGATGAGAAGGAGCTACGCACCTACTGCGCAAAGCGCCAGCAGGGACTTGCCATCGAGCGCAGAAAGATTGAGGTGCAGTCGCGCGAATTGTTCAGCCAGGCACTCTTTGGCGAGAGCCACCCCTACGGTGCAAGTGCCAACGAGAGCCTTTATGACGACATCACACGCGAGGATATCGTTACCCTTTATAAGGAACTTTACACCGCCAATAACTGCTTTGTAGTGTGCAGCGGTCGTGTCGATGAGCCTGTTATGAGCCGCATCAAGAGCATTGCTGAGGCGCTGCCTCAGGGCGAGGTTAGACAAATAGAGTTCCCAGCGACAACTACCACATATCAGCTTCACAGGCCGGTAGATAGCGCCCTGCAATCATCAATCCGCATCGGCCGCCTACTGTTTACTCGCACCCATCCCGACTTTGTCGGTATGCAGGTCGTAGCATCCATCTTGGGTGGTCACTTCAGTTCGCGCTTGATGCAGAATTTGCGCGAGAAGAATGGCTACACCTATGGCGTTATGGCAGCGATGATCAACTTCGACAAGGAGGGTTACCTCGCCATTGCCACACAGGTTAGGCGTGAGGATTGCAACGCAGCGCTTAGCGAGATATACTACGAGATTGAGCGCCTCCGCACCGAGCTAATATCGGAGGAGGAGCTTCACATCGCCAAGAATATGATGATTGGTGAGATACTGCGCATCCTCGACGGACCTTTCGGCATTGCTGATGTCACCATCGAGAATATTATGTGCGGTATGGACAATAGTGCTACGGAGGCAAGCGTGCGCACCATCACAGCCATCACGCCAGAGGAGGTGCAGCAGCTGGCACAGAAATACCTGCGTCGTGAGGACTTAATTGAGGTTATAGTTGGTTAGCCATATGATAGACACCACATTAATACAATATATCGAGGAGACGATACTTCCCCGCTACGACCACCACGACGCAGCACACAGGCGCGATCACGCCCTCTCAGTTATTGAGCGCAGCCTCGCATTTGCTGAGCGTTACGGTGCCGATAGGGCTATGGCATACACCATTGCGGCCTACCACGACATTGGTCTTGTGGATGGGCGAGAGCACCACCATACCGCATCGAAACGCATACTCCTTGCCGATGCGAGGCTGCGAGAATGGTTCTGTCAGGAGCAGATAGCCACTATGGGCGACGCCGTGGAGGATCATCGTGCCTCTGCCGACCACGCACCTCGCACCCTCTACGGTGCGATTGTTGCCGAGGCAGATCGTATGATCATCCCCGAAGTTATCATCAGGCGCACGATACAATACACCCTCGCCAACCACCCTACGCTCAACAGCGAGGAGGGCTACGAGCGAATGATCGAACACCTTAACGAGAAGTACAACTACGGCGGCTACCTACGCCTATGGCTCGAGGAGTCTGATAATGCCGCACAGCTTGAGGCACTGCGACAGATAATTGCCGACCAGGCTCAGCTACGCGCCATATACGACACGATTTACGCCGAGGAGATAGCAAAACTGAGAGACGACAAATGAGTATGGAACCATATAGCATAGATAGTTCTGCTTCGCTCGAGGCCGATATGCTTGGCGAAGTGCGTGCAGGCTTTCCCTCACCTGCCGACGATGAGCCGAGCGAGAAACTCGACCTCATAAAACTCCTTGTTCGCCACCCCGCATCGACATTCTTCTTCCGCGTGGGAGGCACCTCGATGGTGGAGGCTGAGATGGACGAGGGCGACATCATCATCGTCGACCGCAGCATTGAGCCATACAACGGCTGCTCTGCCGTATGCTTCATCGACGGTGAGTTCACCGTCAAGCGCATCGAGCGACATAGCGACCACACGATGCTCATCGCCGCCAACCCCAAATTTCCCTCGATACGCATCACTGCCGACAACGAATTTGCCATTTGGGGCGTTGTCACCTATGTCATAAAGAAGGCATAGACACACCATCGTATTGCCACTATGTTTGCCCTTGCCGACTGCAATAACTTTTTCGTTTCGTGCGAGCGAGTCTTCCGTCCCGACCTTATCGGGCGCCCAGTTGTTGTGCTGTCGCGCAACGATGGCTGTGCCATTGCGCGCTCAAACGAAGCCAAGGCCCTCGGCATAAAGATGGGCGACCCCTATTTCAAGTTAAAAGATATCATAGCCCGCAATAGCGTAACGATCTTTTCAAGCAATATGGCCCTCTATGCCGACTTTTCGCGTCGCGTGAGGAGCGTACTGCGTGAGGCGGCACCGCAAATTGAAGTATACTCCATCGACGAAGCTTTTTTGGATATGCGTGGCGTGGCGAATGTTGACTTCGACACCTTCGCTAAGGGATTATCATCACGATGCCAGCGACTTACGGGCATACCCGTATCTGTTGGTGTTGCACCGACCAAGACCCTCGCCAAGATTGCGGCAGAGCTATGCAAGAGCTACCCGAAGTTGCAGGGAGGCTGCTTTATGCATCGTGCGGCAGATATCGAGAAGGTACTTCGCAAATACCCCATCGAGGATGTCTGGGGCATAGGTCGCCGCTCAGCACCACGCCTCAGGGCGCAAGGCATCACCTCGGCTCAGGACTTTCGTATGCAGAGCGAGGATTGGGTTAGAAGGCGTATGGGAATAAATGGTGTACGCACCTGGCGCGAACTGCACGGAATACCAGCAATAGGTTTCGACAGTGTAGCCGAGCCACACAAGAGCATCTGCAACTCGCGCAGTTTTGCCACCGAGATATACGACCTTGGAGAGCTTTCGGAGCAAGTAGCCAAGTTTGCCGCTATGACCGCTGAGAAGCTACGCGAGCAGGGCAGCGTATGTTCTCGCCTCACCGTCTTTGCCGCTACCAACCGTTTCCATACGGCAGACATCCAGCAGTGCGGCCATATCACCCTGCCACTCATCGAGCCTACGGATAGCACCATCGACATCGTACGCATAGCACGCGCAGCGCTGAGCGAGGTCTATGTTCGTGGTGCGGGGTACAAGAAGGCAGGGGTCATAGCCTCTGACATCATACCGCGCGAGGGCACGATAGTGTCGATGTTCAATGCCGAACACAACGCTCGACATCAACGACTTATGACTGCTATTGACGACATCAACCGCCACACAGGAGGCAGCGGCATCGCTATTGCATCGGAGGGAATGTCGGAGATTAAGGCCAATAGTCGCCATCGCTCACCTCGCTACACCACATCGTGGGACGAGCTGCCGACGGTCAAGTTATAGGTCTATCAAAGCACGAGGTCAGCAACCGTAGCACCTACATAATCGACGAGGGACTGCGGAGCTATGGCAATCTGCAAGCCACGAACACCTGCACTGATGTAGATATGCGGAAAATATAAAGCCGTAGAGTGGATAAATGTTGGTAACGGGCGCTTCATTCCGATAGGCGAACAGCCACCACGAATATAGCCCGTCGAAGGGAGTAACTCCTTCATAGCTATAAGCTCCGACCACTTGTTGCCCGACACGCGTGCCGCAGCCTTCAGGTCGACCTCCTTATCACCAGGAATCACACATACAAAGAGACCTGTGCGGTCGCCACGCAGTACAAGCGTCTTAAATACCATTGCCACATCCTCACCCAGTTCCTCTGCCACATGCGTAGCAGCAAGATTATTCTCATCGACAGTATATGGTATGAGTTCATAGGCTATCTTCGCCTTGTCCAAAAGGCGTGCAGCATTGGTCTTCTCTATCTTCTTTGCCATAGTTGTACGGTTATCCGCTACTAAGATACGAAAAAATGTCTATCTTTGCGCTATGAGTTACGCATTAATTACAGGAGCATCGTCAGGCATTGGTCTGTGCTACGCCAAGGAGCTTGCCAAGCGCGGATATAACATCGTCGCAGTCAGCAACCAAGAGGAGCAGTTAAAAATTGTGGAAAGCGAGCTTCGCACCTCTTATGGTGTGGAGGTATTGACGCTGTGCAAGGACCTCACCGACCGCAACGCACCACTTGAGATTTACAACGAGACCGAAGGCGCAGGCCTGGAGATCGAGATACTTATCTGCAATGCCGGTATGTTGCTATTCTCGACGCTGACCAACACCATTCCTGAGCGACTCCCCGCCATTATAGACCTTCACTGCACCACCACGACACTCCTCTGTCGCTACTTTGGCGATAAGATGAAGGAGCGCCGCAAAGGTCACATTCTCATAATGTCATCCTCTACGGCGTGGCTTCCCTACCCAACAATCTCACATTACAGTGCGACAAAGGCCTATATCAAGAACTTCGCCTTTGCCCTCTGGTACGAGCTCAACCGCTATGGTGTCAGCGTAACGGCGGTATTCCCTGGTGCAGTGAACACACCATTCTACAAACTGAGCGACAAGCTACGCTCACGCCTCGCGACATTTGGTGTACTTATGTCACCCGAAAGGGTTGCCAGCAGCGCCCTCAGAGCTATGTTCCGTGGTCGCCGTCGCCTGATACCAGGGCTCTTTACCCGCTTGGTAGTGGTAATATGTGCCCTACTCCCTGCGCGAGTGCTCAACCAAATCATCCGCATAAAGCCAATACGCGAACTATTGGAGCGCGTCTAACGCTCAACTATTTCGCGTAGCTTGTCAACGGTGATATCTCGAAAATCGTCGATTATATAGTCGGCATCTGTCGTCTCCAAGAAGTCATGATTGAAGGTGGTGGCAAGGGCTACCACGCGCATACCGGCACGCTTAGCCGCCTCGATGCCCGCCTCTGCATCCTCGAATACAACGCACTCATCAGCCCTAAGTCCGAGCTTTGCGGCAGCCGTAAGATATATCTCAGGATCTGGCTTACAACGCGTTACCTCATCACCAGCAACGGCATAGTCGAAGTAGCGCTCGATGTTGCACTTGTCGAGTACAAAATCCACATTTGCACGATATCCCGACGAGCCAACGGCACACTTCAAGCCCTCAGCCTCGCATTCATCGAGGAAGGTCAGAAGGCCTGGCTGTGGTGTTATCGTCGGCGCATAAATCTCGCGATATATCGCCTCCTTCTCGTGCCCCAACTCCCGAATTCCGACACGCTCAACCACCTCACGAGGCATAAGCTCGCTCATAATATCGTCGTTGCCCTTACCAAATACACGGCTCAGTTCCTCGAACGAACGCTCCACGCCATAGCGACGAAAAAACTCTGCAAACGCAGCACGGTGCACCTCGAGGTTATTAACCAGCACACCGTCCATATCGAACAATACTCCTTTAAGCATAACTGAAATTTTATCCAAAGTTAGGAATTTTTATTGAACAATTCCACAATTCCACTTAATTATAAATATTTTGTTTTGACTATTGTCGTAAATTCGTTATTTTTGCGAGGTATGAAACTATTTAAGAGATGGCAATTAGGTGAGAATATCCTCTACTCATTGGTGTGGGTAGCCATATTCCTAATACCCTTTATGAATGCTCAGCTGATGTCAGAACACTCGGTTGACTTCAACAAGGTAATTATTTCGTGGGGTAAGATCGCGCCTTACTTTCTAATCTTCATTGTCAACAATGTGCTCCTCGCACCTCGCCTACTGCTCCGCCACCGCTATTGGCTGTATAGTGTCCTATTGCTTTTGATGCTATTCTCCATATTTGGTGCCATCGAGTTCTTCGACTTCAGATATTGGCAGTCGAACGACGACCTTAGAAACAAGGCATCGTTTACCGACCTTGCGTGGTACTGGAATATTCTGCTTGGTATCTTTATGGCGGGAGCTAACTCTATGATTAAGCTCTACTACCTTACACTCGAGACCGATAGGCGTATGGTAATCCTCGAGAAGCAGAACATCGAGACACAGATGGAGTACCTAAAGTACCAGATCAACCCCCACTTCTTGATGAATACGCTCAATAACATCCACGCGATGATTGACTTCGACGGCGAGATGGCCAAGCAGAATGTTATGGAGTTGTCGCATATGCTACGCCATATGCTCTACGACTCGAGCGAGCAGTACACCACGCTGGACAAAGAGGTCGAGTTCCTAAATAGCTACATCAAGCTGATGAAGATACGCTACATCGACGAGGTGAGCATCGAGTTTAACACACCCAAGATGTCTACTTGTCGCAGGGTAAAGCTACCGCCACTGCTCTTCATCGTATTGGTAGAGAACGCCTTTAAGCACGGCATCAGCTACAATCACAAATCATTCATCAAGATATCAATCGCTGTTGACAACGATGTCCTTACCTGCGTGGTGGCAAATAGTCGCCATAAGCAGGAGGCAAAGCAGACCGAACGCAGTGGCATTGGACTAAACAACATCACCAAGCGTCTCGACATCCTCTTTGCCAACACTTACACGCTAACGATAGACAACACAGAACATAATTCATATATTGTTGAATTGGTAATACCTATAACAAATAAATAGTATGGTAAGATGTATAGCTATTGATGACGAGCCTCTGGCTTTGCATCAGATAAAGAGTTACATTGACCGTTGCGAGCACCTCGAGCTTGTGGCCACCTGCCGCAGTGCCTACGAGGCGCAAGGCATATTGGAGAGCACAAATGTAGACCTCATCTTCGTCGACATCAATATGCCCGATATGAACGGCATCGACTTTGTTCGCTCGCTGAAAACCTCACACTACATCATCTTCACTACGGCATACGCTGAGTTCGCCCTCGACGGCTTCAAGCTCAACGCCATCGACTACCTGCTCAAGCCATTCTCGTTTGACGAGTTTACCAAGGCTGTGCAGAAGGTCGTATCGCTTGTCGACCTTGTTGAGCGCTGCCACGCCGCCGAAAGTGCTATTGCGCAGAACGAGGCTGAGGGTTCGGGTTCGGACAAGGAGTATATCTCGGTGAAGGCCGACTACAAGACGCAGCTCGTCAAGATTGCCGACATCGTCTACCTTGAGAGCGCTGGCGAGTATGTACGCCTGCACATCGAGGGCTGCTCGACAATTACCACCCTATTCCGCCTCAAGAATATGGAGACCTCACTCCCACAAGATGGCTTCCTTCGCGTACACCGCTCCTATATCGTTAACCTTAAGCGCATTTCGAGCTACACCAAGGGTCGCATCTTCCTCGACAATGGCGAGTACATTCCTCTTGGTGAGAACTACAAGGAACGCTTCTTCGAGTACTTCGATAATAGGCTTTAGCCGCTACACACAAACAGATATGCAAACAAACAACCTCGGACCGAAGCCCGAGGTTTTTCTATATATATAATCTAAACGATTACATAGGGAGGAAGGCAAGCAAGATACCCGCAGCAACTGCCGAGCCAATAACGCCAGCCACATTAGGACCCATAGCGTGCATAAGCAAGAAGTTACCTGGGTTATACTGCTGACCAACGGTCTGTGACACACGCGCTGCCATAGGCACTGCCGATACACCAGCCGAACCGATAAGTGGATTGATCTTCTCCTTAGAGAACAAATTCATCAACTTAGCGAGCAACACACCACTTGCAGAACCGAACGAGAAGGCTACGATACCCAATGTAAGGATACCCAAAGTCTGCCAGTTAAGGAACGCATCAGCGGTAGCGGTAGCACCTACTGAAATACCGAGGAAGATGGTAACGATGTTCATCAACTCGTTCTGAACGGTCTTCGAAAGACGCTCAGTCACGCCGCACTCCTTCATAAGGTTACCGAGCATCAAGCAGCCGATAAGTGGAGCTGCCGATGGAAGGAGAATAGCGATGATAACAGTGATGATGATAGGGAACACGATCTTCTCGCGCTGCGATACGCTACGCAACTGCTTCATCTCGATCTTACGCTCCTTCTCAGTGGTGAGCAACTTCATAATAGGAGGCTGTATAACAGGTACCAACGCCATATATGAGTATGCCGCAACTGCGATAGGACCCAACAAGTGAGGAGCGAGCTTCGAAGTGAGGTAGATAGCCGTAGGACCATCAGCACCACCGATGATACCGATAGAACCAGACTCCCAATAGTTGAAGCCTAGAGCCAACGCACCGAGGAATGTTACGAAGATACCAATCTGCGCAGCAGCACCGAGGAGCAAGCTCTTAGGGTTAGCGATAAGTGGACCGAAGTCGGTCATAGCACCTACACCTACGAAGATCAAGCAAGGATAGATACCAAGCTTAACACCGAGGTAGAGGTAATCCAACAAACCTGCTGAGCCGAGAGCGAAGTCGCCCCAATGAACATGACCACCTGCGAAGAACTCAGCGTGGTACATACCAGCACCAGGAAGGTTAGTGAGGAGCATACCAAATGCGATAGGCATAAGGAGCAATGGCTCGAACTTCTTAACGATAGCAAGGTAAAGGAGTACGAACGCCACGAGAATCATCACCGCAAAGCGCCAATCCTTTGCAAAGCCCTTGAAACCAGCCTGATCGACGAAGTCACCAATAGCCTTACCTACGCTAAAGTCTTCGTCAATAGATGAGTTATCACGACCCTGCGAACCTGACACAGGAGCAGCGGCAGCCTCAGCCTCAGCGATAGGCTCAGCAGCCTCCTCAGCGATGGCAACCACCTGCTCCACTGCAACCTCGTCAGCAACTACCTCAGCATCCTGAGCCATAGCTGGCTCAGCAACTGAGAGCATAACTGCCGAAAGAAGCAATGAGAAATAAAACTTTACACTCTTCATCTTATTTACACAGTTAA
>JAGBTP010000056.1 GCA_017631255.1 Alistipes sp.
ATTTTGCGAGCTGCACTTCTGATGTCGGAGGAAGGCCGTACCACTGATGTCGGAGGGAGGCGGTACTACTGATGTCGGAGGGAGGCAATAGCGAGCTGTACTTCTGATGTCGGAGGGATACGGTACTACTGAACTCGGAGGGAGGCAATAGCGAGCTGCACTTCTGATGACGAAAGGAGGCCGTACCACTGAATTCGGAGGGAGTCGATAGCGAGCTGCACTTCTGATGTCGGAGGGTGGTAGGACTACTGAACCCACAAATGGCAAAGAGAAAACTTGCCCCCCGAACGCGCAAGTAGATAAAGAGAAAACTTACCCCGAACTCGCAAGTGGTAAAGATAAAACTCCCCCCGATATCGCGGGTTGGCGGGAGCAATTTAACCACCACATTGGGCAAGGCAAGGCAGAAGGGCAAGGCAAGGAATGGTTCATTTCGTGGGGAGAGTTGCGGTTTTTAACCATAAAAATTTGCATCGCAATCAAAAATTAGTAACTTTGTCATTTGAGTGCGTGTGCGCGTACACACATAACGCGACGCGCGCACATATTTTTTATGATGAGATGAGACGCAACACAACCATAGGTTTCGATGCCGAAAATGCCAACTTGGGCAACACAACACTCTGCAGCTACGCACGATTCATTATCGAGGCTATGGCCGAGGCCTGTCCTCGCCGAAGCTACTTCCGTATGTATGTGCCCAGCAGCGAGGAGAACCCCGAATACGAGGCGCTGAGCCAGAAGCACAATGTCGAGTCGATGGAGCCCGACGGCTCGCTATGGCGCAAGCTACCCTGGCTATGGAAGCTATACCCCATAGGTCGCGATATGCAGCGTGGCGATGTAAGCCTATACCACAGTCTCACAGGCTTCATACCCTTAGGCCTCGAGAGGCGCAATATACGCACCATTGCCACGGTACACAACCTCGAGTTCCTGCGCCTGAGGGGTCGTTTCAACCCGCTACACAATATGTATCGTCGCTTGGCGCTGCTGTCGTCGCTGCGTCGTGCCGACCGCATAATAGCCATCAGTGAGTGCATAAAGCACGACCTGGTGCGCTACCTGCATATCGACAGCGACAAGATCGATGTCATAAACCGAGGCTGTCACCGCCGCTTCACCGTGCCCGTCGAGGCGGCAAAAATCACCGAGGTGAGGGAGCGTTACCGCCTGCCGGAGCGCTATCTCCTTGCCGTGGGTGAGCACCTCGAACGCCGTAACCTGAGCCACCTCGTCGAGACGATAAGCAAGATAGACAGGGACATACCGCTGGTACTCGCGGGTCGTGCTACGACGCAGACCGAACATATGAAGCGACGAATCAAGTCGCTTGGACTCGAGGAGAGGGTCATAATGCTTCACGGCGTTGCCGATGCCGATATGCCTGCCATCTACCACAGCGCGCTGGCCTACCTGATGCTATCGCTCTACGAGGGTTTTTCGTCGACCATCGTCGAGGCACTAACCGTGGGTACACCCGTCATTGCCGCCACGGGTTCGAGTCTTGAGGAGGCGGGAGGCCCGCACTCGATATATGTCGAGCCGACGGACCGTGATGCCCTTGCCGAGGCCATAACACGCATAGCGCACGACGAGGCACTGCGCGACGAGATGATTGCCGAGGGCAAGGCCTACGCCTCACGATTTAGACCCGAGGTTATCGCCTACAACATACAAAACTGCTACAAGCGCATAGGCATCGACATCATCGAGTAGTGGAAAAATAGCCAAACGAAGGCGTGGCAAAACAGAAAAATTAAACCACTTCGTAACACGCTAATGCTCAGGACATTGCTAATTAAAAGTTAAAAAATCGACCAAAAAGTATGGTCATTTAGGCAAAAGTGAGTATATTTGACCGCACTAAGTACCCTCGCACGGTGAGGGCGTTGTGGAGAAAAATACCAAAATAGGCTAAGGGCGGAACTTAAGCCCCAGGCCACGGGTAAGCGAAATATAAGAAGAGTAATACATATAATACTATTATGGAAAAAGTTACAAGAATCGTAGTTATGGCAAAACAGGTGCCCGACACTCGTAATGTGGGCAAGGATGCTATGACTCCGGAGGGTACGGTGAACCGTGCCGCTCTCGCCGCAATCTTCAACCCTGAGGACTTGAACGCTCTCGAGATGGCACTTCAGATGAAGGACCGCATCGGCAACGCTACCGTTCAGGTGCTCACTATGGGACCACAGCGCGCCGCCGATGTAATTCGTGAGGCTATGTTCCGTGGTGCTGACGGTGGTTATCTGCTGTCGGGTAAGGAGTTTGCTGGCTCGGATACTCTCGCAACATCGTATGCACTATCGTGTGCACTTCGCAAGATTAACCCCGACATCATCGTAGCAGGCCGTCAGGCTATCGACGGCGATACCGCTCAGGTAGGCCCTCAGGTGGCTGAGAAGCTGGGCTTGCCACAGGTGACATATGCCGAGGAGATGGTCGATATCAAGGAGGGTGAGGTGATAATCAAGCGCCGTCTGGAGCGTGGCTCTGAGACCGTGGTGGCGCCACTGCCAGCCGTAATTACGGTTAACTCATCGGCTAAGGAGTGCCGTCCTCGCAACGCTAAGCGTGTGATGAAGTTCAAGTATGCGCTCGCAACATCTGAGATGGCAGCAGAGAACGACAAGGCTAAGGCCTTCATCGAGGAGCGTCCTTACCTCCACATCGTCGAGTTCGCAGCGGCGGATGTCAACCCAGACCCTGAGCAGCTCGGTCTTGCGGGCTCGCCTACGAAGGTTAAGAAGATTGAGAATGTAGTGTTCCAGGCCAAGGAGGCAAAGAGCCTCACGGCCGATGACAAGGATATCGAGTCACTTATGCAGGAACTTATCGCGAGCCACACGCTCGGTTAATCAATGTTAGAGCTATGAATAATGTATTTGTATATATCGAGATAGAGGATAGGGAGATTGCCGATGTATCGTTGGAGCTCCTTACCAAAGGCCGCGAGTTGGCCAACACCCTCGGCGTGAAGCTCGAGGCGGTGGTTATTGGTAACAATGTCAAGGACCTCGCACCGGAGCTTGCCAAGTATGGTGCCGACACCGTATGGGTTGCCGAGGATGAGATGTTCTCGCCCTTCCGCACCCTGCCACACACCTCGGTTATGGTGGGCCTCATCAAGCAGGAGCAGCCACAGATTGCACTCTTTGGCGCTACGCCCGTAGGTCGCGACTTCGCACCACGCGTGTCGTCGGCATTGCACAGCGGTCTTACGGCTGACTGCACCGAGCTTGTCATCGGCGAGCACAAGGATGCCAAGAGCGGCAAGGAGTACGACTCGCTCCTCTACCAGATTCGTCCTGCCTTCGGTGGTAACATCATCGCCACCATCGTCAACCCTGAGTGCCGCCCACAGATGGCTACCGTACGCGAGGGTGTGATGCGCAAGGAGGAGCTTGCAGTGCCTGCTGCGGGTGAGGTGCGCGAGATTAAGTGGAAGGAGATGGTCAGCGACACCGACCTTGCGGTACGCATCGTCGAGCGCCACATCGAGGAGCGCAAGATCAACATCAAGGGTGCTTCGATTATCGTTGCGGGAGGCTACGGCGTAGGCTCGAAGGAGGGCTTCAAGCTGGTACACGAGCTTGCTGAGGTACTCGGCGGTGAGGTAGGTGCTTCGCGTGCTGCGGTGGATGCCGGCTTTACTGAGCACGAGCGTCAGATTGGCCAGACAGGTATCACCGTGCGCCCTAAGCTCTACATCGCTTGCGGTATTTCGGGTCAGATTCAGCATACGGCGGGTATGGATGGTTCGGCGATGATCGTGTCGATTAACACCGACCCTGCTGCGCCTATCAACAAGATTGCCGACTACGCCATCACAGGTAGCGTCGAGGAGGTAATCCCTAAGATGATTAAGTATTACAAACAGAACTCAAAATAGTAGTAGCAATGGCAAACTTTTATTTAGATAATAAGGATTTACAGTATCACCTCTCTCATCCGCTGATGAAGAGGATTATCGAGCTCAAGGAGCGTAACTTTGCCGATGCTAAGGTCTACGACTATGCGCCTCAGGATGCTGAGGATGCCCTCGACTCGTACAAGAGGGTGTTGGAGATCGTCGGCGATGTGTGTGCCGAGGTGCTCGCACCTAATGCCGAGGGTGTAGACCACGAGGGTCCACGCGTGGTGAACGACCACGTGGAGTATGCTTCGGGTACCGTGCGCAATATGGAGGCTTTGAACGAGGCAGGTCTTGGTGGTATGACACTGCCACGCCGCTTCGACGGTCTCAATATGCCTGTCACCTGCTTCGCTATGGCCAACGAGATGGTGGCTCGTGCCGACACCGGCTTCGAGAACATCTGGGGCTTGCAGGACTGCGCCGAGACCATCAACGAGTTCGCTACCGAGGATATTAAGGCTCGCTTCTTGCCTCGTGTATCGGCGGGCGAGACCTGCGCTATGGATCTTACGGAGCCAGATGCTGGCTCGGACCTCGGTGCCGTGATGCTCAAGGCATCGTGGGACGAGGAGGCTGGCGTATGGCGCCTCAACGGCTGTAAGCGCTTCATCACCAATGGCGATGGCGACATCTCGCTGGTGTTGGCGCGTACCGAGGATGGCACGAAGGATGCGCGTGGTCTGTCGATGCTCATCTACGACAAGCGCGATGGTGGCGTTAAGGTGCGCCGCATCGAGAACAAGCTCGGTATCAAGGGTTCACCTACTTGCGAGCTCGTATTCAACAACGCCCCTGCGGTGCTTGTTGGTGACCGCAAGATGGGTCTTATCAAGTATGTTATGTCGCTTATGAACGCAGCGCGTCTGGGTATTGCGGCGCAGTCGACAGGTCTTGCCGAGGCGGCATACCGCGAGGCGTTGAAGTACGCAGCGGAGCGCGAGCAGTTCGGTAAGGCTATCATCAAGTTTGCAGCGGTTAGCGAGATGCTCAAGAATATGGAGGCTAAGGTGCTTGCATCGCGTGCATTGCTCTACGAGACAGCGCGCTGGGTCGACATCTACAAGCAGCTCACACATATCTCGCACGAGCGTTCGTTGGATGCCGAGGAGCGTCAGGAGATGAAGTACTACAACCGCCTTGCTGACGGCTTCACGCCACTTGCTAAGATGTTCGCATCGGAGTGGGCTAACGAGGTTGCTTACGACTCTATCCAGGTGCACGGTGGTTCGGGCTATATGAAGGACTACGCTTGCGAGCGCCTCTATCGCGATGCCCGCATCTTGAACATCTACGAGGGTACTACGCAGTTGCAGGTCGTGGCGGCTATCAACCATGTTACGAAGGGCACCTACCTCGAGCAGATTATGCGCTACGAGGCATTGGAGCGCACCGAGGCTACTAAGGCTATGGCTGAGCGTCTTGTTGAGATGCGCAAGGTGTACGAGCAGGTTGTTGAGCGCGTCGAGACGATGGATAAGGAGTTTGCTGGATATAAGGACTTCCACTCACGCCGCCTTGTTGAGATTGCGGGTTATATCATCATCTCGCACATTATGCTTCGCCAGGCTGGTGAGCGCGAGGAGGACTACCTCAACCCAACAACGATCTTCGTTAAGTACGCCGCTAAGAAGGTTGCCGAGGCAGCATCGTATATCAACGAGTCTGAGGGCTCGGATGTCGAGTTGTTCCGCTGTTAATCGGAAGCTGCAATATAACGATAGGGTCTATCCTCAGAGGATAGACCCTTTTTTGTGCGCAATAGGAGGGTCTGAACGAGGAAAGCGTGAGACCCGATTTCTCGTTAGTGGGGCAGGATAAGCCTCCCACCAAGTCCCCCATCAAATACCAAGGAGCCATCAAATAGCAAGACCAAGTCCCCCATCAAAGGGTGGTGGATTGTAGACATCTTACTACCGCAAGAGTGTGGGTGTGCCCCCAAAAAAAGTCCCCCTTATCAAAGGGGGATTTAGGGGGATTGTAGATATGAAATTAATGGTATTAAACTATAATTTCTTGACAAGAAATTATAGTTTAATACCATAAGCAAGGTCTCCCGCATCGCCAATTCCGGGGACGATATAGGACTTGGAGGTAAGCTCCTCATCGACGGCGGCACACCAGAGGGTACACTTTTTAGGGTCTATGCGGCTGAGGACATAGTCGACACCCTGCTCGGAGGCAAAGACGGCGGCAAAGTGGGCGTGGTCGGGGTTGCCAGCACGACGGATAAGGGCGTCGTAGACGAGCATAAGGGAGGTGCCGGTGGTGAGCATAGGGTCGACGAGGATGAGGGTCTTGCCGACCAGAGATGAGGTAGAGACATACTCGACATCGACGATGAAGGTGCCATCGGGACGGCTCTTGCGGTAGGCAGAGACGAAGCCGTTGTCGGCATTGTCGAAGTAGTTGAGGAAGCCCTGGTGGAAGGGGAGGCCGGCACGCAGGATGGTGGCAACGACAACCTTGTCGCTGATATTCTCTACTGCGGCGATACCGAGTGGCGTCTCGACCATCTGTGTGGCGTAGTTGAGACGCTTGGAAATCTCATAGGCCATAATCTCACCCACGCGCTCCATATTGCGGCGGAAGCGCATAGAGTCCTTCTGCACGCTCTTGTCGCGCATCTCGGCCAAAAACTTGTTGAGAATGGTGTTCTCCTTATTGAGTATGTTTACCTTTGCCATAGGACGCTGTTGTTAGTGTTAATAGAGGAAGTTATTGAAGGGGTAACGACCCGCGTGCATCTCGCGTACCATACCGTAAAGGTCGGAGCGCAGCTTCTCGACACCGATCTTCTCGCGTGCCGAAATGAAGATGCAAGGGGTGTTGGCCTTGGCGATCCAGCTCTTCTTGAGGTCATCGAGCGATAGGTTCTCCTTGGCCACAGGCGTAAGGTCGTCCTCCTCCTTAGGGGTGTAGGTGTAGGCGTCGATCTTATTAAATATAAGGAATACGGGCTTATCACCTGCGCCGATGTCGGCCAAGGTCTGCTTAACGACGGCAATCTGATCCTCGAAGCCTGGGTGCGAGATATCTACCACATGGAGCAGCAGGTCGGCCTCACGCACCTCGTCGAGGGTCGACTTGAAGGACTCGATAAGCTCCGTTGGGAGCTTGCGGATGAAGCCTACCGTGTCGGACATAAGGAATGGCAGGTTGTCGAAGACCACCTTACGCACCGTGGTGTCGAGCGTAGCGAAGAGCTTATTCTCGGCAAACACCTCGCTCTTCGACAGAAGGTTCATCAGCGTCGACTTGCCCACATTGGTGTAGCCCACGAGTGCCACGCGCACCATATTACCACGGTTGGAGCGCTGCACAGCCATCTGGCGGTCGATCTTCTTGAGGTCCTCCTTGAGCTTCGAGATGCGGTTGCGCACGATACGCCTATCGGTCTCAATCTCGCGCTCACCAGCACCACCACGCGTACCCGTACCACCACGCTGGCGCTCAAGGTGGGTCCAGAGGCCCGCAAGGCGTGGCAACATATACTCGTTCTGCGCCAACTCGACCTGCGTCTTGGCATAGGCGGTCTGTGCGCGCGCCATAAATATGTCGAGGATAAGGCGCGTTCTATCCATAATCTTACAAGGCATAGCCTGCTCGATGTTGCGTGTCTGCGCTGGCGAGAGCTCGTCGTCGAAGATGGCGATGTCGATCTCGTTCTCCTTGCACCAGTCGGCTATCTCCTGCAACTTACCTGGGCCCACATATATCTTCGACAGGGGCTGTGGCAGGCGCTGCGTGAAGCGCTTGACGCTCTTAATATTTGCGGTTTCGGCAAGGAACTCCAGCTCGTCGAGGTACTCCTCCGCCGTAGCGGGGTTTTGGCTATCGCGCACCACGGCGACAAGCACCGCACGCGTCTCGCGCTCGTCGACCGTAGGTATGGGCTCCTTGCTCTTGCCCTTAGGCTTTTCGTTTTCCTCTCTCATCAATATCTATATATTGTTATAGGTACAAATAAATTTCGTGCCGCACCGGCCTTTATAAGTAAGGGGGTAGCACTAAATTAAGTGTACCCCCCAAAACTTAGGCCGTAGCTCGTTAGTTCTGAATCTTGAACGCTACTGGCAATGTGAATGACACCTTTACAGGCTTACCACGCTGCTTACCAGGCTTCCAACCGTTCTTCATCTCGTTAGCCTTCTTCAACACATCGATAGTTGCGTCAGAGAGGGTCTTATCAGGAGACTGGAGAACCTTGAAGTTGGTCATCTTGCCATCAGGACCTACAACGAACTGGATTACCACATTACCCTGAATACCGTTCTCGAGGGCGATCTGTGGATACTTAACATTCTGCTGAACCCAGGTACGGAACTCTGGGAGGCCACCACCACGGAAGGTAGGCATATCCTCTACGGTGATAAAGATCTCATCCTCGATGATCTCCTCCTCCTTGTCCTCGATAACCATCTCGAAGTCGCCGAAGTCGTCAGCGTCGTCAGCGAAGACGATGTTGGTCTCGATCTTCTGGTCGTTCGACACGATGTTGAGGACATCGGTCACCACCTGAGCCTGAGCCTTCTGCTGCTCTGGTGGGGTCTCTGGCTGGTCCTGACGCGTGTTGTCGATCTGCTCCATCTCGGTAGTCTCGCGCTTAGGTGGCTTGTACTCACCTGCCTCAGGCTTAGAGTTGATTGAAAAAGCGAGGCCTGTGATGCCAAGTGCGATCACAAGACCGGTCAGCAAGAAAAGCATCCTACGATTTTGCAAGTCTGCTTTTGGTGATTTCTTAATCTCCATTTATATTTAATTTTTTAGTTTTTAATTACTTAGTCCGAAAGCAGTTCGTACACACGCGTACAACACTACGCAAAGATATACATAAAATTTGAAAAAAAGTAATATTAGGCCGAAAAATCTTTATTTTTTATTAATTTTGTAGTCGAGAATATTGCTGACTACCTATGACAAAGACCATAAAAACGCAACTCTACGGCGCTACGCTCGAGAGACTAAAGGCTATATGTGAAGAACTTGAACTGCCTCGTTTCGCACACAAGCAGATAGCTAAATGGCTATATCAGCGCTTCGTGACCGACATCGAGGCGATGACAGACCTATCAAAGGTGGCTCGCGAAAGGCTCAAGGAGAGGTGCCAACTCGGTCTTTCGGCACCGCTCAAGGTGTCGGTGTCGAGCGACGGCACCAAGAAGTACCTCTTTCGCACCGCTGCGGGTGAGTACATCGAGTCAGCCCTCATCCCCGATGGCGAGCGTATGACGCTCTGCGTGTCGTCGCAGGCGGGCTGCCGTATGGGGTGCAAGTTCTGCGCTACGGGCCGTATGGGCTTCCGTCATCAGCTATCACCTACCGAAATAATCAACCAGGTGCTCTCCATACCTGAGCGCGACAAGCTCACCAACATCGTATTTATGGGTATGGGCGAGCCGCTCGACAACACCGATAACCTTATGCAGGTGCTCGACATCCTCACCTCGGAGTGGGGCTTGGCGTGGTCACCTACGCGCATCACCGTGTCGACATCGGGCGTAGCCAAGACCCTACCCCGCCTCCTCGACGAGTCGAAGGTTCACATCGCCGTATCGCTGCACAACCCCTTCCCCGAGGAGCGTAAGGAGATAATGCCTATCGAGAACGCCTACTCCATCTGGGAGGTGTGCGACATCCTGCGCCGCTACGACTTCACGCACCAGAGGCGTGTCTCGTTCGAGTATATCGTCCTCGAGGGTATGAACTGCTCACCACGCCACATCAAGGAGCTGTCGCGCCTACTCGATGGCATCAAGTGCCGCATCAACCTCATCCGCTTCCATAAGATTCCCGACTCGCCATTCTTCTCGCCACCGCTGGAGAGGATTATCGAGTTCCGCGACACGCTCACCAAGCGAGGCATACAGACCACCCTGCGCGCATCGCGTGGTGAGGATATCGAGGCGGCGTGCGGACTACTCTCAACGGCAGAGAAGAGGTAACACACTTCGAATTAACGGGTTATGAGAAAGCTATTTACTATATGTACGCTGCTACTTTTCGCCATCGGGGCTACCCGTGGCGAAGAGGCGAGGGTGCGCCTTAGTGAGGGGACTTTGGCACGCGCTGGCGAGGAGGCGAGGGTGCGCCTTAGCGAGGAGACGAGGGTGCAGGTCAAGTACTCTCCAAGGTGGGACAATGAGCAGAGCATCACGCTCGACTGGAGCGACGGCATACTGCGCTGGTCGGCACAACACAACGACGAGGAGGTGGTTGCCCCCTCACGCCTTACTATGGTCACCGACCGTGGCACCTGGGGCGAGGGCATCGACACCGCTGAGGTGGTGCGCACCGAGGGCGAGGATTACGACGGTGCGCTGGTCAACTTTGGCGACTTTAGCATAGAGCTCAGGGCCCTGCGCAGCGGCGTGGCATACCGCTTTATATCAAATATCGAGGGCGACTACACCATCGTCGACGAGCTTGCCGAGTTTAGCTTTGCGGCGGCGGATATGGCGTGGATTCCATATGTCAACCACCGCCCCAATGCAACCGCGGACTACGCCACGCAGTTCGAGACATCGTTCGAGAATACCTATACCTATACCCCGCTCAGCGACATCGACTGGCGCAGGCTTATCTTTGCGCCCGTAGTCGTGGAACACAAAAGAACAAAGGTTTGGATATCAGAGTCTAACCTCGAGGACTACCCTGGTATGTTCCTATCGAATCGTGATGGTGACGGCATCCTTGATACCGAGTTTGCGCCACGACCCAAGGAGGTGAGGCAGGGTGGACACAATATGTTGCAAGGCATTGTCGAGTCGCGCCACGACTACATCGCCTCGTGCCACGGTGCGCGCACCTTCCCTTGGCGTGTCGTAGCGATGGCGGACAACGATGCTAAGCTCGCAGCGCAGAGCCTCGTATGGCAGCTTGCCGACGAGTGTCGCTTGGAGGATACCTCGTGGATAAAGGCGGGCAAGGTGGCCTGGGAGTGGTGGAACGACTGGGGGCTGGAGGGCGTAGACTTCAAGGTGGGCATCAACAACGCCACCTATAAGTATTACATCGACTTTGCCTCGCGCTACGGCATCGAGTATGTCATCTTGGACGAGGGCTGGTCGGTTAATCTGGCCGCCGACCTGATGCAGGTAGTACCCGAAATTGATATTAAGGAGCTTGTTGACTACGCTGCGGAGCGCAATGTGGGCATCATCCTCTGGGCGGGATATTGGGCCCTCAATCGCGATATCGAGGGTCTGTGCAAGCACTACTCCGAGATGGGCGTCAAGGGCTGGAAGGTCGACTTCCTCGACCGCGACGATCAGGAGATGGTGGCGTTTGTCTACGATGTGGCGGAGATAGCGGCGAAGTACCATATGATAGTTGATTATCACGGTGTTTACAAGCCTACGGGCCTCAACCGCACCTACCCCAACGCCATTAATTTCGAGGGCGTGCACGGTCTTGAGACGATGAAGTGGCTCGGTGCTGAGCACGACCAGATAACCTACGATGTCACGCTGCCCTTCATCCGTGGTGCGGCAGGACCTATGGACTACACGCAGGGCGCTATGCGCAACGCCGCAAAGGGCTACTACCACCCCGACTACGCACGCCCGATGAGTCAGGGTACGCGTTGTCACCAGCTGGCGATGTACATCATCTACGATGCGCCCCTGACGATGCTCTGCGACTCCCCAACGAGCTACGAGAAGGAGCAGGAGTTCACCAAGTTCCTGGCGCAGATACCTACCGAGTGGAGCCACGGCGTAGGCTTCTCACGCCACAGCAAGATAGGCCAGTATGTGCAGGCCCAAGCGGAGAACTACATCGCCTCCGACGAGGGCAGTCGTGAGTGGTATATCGCAGGCCTCAATGGCCATAAGGCGCGCACCGCAACCATTCAGCTGCCACCCACCTATATGATTAACAGCATCGAGGTATATGCCGATGGCAAGGATGCCAAGAAGAACGGCTCGGACTACCGACACTACACCATCTCCCAGGAGGAGTACTATAAAAATAAGGGTGTGATAAAGGTTAAGATGGCCCCTGGTGGTGGCTTCGTGATACGACTTACGGGCGACAGACTTATGGGTCAAGCAAAATGGAAATAGCAAAACACAACTCTATGAGACTACGACTTACTATGATTGCCGTTTTTGCGCTCGTGTGCAGCACACTATCAGCGCAGGAGGTGGCCGACAACACGGTATGGGTTGACCCCTTTATCGGTACGGCTGACTACTCGGCTACGCACCCAGGTGCTGTTGTGCCACACGGTATGATGGCGGCGGTGCCGTTCAATGTTACGGGCTCGGAGCTCAACCGCTACGATAAGGACACACGCTGGTGGTCAACACCTTACGACATACGCAACAAGTACAGCGTCGGCTTTGCACACGGAGCACTCAGTGGCGTGGGCTGCCCCGAGATGGGTGCCATCATCACAATGGCGACGACGGGAGAGGTGATGCCCGACCGCTACGACCACGGCTCGACATACAGCGACGAGGTGGCAAGGGCGGGTTACTACGCTACGACATACGACAACTACGCCATTCGTGCCGAGGCCACAGCAACGGAGCGTGCCTCGGTGGAGCGCTACACCTTCACCACCGGTGGCCAGGCCAACATCCTCGTAAACCTCGGTACGGCGCTATCGAACGAGTCTGGTGCTATGTTGCGACGCGTGAGCGAGAGCGAGGTGGAGGGTATGCGTCTGTTGGGCACCTTCTGCTACACCAATCAGGCCGTCTTCCCCGTATATTTCGTAGTGCGCATCTCGCATACGGCCAAGGAGGCGGGCTACTGGAAGCTACAACCCGAGATGACGGGCATCGAGGCACAGTGGTCGGGCGATAGCGGCGAGTACAAATTATACAAGAGATACGCGCGCGAGATTATGGGCGACGACATCGGCTGCTACTTCTCGCTGGGCGAGGTGGCGGCGGGCACCGAGGTCGAGGTCAAGGTGGGCCTGTCGTATGTCTCGATAGAGAATGCGCGCAAGAACCTCGAGGCAGAGGTGGGCAGTCGCTCCTTCGACGAGGTGCGCACCGCAGCCCACGACAAGTGGAGTGAGGCGCTGAGCCGCATACGCGTGGAGGGTGGTAGCGACGAGGAGCGCACCATATTCTACACCGCCCTATACCACGCCCTGCTGCACCCCAACATCCTCAGCGACATCAACGGCGAGTACCCAGCGATGGAGTCGGGCGGCGTGGGCGTTGCCGACTATGACCGTTATACGGTATTCTCGCTGTGGGACACCTACCGCAATGTTCACCAGCTGCTGACCCTGGCCTACCCCGAGGTGCAGACCGATATGGTGCGCTCGATGGTGGCGATGAGTAGCGAGTGGGGCTGGCTGCCACGCTGGGAACTATATGGTCGTGAGACATTTACTATGGAGGGCGACCCCGCCATTCCCGTGATTGTGGATAGCTACCTCAAGGGTCTGCGTGACTTCGACATCGACGAGGCCTATGCCGCTATGCTGCGCTCAGCGACAACCTGCGGCAAGGATAACGCTATGCGCCCCGACATCGACCCCTACATCGAGCGAGGCTACATCCCCGTAGGTCTCTTTGCGCAGGATATGTCGGGCGATAACTCCGTGTCGCACGCCCTGGAGTACTATGTTGCCGACAACGCCATCGCTCTCCTTGCGCGCGAGCTGGGTGACGATGCCGTAGCCGAGCAGATGGAGCGACGCGCATCGGGCTGGCGCAACTACTTCTGCAAGGAGTATGGCGCTATGCGACCCCTGCTCGACGATGGTAGCTTTATCGAGCCCTTCGACCCTGCTGCGGGAGCCAACTTCTCCAACACCACAGGCTTCCACGAGGGCAGCGCGTGGAACTACACCTACTTCGTGCCGCACGACATCGACGAGCTCATCAAGGTGATGGGCAAGAGCCGCTTCATCAGCACGCTGCGCAAGATATTCGACGAGGGCTACTACGACCCTACCAACGAGCCAGATATCGCCTACCCCTACCTCTTTGCGCGCGTCAAGGGCTATGAGCACCTCACGCAGCTCGAGGTGCGCCGTCAGCTCGACGAGAACTACGCCGCTACGCCCGACGGCCTGCCAGGTAATGACGATACGGGAACGATGTCGGCGTGGGCCGTATTCTCGATGATAGGCCTCTACCCCGACTGCCCGGGTGAGCCCTACTACACCATCACCACACCCCGCTTCGAGCGCGTGGAGATAGATACCACCGTGGGCACCGTCGTCATCACCACCGAGGGCGAGGGTCGCTGCATCGAGGCGATGCGATTGGGTGGCAAGCGCCTCGGTCGCTACCGCATATCGCACGAGGAGCTCATCCAGGCCAAGGAGCTAAACATCACACTCACAGAAATTTAACTAAAACTATTACGGATATGAGAAAACTTAATCTATTTGCAGCACTTGTGGCTCTTGCAGCGCTCGTCGGCTGCAGCGCTACGGTGGACTACACGGCAAAAGTAAATCCTAAGATTGGCTCAGGAGGTCACGGTCACGTCTTCGTGGGTGCCAACGCCCCCTTCGGTATGACGCAGGTGGGCCCTACGAGCATCACGCAGGAGTGGGACTGGTGCTCGGGATACCACGACTCGGAGACGAGCGTCATCGGCTTCTCGCACACCCACCTTTCGGGTACGGGTTGTGGCGACCTGTTCGATGTTACGCTTATGCCCGTAACGGGCGAGGTGGCCTATGGTCGTGGCCGTCTGGGCGACTACTCTACGGGCTTCTGGTCGGAGGCCGACCGCACACGCGAGGTGGTGGAGCCTGGCTACTACTCTGTGCCCCTCACACGCTACGACATCGTGGCTGAGATGACGGCAACGGAGCGTGGTGGCCTGCATCGCTACACCTTCCCTGCGAGCGACGAGGCTGCCGTAATCCTCGACCTTGTACACGGTGGCTGCTGGGACCGCCCCGAGGATCTCTATGCCGAGGCTGAGAGCGACACCCGCATCGTGGGTCGCCGCCACACCTACGGCTGGGCAAATGCGCAAAAGGTATTCTTCGTCATCGAGTTCTCAAAACCGTTTGACTCATTCGAGCCTATTGACGAGGATAACTTCTACTACCGCATCAACTTCAAGATGGAGGAGGGCGAGCAGCTTGGCATCAAGGTGGCACTATCGACCGTGAGTGTCGAGGGCGCAAAGCTCAACTTCGCAGCCGAACTCGAGGGCAAGGAGTTCGACGCCGTACGCGCTGAGACCAAGGCTAAGTGGCAGAAGGAGCTGAGCAAGATTCGCATCTACGGCGCATCGAAGGAGCAGGAGGAGATATTCTACACGGGTATGTATCATATGTATGTAGCGCCATCGCTCTTCTCGGATGTCGACGGCAAGTATCGCGGTGCCGACAACCAGGTCTACGACAACCCGGGCTTCGACAGCTACACCACCTTCTCGTTGTGGGATACCTATCGTGCTAAGTTGCCACTTATGACCATCACCCACCCTGAGATGATGGACGACATCGTGAATACGATGATTGACATCTACGACAAGCAGTCGTTCCTGCCTATCTGGCACCTCTGGGGTTGCGAGACGGGATGTATGGTGGGCTCACCAGGCATCATCGCCGTAGCTGACGCCGTGGCCAAGGGCATCGAGGGCATCGACAGCGAGCGCGCCTGGGAGGCACTCTACGGCTCGTATATGCACGACATTCGTGGTGGCCGCCACCGCAAGGCCTACGGCTATATGCCTAACGACCTTCAGGCCGAGTCTATCGCACACGATATGGAGTTTGCCATTGCCGACGCTGCTGCCCTCGAGGTGGCAAAGAGGCTCGGCAAGGACGAGGAGGCGGCATACCTCGAGACACGCAGCCATTCGTGGCTCAACTACTTCGACCCTGAGGTGGGCTTCGTGCGTGGTAAGTCATCAACAGGCCAGTGGCGCGAGGACTTCAACCCATACAACGCATCGCGCATCGCCAACGAGTACTGCGAGGGTAACGCTTGGCAGTACACCTGGCTTGTGCCACACGACCTCGACCTGCTTGTCGAGTGCTTCGGCGGCGTGGAGCAGACCCTTGAGAAGCTCGACGGCCTCTTTACGGCCGACACCAAGATGGAGGGTGAGGATGTGACACCAGATATTTCGGGCCTCATCGGTCAGTATGTGCACGGCAATGAGCCAAGTCACCACATCGTCTACTTCTACACTATGCTGGGCCAGCCTTGGAAGGCGGCGGACCTCATCTACGAGATTTGCGCGACGATGTACTCGACCAATGTCGACGGCCTGTCGGGTAACGAGGATGTGGGTCAGATGTCGGCGTGGTACATTATGACCACCCTCGGTTTCTACCCCGTAGAGCCTGCGGCGGGTAAGTATGTCATCGGCGTGCCTATGGTTGACCGTGCTGAAATGGATGTCGAGGGTGGCATCTTCACCGTGGAGCGCAAGGGCTACACCGCTGAGGCGCGCTACATAGAGAGCGTAGAGCTCAACGGTAAGCCTCTCGAGCGCAACTACATAACACACGAGGAGGTCGTTGCCGGCGGCAAGCTTACCTTCCATATGGGTGCGGAGAAGAAGGCGTGGTATTAGCACATTGGAGGTTTTGCGCAAGCGCCTCAATATTAGGCATTTGCGCATAGCCTCGTAAAATAAATGAAAAAATTTGCACATTTCGTGCGAAAGTTTGTACATTTGCCGAGATTTTGCGTTGTTAACGAACACAGATTTTTAATAAAATTCTAACAGATTCTAACCCTTTTGCGTTATGAAAATTTCATCTCGTGATCTTCTCGTTGGCATCAAGGAGTACCTCTTGATGACCTTCGGTATGTTCTGCTATGCCTTCGGCTGGCAGATGTGCGTACTCCCTGCTGGTGGTATGGGTGGTGGCGCCGCAGGTTTGGCAACACTTACCAACGCCGTTCTTTCGAGCGTATTCCCAGGTTCGGAGTTCATCGCCAACTTCGTGACCATCGGTAACTTGATCTTCGTAATCAACTGCATCCTCCTTATCCTCGGCGTTATGATCGTGGGCTGGAAGTTCGGTATCAAGACCCTGTACTGCATCTTGATGATGTCGGTGATGTTCAACCTCGTGAGCTTTATGCCTGCCGACACTATGGTTAAGATGGTGATGGGCGTTGACTCTTGGCGAATCCTCTTGGTGGCTATGGGTGCTGCATCGTGCGGTGTCGGTATCGCAGTATCGTTTATGCAGGGCGGCTCAACAGGTGGTACCGATATCGTTGCGATGATTATCAATAAGTTCCGCACCGTAAGCTACGGCAAGGTGTTGATTATGACCGACTTCGGCATCCTCGTGGGTTCACTCTTCCTCACTACCAGCGTAAATATGGTACCTGCGGAGTACGACCCAGCGGGCACGGAGCTTATCCACGCGGTGTCGATTATGCCACTCTCGCCTGATGCCTTTGCGCGTATGATCTACGGTTTCTTGATGATTGCCGTTATTGGCTACACTGTCGACTTGGTGCAGTCGGGTAACCAGCAGTCTAACCAGATTATGATCTTCTGTAAGGACTACGAGGGTATGGCAAATATGATTATGACCAAGGCTAACCGTGGCGCTACCCTTATCGACGCTATGGGCTCATACTCTAAGACCCCTTCGAAGGCCGTTATGGTTGTATGCCGCAAGCGCGATACCTCGACCATCCTGAAGTTCGTGCGCGAGGAGGATCCAAGCGCATTTATCACCGTAGGCTCAGTTATGGGCGTTTACGGCCAGGGCTTCGACGCCTTGAACAAGCTCTAATAGAGCGACTTAAGTCACATATAAACGACTGCTGCGATGTTGTACGCACAGGTAGTACTACCATTAGCGCAGCCACCCTATACATTCTCGCTCGACGAGGGGTTGGCTGTATCGGTAGGCGATGCTGTGGTTGTACAATTTGGCAGCAGTCGTTATTATACGGGTATCGTCTGGAGCATCACAGAGGAGAAGCCCGACTACCCGCGCATAAAGCCGATACTTAGCAAGCTATACTCTAAGCCACTGCTAAACAGCACGATGCAACGCCTCTGGGAGTGGGTTGCCGACTACTATATCTGCTCACTTGGCGAGGTTATGCGCGTGGCACTACCCTCACTATCCAAGCCCTCGGCAACATCGCTCACCGAACTCACCGAACGCAGCATCACACCACCCACGGAGCGATACCTCACCCTCTGCCCCGACCTGCAAAGTGAGGCCACCCTTGCCGACTATCACACGAAATATGGCCGCCGTGCCCCCCGTCGCTGCGCTACGCTCGATGCCATCGCCGCACTCGCCGTAGCACAGGGAGGCCTCGGTGTTGCCGTACCTCGCCGCCTCGTAGATGTCGAGAGCGAGCATATCCTATCCCTCGAAAAGCAGGGGCTTATAACCTCGGAGTGGCGCACGGTGGAGCGCCATTCTTGGGGTGTTGACGGCGCAAATAACACCCCAGACACCTTCCTACTACCTACCCTTTCGGCAGCTCAAAACACCGCCCTGGAGGGCATACGCGCAGCGCACGAGCGAGGTCAGGCGGCGCTGCTACACGGCGTTACGGGGTCGGGAAAGACTGAGATTTACATCCACCTCATTGCCGAGCACCTCGCTGCGGGACGCGATGTGCTGATGCTCGTGCCTGAGATTGTCATCACCTCGCAGCTTGTCGAACGCCTCGAGCGCATCTTCGAGGGTCGCACAACGACATACCACTCACGCCTCACACCACTGCGCCGTGGTGAGACATTCCTGCGTCTGGCCCTCGCATCGGGCGGTGAACTTATTGTGGGTGTGCGCTCCTCCATCTTCCTGCCGATGCAGAACCTCGGCCTCATCATCGTCGACGAGGAGCACGACGCCAACTACAAGCAGAGCGATATGGCACCTCGCTACAATGCACGCGACGGTGCCGTCTACATAGGCCATATGTGCGGTGCACGCGTGGTATTAGGCAGCGCTACGCCCTCGCTCGAAAGCTATATGAATGCCCTTTCGGGCAAGTATGTCTATGTCGAACTTACGGAGCGCTGGGGCGACGGCGTCCTGCCCGAGGTGGTGGTGTCGGACACCATACGCGCCGTTAAGCGTGGTGAGCGCCGCACGCACTTCAACCTCGACCTGCTCAACGACATAGCACGCACCCTCGCACAGGGCGACCAGGCCATCCTCTTCCAAAATCGTCGTGGCTACGCCCCCTATATACAGTGCCGCACCTGCGGCTACTCACCCCGCTGTCCGCGCTGCAATGTCACGCTGACCAAGCATAAATCCTCGTCGCGTATGGAGTGCCACTACTGCGGCTACAACACCCCCGTACCCAGCGTCTGCCCCAACTGCGACATTCAGGATATGTCGCTTATGGGCTTCGGCACCGAAAAGGTCGTCGAGGAGATATCGCGCCTCTTCCCGTCGGCACGCGTAGATAGGCTCGATGGCGACACCTCCACCTCGGAGAGCGCCTTCAAGCGCATCGTACACCGCTTCGAGCGGTGCGAGACCGACATCCTCGTGGGCACGCAGATAGTGACCAAGGGCTTCGACTTCAAGGGTGTGACCACGGTGGGCATCCTCAACGCCGACAACCTACTCTCAACGCCCGACTTTCGAGCCTCGGAGCGCGCCTTCCAGCTTATGATGCAGGTGGCGGGGCGTGCGGGCAGGCACAACAATCGTGGTCGTGTGATGATACAGACCTCGCAGCCGCAGCACCCCGTAATTCGTGATGTTGCGACGGGTGACTACCGAGCTATGGCACTGCGCGAGCTTGCCGAACGACGGGCCTTTGGCTACCCACCCTACTCGCGCCTTGTGCGCATCCTTATACGCCAGCAGGACTACAACCTCCTGCGCCACGCCGCACACCGCACAGCCGAGATGCTGCGCACACGCTTCGGGGGTGCCGTTATGGGCCCCGTTGCATCGGCACTCGAGATGCTCCGAGGGGAGTACCGTGCCGAGATACTCATCAAGGTCGAGACCACGATGCCGATGCGCGATGCGCGCAGGCATATCCGTGAGGTGATGGGCGCCATCGACAAGTGCAAGGAGTATCGTGCCGTGCACTTCGATATAGATGTCGATGCGTTGTAGAGGGCGAGGTGCGAAGTGTCGAACAACAAGAGATAGAGCCATATGCCAGCCAGGTGGAACATATTTGCCGACATTGCGACTATCGTCGTGACGCCACGATGCCTGATATGTGGGTGCAAAGTGATGGCAACGATGAACCGTATATGTCCTCGCTGCCGATTGCGCATCCCGCTGACGAACTATTGGCGTGTGGAGGAGAACCCCGTTAAGCGGCGCTTCGACGGTATGCTCATCCTGGAGCAGGGGTCGGCCTTCCTCTTCTACCGTGCTGGCACGATATGGCAACGCCTCATCCACCGCTTCAAATACGAGGGTCGCTGGCGTATAGCCCACCACCTCGGACTATGGTATGGCGCTGAGCTTAGCGAGTCGGGGCTCTATGCCGATATAGATGTGATAATACCCATACCGCTGCACTTCATCAAGGGTCTACGCCGTACCTACAACCAAGCCACCTACATCGCCGAGGGCATAGCCAAGTCAATGGGCAAGGAGCTCGATACGCTGAGCGTGCGCCGCAAGCGCAACAACCCCTCACAGACCAAACACAAGGGGTACGACAGGTGGACCAATGTCGAGGATATCTTCGAGGTTGTGCACCCCGAACGACTGCGTGGCAAACATATCCTCGTTGTGGACGATGTTATGACCTCGGGAGCTACGCTCTACTCCTGCCTCAAGTGCCTCAGCGACGCCCTTCCCGACGCCCGCCTCTCCTTTGCCGCCCTCGCCGTCACGCAGTATATTTCGGATGTTCGGTAGTGGCAACCCGTGATTGTGGGGGGGGGCGGGAAATAAAAAAGAGAACACGCACTCGCACACGATATAACGATAGCCCCTCCCTCCACCCTGACGCGGGTAGGCACGCAATGGCGTGAAGAAACGAGGCACAAATTAGTAGGGGACTACCTCCACAGACACGGGTAGGCACGAAATAAAAGGCAAGCCTCCCTCCCCCCGACGCGGGTAGGGATGGGTATGCTTATTGAATCGTGTTGGCAAAAACGAGAAAAAGAGTTACCTTTGCATAATATACCCCCGACAGGGCAAAACAATTTATAA
>JAGBTP010000057.1 GCA_017631255.1 Alistipes sp.
CGAGGCGATGTTCATAATCGGCAGCGTGACGGCCATACCCGAGATAGCAGCGCCGCCAACACCGTGGCCGATGAAGATGCTATCGATGATGTGGTATAGCGACGACGATGCCATCGCAATGATTGCGGGTATGGCGTATCGAACAAGGAGCTTGCCAAGCGAATCCGTACCCAACGAGATTGTATTGTTATGTGCTGCTGCCATCTTTGGCCTATCTTACTTTTCTCTCTAAATTGTTGTTAATACTCTTGATATGAGGCTACTGCCACTACGATATTGTCCTCGTATGTGACTATCTCGACCCTCGCCGCAATGTCCTCAGCAAGGCGTGCAAGCATCACTCTCGTAGCCTCGTCGTAGCTCTTGATGCGCAGGTCATCGCGTAGCTCCACGCCTCGCCTGCCTAAGAGCTTATAGAGTGCCTCCTTTGCCGTCCATACATAGGCCGCCCAGTGCTCCGCCGAAGATAGGCTCGCCTCCGAGGGGCTCATATAGCGGCTCTTGGCTCGCTCGAAGTCGCGTGTCGTGCGCTCAATGTCGATGCCTATGGCTCTGTCGCTTATCGCCACCGCCACCACATCGCTGCTATGCGCCACACTTATATATGTATTGGGCTTATCGACCACGGGTGCCCCCACATCGTTGTACGCAATGCCCACCTTCACACCCAGCTCACGACGCACGATGCGTCGCCAGGCGAGGTGCTCCCTGCGGCGGCTCTCATTCTGAAAGCGTGCTGCCGAGGCCACATCCTCAGGCCGCACCAGAGCATCGCAGCAGGCGAAGATGTAGGGCGTGCGCTCGACGATGATTCTATCCATTTACCTCCACCTTTATCTTATCGACACGACGACCATCCATCGTAGCGATGAAGAACTTAACACCGTGAGACTCAAGCTCATCACCACGACGCGGTAGGTCGCGTTTAAGCTCCATCATAAGACCTGCGAGCGTCTCGGCGTGACCTTCGACATCGGCAAAGGCATCCTCGTCGTAGCCTATGGCACGCACAAACTCGCCGATATGAATCTTAGCGTCGAAGATATAGGTATTCTCGCCAATCTTCTCGTAGAGCTTGTCCTCGTCCTCGTCGCTCTCGTCGGTAATCTCGCCAACCACCTCCTCGAGGATATCCTCAAGCGAGATGAGGCCCTGCGTAGCGCCATACTCATCGACCACGATGGCGATGTGAATCTTCTTCTTCTGGAACTCCTTGAGCAGGTCGTCAATCATCATATGCTCAGGCACGAAGTAGGGCTTGCGCAGCAGTCGCTGCCACTCGAAGTCATCGCCCTTGCCGATATGCAGCAGCAGGTCCTTGACATAGAGCACACCCTTGATATCGTCGAGGTCGTCGCCATAGACCGGAATACGCGAGTAACCCGTCTCGACAATGACCCTACGCACTTCGTCGTACGACGCCTCGTACTCGATGCCCGTAATGTCGACTCTCGAGTGCATAATCTCCACCACCTCGGTCTGGCCAAAGGCGACGATGCCCGACAGCATCTTCTGCTCCTCCTCCGATCCTGTGCCCGCAAGGTCGACAGCATCGGCAAGCTCTTCGATCGAAATCTCAGCATTCTTCGACGCGAGGCGGCTTACACGGCTCGAGGTGCGGATAAGGATGAAGGCCAGCGGATATACCAGCCAGCGCAGCGCCTTGAGCAGCAACGAGAGACCTCGTGCCATCTTCGTAGGCTTGGTCTGTGACATTACCTTAGGCATAATCTCGCCAAAGAGCAGCAGTAGGAAGGTGATAATCACCGTGTTGAAGATAAACTCCCACACACCGCTAAAGAGGAATAGCGAGTCTGCGAGCTGCGTGACGATGATGACCAAACAGATGTTGACCATATTGTTTGTCACCAATATGGTCGCCAGGAGTCTGTCGGGGTTATCCAGCAGTTCAAGTACGCGCTTAGAGGCTGCATCCTCGCTCTCCTCGAGCTCATCGATGTCCTTATGCGTGAGCGAGAAGAAGGCGACCTCGGAACCCGAGGCCATTGCCGAGAATAGCAGCAGTATCAACGAGATGCCACCAAGCACTGCGATGTGCGCAATGTCGAGGCTCTCCCTTATCATTATAGCATCCATTCGAGGCTGTTGTTAGTGAACCGTAGGCGCACGCTGCGCCCTTGCTACTGCTCGGTGAAGAGTGATATGCCGCCCGTAATCTCCGAGTCGTTATATGCCTCCTCACGAGCCTTAGGGTGGTAGGTTGTCGACGACACATTGCCCGACTCATCCTCGAAGGTGGCGTGACGGCGCACATAGGCAGGCTCGCGCTTCTGCAAGCCGATAGAGCGGTATCTATCCTGCTGTGGCGTAATCACAACGGGCTCCTTAGGTGGGTTGATAGGCTCACGATTTGGGCGCTTCTTCTCCTCGGGCGTCTTTACGGGCTTCTCCTCGAAGGGCTGCTCAACATCGGGCACCTGATAGTCGGTCTGGTAGTGGAGCTGGTTGCCATCGGCAAAGCGTGTAGCCACGACAACAAGCTCAAGCTCGTCAGACTCCAAGGTGCGCTTCTCGCTGGCACCCCAGATGATGTCGGCCTGGTGGATGTTGCCATCCTCGTCCTTGTAGCTCGCGTGCTTCTGGATGTACTCCATAGCTACGGTTACATCGTTGTGCGTGAGCAGGTTGATATCCTTAACCGAGAAGCTGAGCAGAATCTCCTTAGCTCCCGTAATGTAGTTGTCGTCGAGCAGCGATGATGAGAGTGCCGCCTGTGCTGCCTCCAGTGCACGGTTCTCGCCCGAACCCTTAACCACCGACATATGAGCGCGTCCGCTGTTGCGCATAACCTTCTCAACATCGGCAAAGTCGACACGCACCAACGCAAACTCAACGGTGATAAGCTCCGCAATACCCTTAGTCGCCATACCGAGCACATCGTCGGCACGACCGAAGGCCTCCAAGAGTGGCAGGTTGCCGTAGAGCTCGAGGATGCGCTCGTTGTTGATTACGAGCAGCGAGTCAACCCAAGGCTGAAGCTCGTTGAGGCCCTGCTTGGCGTTGTTGTGACGGCCAGGACCCTCCATACGCAATGGCATAGTAACCACCGCAACGGTGAGGATGCCGAGGTCGTGCGCCAACTTAGCGATAACGGGCGAAGCACCTGTACCTGTACCACCACCCATACCAGCGGCAATGAAGAGCATATTGATGCCCGAGGTCTCGAGCAGCGTGCGTAGCTGCTCCTCGCTCTCGATGGCAAACTTGCGGCCCTTGGCTGGGTCGTTACCCGCACCAAGACCTGGTCCAAGCTGTATCTTGTTGGCTACCTTGCAGTTGTTCAATGCCTGCGCATCGGTGTTACACACCACGAAGTTAACGCCAGCAATCTTGAGGCTTTGCATATGATTTACGGCATTACCTCCCGCACCACCTACGCCGATAACCATAATCTTAGAGTCGGCGTCGAGCTTGATGTTCGATAGGTTGCCACCCGATACCGCCATAGCGATATCGTCTACCGCAATACCATCGATATGTGTTGTATTGTCACTCATAATATATCTGTCTATGCTAAATGTTACCTATTAAAGATTGTCGGTGTCGCTGTAATCCCTGCCAGCGAACTTATTACCCAACATCTCGAGCCACTGACCAAAAAATCCCTTCTTCTCCTCGCCAGCGGTGGGGTCTACCACGATGGTCTCGTCCTCTGTCACCTCGGGCTTCACCGGCTTAATCTTGACTGGCTCCTGAACAGGTTTCTCGGTCTTTACCTCTGCCTCAGGCTTTGTCTCCTCATCACCCTTAGGTGCCTTGGGCTGCGTAGGTGTTACGGGCTTAACTGGAGGTATTGGGCGTACGGGAGGCTCTGGCGTTGTAGGCGTAGTGGGGGCCTCAGGTGTTACGGGTGTCACAGGGCGGCGAGGCGCACGCACCTCCTCCTGCGCTGGTGTGGTCTCCGTATGTGTTGCCTTGGGGCGTACCGCCACGGCGCAGCTACCCGCCTTAGCGCCATAGAGGAGCAACGAGGCGATGGTGGCATATGCGCGTGTTGTGATGCGCTCGCTCATACTCTCAGTAAAGCCGTACTCAGGGTACACCGAGCGTACATCGTCGATGTTGAGGTTGAGCTCACGGGCAAAGAGGTCCTCGATGTTCTGCATCTCAGCACCACCACCCGTAATTAGCACGACGGGGGCAAAGCGTGAACCGCACGCAGCCTCCTTGACCTCACGCTTAACCCACTCGCAGATCTCGATAAGGCGATCCTCGATGATGCGTGCGAGGTTGTGGCGGCGGATGCTCTTAGGCGTGCCACGGCGTGCGTGTGGGAACACAATCTTATCGTCGACGGTGAGGTCCTGCACCGCTGAGCCATAGTTAATTTTGAGGCCCTCGACATAGCTGCTGGGGATGCCGTATGCGCGGATGTCGCTATTGATGCTGTGCATACCGATTGGAATAGAGGCAAAGTAGCGCACCTTGCCCTTGTAGAGTACGGTGACATCGGTGATGCCGCCGCCGAGGTTGATGATGATAGCACCCTCCTCCATATCCTCGGTCGTAGCCACGCCCAGGTGTGACACGAAGGCGTTGGGCACGAAGCTCTTAACAGCAATCTCCTGCTTAGCAAGGCACTGCTGCATACGACCACGAAGCACCTTATCAGTGAGGATGAAGTTGTATGTGCCGGTGAGCACGTGGCCATACGCACCCACGGGGAGTGCTACCTCCTTGTCATCGGCCTTATAGCGCAGTGGCTCCTTGGCGATAATCTCCTCGCGCTCGTCAGGGAGCTTGACGCTCTGCATACGGAGGTCGAGGTTCTCCAAGTCGCGCTCGGTAATCTGGTTGCAGCCATTAGCCTGGTCGTCCTGAACATATACATGGTCAGTAACCTGCACACAGCGGATGAAGTCACCTGCAAGACCTGCATATGCCTCCGTAATCTTAATCTCGAGTTCATTCTCGAGTCTCTCCTTGGCGATGCGCACGGCGCTACCCACGGTCTCGCTGTTCTCTATGCGGCCGGCATTGATGCCCCCCTGCACAGGCTCCGAGGTGATGCCGAGAATATCCACACGACCATCCTCCTGTACCGAGCCTACTGCCATAACAACATTGGTTGAACCAACATCGATTGCTACAATTTGCTTACCTTTCATCGTTGTATCCGTTTTTATTTATTCGTCTAATCCATTATCGCCACCCTCGTACGCCGACACTTGTCGCACGCACCGCAGGTTAGCGGCATACCACCTGCCCCTTGTATCGTAGGCTTATGTGGCGGTACTTGTCCCAGCCTATGTTGTTGAGGCCGTTGTTGTAGAACCTTTGCAGCGTTAAGAGCTTGTCGCTAAGGTTCTCCGTCGTTCCGAGGTCTATGGTGAAGCGTCCCGAACGGGGTACAATGGCCAGCTGCAACGGCTCCTTGCCACCTCCCGTAGCCACTATTTGCACCACCTCGGCGCGCCAGAACTTACTCTCACGCACCACGCGCAAGAGGTCCAGCATAGCGCAGAACTCGTCGTACTGACGCTCTATATCCTCGCACTTGTGGCGCATACGCTCCTGCTCCTGTTCCAGGGCGGCAATTTCGGCCATTATGCGGCGCTTGTTGACGCTATGTGCCGCCACAGCCTTGCTAAGGCGCTCCTTGTATGCCTCGACCAGCACCTCGTGGTCCTTCTTCTTGACCATAAAGGTCTTCTTGGGTGCTGAGCGCTTTACCTCGCGTAGCTGCGCGTTGTTATCCTTGAGGGCCTTGAGTTGCGGTAGCTTATCCTCCTCGAGCTGCGCTATGCGTTCCTCGAGCTTAGCTATCGAGTCGCTCACCACATCCTTCGCATAGCCCATATACTTACGCCCAAAGAGAGGTTTGTAGTCACCCGTAATAACAGGAACATAGGCCGCAAATACATCCTTTGCCGGCAGGAGGTAACCCGCCTCGGTGATGTACATATCGAAGCCGTTGATGCGGAGGCGTGCTGCGGGTTCGCGCTGTGCGATGTCAATCTCTACACTACCGTCACGCGTAACATAGACATTGGCCTCAGCTACGGCATTATGTCCCGCAAGTGCCTGCTCGATGGCCGCAATATCGACATTCGAGGCTATCTCGCCCTCGGGGTGTATCTTCTGCTCCTTGAGCCAGCTGCGCACCGCCTGCTCATCGACGAGAGGGTGTCTCTCGCCGCCCTCAACGCTGATGTTGGTCCCGGTTACCACCTGCTCCGCAGCGTGCTTATTGGAGAGCGAGTTGGCCCACACCACCATCACGATGATGATGATCCATATGGCCGCATAGCCCGCTATCTTGCCAACCCTCTTAAGCATAGTGATACCCTTAACCATTAATCTTTGTCATTGCCACGCTTGCAATATCGCCGCAGATAACATCAATGTTACCCGCACCGAAGCTCACCACAATGTCGGTATCCAGCTCGCGCAGCCTTGCTGCCACACTATCCCTCTCCACAAGCTCCCACTCGGTGGTGATGTTGCGGCCAATCATCTCGGAGTTAACACCCTCGATAGGCAGCTCGCGTGCAGGGTAGATGGGCACCATAATGACCCTGTCGGCCATAGAAAGCACCTCCGAAAACTCCGCCGCAAAGTCACGCGTGCGCGTATAGAGGTGTGGCTGGAAGATGGCTGTCATATGGCGTGCGGGGAAGATGCCACGCAGCGATGTAATCGTAGCCCTCAGCTCCTCAGGGTGGTGGGCATAGTCGTCGATATATACCTGCTTAGGGGTGTTGACATATACCTCCATACGGCGCTTCACGCCACTAAACTCTGCCAGCGCCTTGCGCACCGCAGCGCCGTCCAATGCCTTGCCCTCGATGCGTGCAGCAGCCCATAGCATTGCCACCGCAGCAATCGAGTTCTCGATATGTACCTTGCCGAGGATGCCCAGCGTGCAGCCATCGATGCGACCATCGGGAAGGATAATGTCGTAGCGATAGTGGCCGCCCTCGATGAGCTCGATATTTTCGGCGCAGAAGTCGCCACCCTCGTCGCACGAGTAGCGATACATCTCTCGCTCCGTGGTGTCGAAGTTGATGGCAACGCCCTGCTTTGCGATGAGTACGCCTCCAGCCTTAATCTGCGAGGCGAACTCCTCGAATGCTGCAACCATCGCTTCAGGTGTGCCGTAGATGTCGAGGTGGTCGGCATCGGTAGCCGTAATCACCGCCACATCGGGGTGCAGACGCAGGAACGAGCGGTCGTACTCGTCGGCCTCGACAACAAGGCGACGACCCTCGCCCAGCACGAGGTTGGAGTTGAAGTTGCGCGAAATGCCACCGAGGAAGGCACTACCCTCATTTGCCGCAGCATAGTTGAGCCACGCCGCAAGTGTCGAGGTGGTGGTCTTACCGTGAGTGCCCGCTACGGCCATCACGACCCTATCCTCACTCAGGTAGCCAAGCATCTGCGAGCGCTTCTCGATGGTGAAGCCCCTCTCCCTAAGCCAGGCCCACTCCTTGTGGTCGGCAGGTATCGCTGGCGTGAGCACCACGAGGGTATCCTCTGCTGAGCGCATATCCGCGGGGATAAGCTCTGGGTCGTCCTCGTAGTGAATCTCAGCACCCTCAGCCTCCAGGGCACGCGTCAGTGGTGTGGCGGTGAGGTCATAACCCGCAACGCGATAGCCTGCGTGGAGGAAGTAGCGCGCAATGGCGCTCATACCGATGCCTCCGATACCCAAGAAATATACCTTTTTCTTCATCTACAACTTCTTTGTTCTCTGTAACTTAAAATAACACTTTGTGCCTCTCTGTAACTTAATTTCGCACGCTGCGCCTCACTGTAACTTAATCTCGACGCTGTGCCTCTCTGCGTTTTGCAGACTATAATTACCCCCCCCCTCCGAAAATCGCTATTTGCTTTCGCAGAGCACCGCCTCAATCTGCTTGACAACTCTTTCTGCGGCGTCGCTGATGGCCAGCTCTGCGATATTTGCCGATAGCTGCTCAAGGCGTTTAGTGTCGAGGGCAAGATTGACCGCCTCCTGCATACCACGCGCCACGGCCTCATTGTCGCGCACAATCTCCGCAGCACCACGCGCCACAAGGGCCATAGCATTCTTGGTCTGGTGGTCCTCCGAAACATTGGGCGAGGGGACAAAAATCGTAGGCTTAGCCACGAGGCATAGCTCCGACACTGTGCAGGCACCGCTACGCGATAGCACCACATCTGCTGCAGCATAGGCGTAGTCCATACGCTCGATAAAGGCGCCCTGCCAGATGTTCTTCGTTGGGTGTGCCGCAAGGAACTCCTGCATCTCGCGCTCGTAGTACTTACCCGTCTGCCAGATTACCTGTACGGGGGCAGTGCCGTTGAGCGTGAGCAGCCAGGCCTTCATCATCTCGTTGAGGGTGCGCGTGCCGAGGGAGCCACCTACGACAAGTACCACGGGTAGCTCGGCGCTAAGACCATAGTGTGCAAGTGCCTCGTCACGATTGCCTCCTGATGCCGAGAATCGTCCACGCAGTGGGTTGCCCGTCATCACGATGCGCTCCTTAGGGAAGAAGCGCTCCATACCCTCGTACGCCACACATATGCGCTTAGCACGACGCGCAAGGAGTTTGTTCGTTAGGCCTGCGTATGAGTTCTGCTCCTGAATGAGTGTGGGCACGCCAAGCCTCTGCGCAGCCCAAAGTACGGGTGCTGAGGCATAGCCGCCAAAGCCGACAACGATGTCGGCACCAAACTCCTTGATGACGCGCTTGGCACGACGCACACTCGCCGCCACCTTGAAGGGTAGTGCCAAGTTTGAGAGTGCGAGGCGACGCTGCAAGCCCGCAACGGGGAGGCCTACGACATTGTAGCCCAGCGATGGAATCTTCTCCATCTCCATCTTGCCCTCTGCGCCGACGAAGAGTATCTCTACCTCCTCACCATATTTTCGCTTGAGAGCCTCTGCCACAGCCACTGCTGGATATATATGTCCGCCGGTACCTCCGCCCGATAGTATAATTCGCATAATAAAACCTATTTTAGTAGTGCTGCACACACGCGATTGTGCTTGCGTAATGCAATGAAACACAATGATTTATAGTAGGCTTGTTTCGCAACAAGGGATATGTGCGCAATTTCACCCTACAAAAGTATATATTCCCTGCTAATTTTACAAGTGGAAAAAGTGTGTTTTTTACAAAAAAATCTACTATTTTCGGTGATAGATTTTTGCGCCCTACCTCCTCAAACTGTGGGGTGTACGACGACCAACGAGGTGCGTATCGCAAAGCTAAAAGTGAGTTTTTGGGGTTTATGTGGTGTGGTATCAAAATTTTTGCGTATGTTTGTAAAAATTTGGGATTACTTAAAACTAATTGGTGATGAAGAGACTTCAAACATTTGTACTTTTTCTATTGGCATCAATCGTAACCCTTACGGTGGCGTGTGCGCCTCAAAATGAGGGCGATGCAAAGAGTTTTATAACCGTTGAGGATGGCAAGTTTATCCGCAATGGCGAGCCTTACTACTTCGTCGGCACCAACTTCTGGTACGGCGCCATCCTCGGCTCGGAGGGTGAGGGCGGCAACCGTGAACGCCTGATGAAGGAGCTCGACTTTATGAAGGCTAACGGCATCGACAACCTCCGCATCCTTGTGGGTGGCGAGGGAGAGAATGGCCTCCTCGGTAAGATTGAACCTAACTTGCAGCCTGAGCCTGGCGTATATAACGACGAGGTACTCGCAGGCCTCGACTTCCTTATGATGGAGCTTGGCAAGCGCGATATGACAGCGGTGCTATACTTCAACAACGCCTGGGAGTGGAGCGGTGGCTATACGCAGTATGTTGCGTGGGCAAATGAGACTCCAGTACTTGTTCCTCGTGTCGACGGCTGGTTCTCGTACAACGCCTTCGCGGGCGAGTTCGTGCGCAACGAGCGCGCTAAGCAGATATTTTACGACCACCTCCGCTACATCATCTCGCGTACAAACCGTTATACGGGCATCAAGTATATCGACGACCCTGCTATCTTCTCTTGGCAGATATGCAACGAGCCTCGTGCCTTCAGCAGCAAGGAGGTGAACAACCAGGAGGCCTTTGCCGAGTGGCTCGCTACCTCTGCAAAGATTATCCGTGAACTCGACCCTAACCATATGATTTCCACCGGCTCTGAGGGCTTCTATGGCTGCGAGTGGGATATGGAGCTCTGCGAGAAGATTCACGCCGTCGAGGAGATTTCGTACATCAACTGCCATGTATGGCCATACAACTGGAAGTGGATGCGTGGCGACGCTATGCGTGAGGACTTGCAGCAGTCGTGCGAGAATACCGAGGAGTACATCAATATGCACCTCGAGCTTGGTGAGAAGATTGGCAAGCCCGTCGTTGTCGAGGAGTTCGGTATGCCACGCGACAATATGGACTTCCACAAGGGTAGCCCCGTCATTTGTCGTGACCTCTACTACACCTTTGTCTTTGACCTCATCGTCAAGGCTAAGGAGCGTGGTGGTGTCTTTGCCGGCTGCAACTTCTGGAGCTGGGGCGGCTATGCTCAGACCAATGTCGAGGACCATGAGTATTGGGCTAAGGGCGATGACTACACCGGCGACCCAGCACAGGAGCAGCAGGGTCTCAACTCTATCTTCGTAGAGGATGAGTCGACCTTGAATATTATTCGCAATACCAACCTCAAACTCGGAAATTTGTAGTGATAGTGGCGCATCTGCGGCCTCTCAATCGTCAGAGCGAATGGGCAGTACTTCAAGTACAGCCCATCCGCTCTTTCTCTTTATCGAGATTGCATCTGCACCACTCTGACTACAAATTTAGCAATCGCTCTAAATGTCGATTTAGGGTTGTCTATGAAATGTGATAGTGGCGCATCTGTGGCCTCTCAATCGTCAGAGCGAATGGGCAGTACCTCCAAGTACAGCCCATCCGCTCTTTCTCTTTATCGAGATTGCATCTGCACCGCTCTGACTACAAATTTAGCAATCGCTCTAAATGTCGATTTAGGGTTGTCTATGAAATGTGATAGTGGCGCATCTGCGGCCTCTCAATCGACAGAGCGAATGGACAGTACTCCAAGTACAGCCCATCCGCTCTTTCTCTTTATCGAGCTTGCATCTGCACTACTCTGACTACAAATTTAGTAATCGCTTCAATAATAAATTCAGCGGTAGGAGATTGTCGATGCCCTATATTTTCGGGCGAGTAGTTGCACTTCTCCAAATTTTATTATATCTTTGTAATTGAGGCAGTTTTTGCCTTGTGCACGCAGCGAGCGTCGAGAATAATCATCTAAAAACTGAGGACTACTATGCAGATAATACGACAAGCCTTTAATCCCGAGGGTGGCAATGCAAGAGCCGCTTGTGAAAATATAGATGACAGATATGCCGTGGGCTTAATCGTTAAGGGTGACGATGCCGACGCTATTATCGCCAAGTTCCGTGAGCAGGCCCCTACCATTGATCTAAGTGCTAATTGGTCGGGCCTTAGTGATCTGTTCGACTCCTTGGAGACCAACTCTCCAGTGATAATGTTTTGCCGCAACACGCACGAGGCGGCAGAGAGTAATAAGTGGATGGACTGCTTCTACAAGAACATCGGTGAGAGCCCTTTGGATAGGTCCGAGATGGTGGGTGTCACTGCCAGTATTAGATTCGATAAACCCGAGGTAGTGGGAGTGGATAATATTATAGAGGCTCGTTTTCGTTTCTATAGGAATGTAATCCTAATCTCTTCTGCTCCTTACGATAAGGGGTGCGACACTCAGCGACTAATCAGGTCGTTGGAGAGGGCTTATATCCCTCTCTGTAACCATGAGCCCGAGGAGCATTGGCAAGAGGTCGGTGAGGTCTTGCGTAATGAGTTGGGCAAGGATAACGCCTATATCTTTATCGCCAATGCCGATTTTTGTCGCGAACGAGCCTATTGGAATTTACCTGCTGGTGAACCTACCAAGCATCGCCTCAAGATTGATTGGAGGAAGAAGGGCTGGAGTATTGGTCAAGACTATGATGAGCATATCTCCGATGTTGTTAATGCTCGTACGGGAGCCATTAACTACGAGAGTTTTGAGGGCCTCTGCATCACATCCATAACAGACGATGCGATAACCGTCAAGTTAGATGGCAAGACCCAAACCCTTACCCCTGGCAATACATTAGTGTTCAGAGATGGAGATAGTTATGAGGACCACGAGGGTGTCGAGCATTATGACATTACCTACATCCTCGAAATCGAGTGGCTAAAGGAGTAACAACCGCTCCGATAGCAACAAAAAAAGAGATGACCCTTCGCGGATCATCTCTTTTCTATTTAGGTATAGGTCAATTACTTAAGCATAGCCTTTACCTCCTCAGCAACGCACTTGCCGTTGTAGCCAAACTTCTCGTCGAGAACCTTGAAAGGTGCCGAGTAACCGAAGTGGTCGAAGCCGTGGATGAAGCCCGCCTCGCCTACAAGACCACGAAGGTTTACAGACAAGCCTGAGGTCATACCGTAGCGTGGAAGGTTGCCAAGAACAGCCTCCTGGTACTCCTTATCCTGATCGCGGAACAAGCCCTCACTTGGTACCGATACCACGCGAGTTGCGATGCCCTCAGCTGCGAGGAGCTCTGCGCCCTCGATAAGGGTAGATACCTCCGAGCCGGTAGCGATAAGGGTAACCTTAGCGTCGCTATTCTCAATAACAACATAACCACCACGCTCAGCCTTCTTAGCCTCGTTGCGGCGTGACTCGCCATTGAGTGCTGGGAGCGACTTGATGTTCTGGCGTGAGAGGATGAGGGCAACAGGGCGCTTCTCCTCGAGGGCCATCTTCCAGGCTGTTACGGTCTCCTCTGCATCTGCTGGGCGGAGAACAAGCATTGAGCGCTCGCCTGAGTGGTTGCGCATATGCTCCATAAGGCGAATCTGTGCCTCGTGCTCAACAGGCTCGTGGGTTGGGCCGTCCTCACCTACGCGGAATGAGTCGTGTGTCCAGATGTAGATGACATGCTTCTCCATAAGAGCTGAGAGACGCACCGCTGGCTTCATATAGTCAGAGAATACGAAGAAGGTACCGCACGCTGGGATGATACCACCGTGGAGCGCCATACCGTTCATAACGCAAGCCATAGTGAGCTCAGCAACGCCGGCCTGGAAGAAGTTACCAGAGAAGTCACCCTTGGTGAAGGCCTTGGTCTTCTTGAGGAAGCCGTCGGTCTTATCCGAGTTAGAGAGGTCGGCAGATGATACCACCATATTCTCCACGCGCTCAGCGTAGTAGCCAAGCATTGCCGCCGATGCAGAGCGGGTAGCGTCGTCGGCCTTAACCTGAAGCTCGTCGTAGTTGATCTCAGGGAGCTTGCCAGAGTAGAAGTTATCCATCTTCTCAGCAAGTGCAGGGTTCTCCTTGCGCCAAGCCTCCTCTACGGCCTTCATCTGCTTAGCCCACTCGATGAGCTCAGCACGACGCTGTGCATATACCTCCTTAGACTCCTCGAACACTGCGAATGGCTCCTCTGGGTTACCACCGAGGTTCTTGATAGTGGCAGCGATATCGGCACCAGCAGCTGTAAGTGGCTGACCGTGAGTAGATACCATATTCTCGAAGCTTGAACCGTCAGCCTTACGAGCACCGTAGCCCATAATGGTCTTACCGATGATAAGCGTTGGACGCTCAGTCTCAGCATTTGCAGCCTTAAGCGCAGCGCGAATCTCGTCGATAGACTGGCCATTTACGGTGATTACATTCCAGTTCCAAGCCTTATACTTCATCTCGATATCCTCGGTGTCAACCTCGTCGCACTTGGTTGAGAGCTGGATGTTGTTCGAGTCGTAGTACATAATGAGGTTTGCAAGGCCGAGGTGACCAGCTACACGACCAACACCCTGTGAAATCTCCTCCTGAACAGCACCATCAGAGATGAAAGCATAGGTCTTGTGAGCCATCCACTCACCGAAACGAGCAACCATAAAACGCTCAGCGATAGCGGCACCGAGGGCCATAGCGTGACCCTGACCAAGAGGGCCAGAGGTGTTCTCAACGCCACGGAGTACATCAACCTCGGGGTGACCAGGGGTTACGCTGCCCCACTGGCGGAGTGACTGCAAGTCCTCGGTGGTGTAGTTGCCTGCGAGTGAGAGCACTGCGTAGAGCATAGGCGACATATGACCTGGGTCGAGGAAGAGACGGTCGCGGTGTGGGTACGCCATGTTCTCAGGATCGTAGCGGAGGAACTCGGTGTAGAGAACATTGATGAAGTCGGCACCGCCCATAGCACCACCTGGGTGACCAGACTTAGCCTTTTCAACCATCGAAGCAGCCAAGATACGGATGTTGTCGGCCGCACGCTGAAGTTTGTTGTTTTCCATAGTAAAAATTTTATTGTGTTTATTTACGATTTTAGCCTATGCGTAGGGACTATGCCAATATGGGGGTTGGTATAATCCGAACAAAGATACTAAAACTTTTGTTACGATGTAGCGAAATGGCTCAAAAATCGCATTATTTATTAAATTGTTAGCCCCAAGCAAAATAAATTGCTCGTTTCTATATTATTATATAGGTATGAGTGTGCGAAATTCGAAAAAAATGAATAACTTTGCATCTCGTATAACTATCACACAAGGATTCGTCGAACAACTAAAAAATAAAAGATTATGTTTGCTATTGACAATTACAACTTCACCGGTAAGCGCGCTATCATTCGCGTAGACTTCAATGTGCCTCTCAACGCTGAGGGTAAGGTGACCGACGACACTCGTATCCGTGCCGCAATCCCAACAATTAAGAAGGTGTTGGCTGGCGGTGGCTCAGTGATTCTTATGTCGCACCTCGGTCGTCCTAAGAAGAACCCTGAGGCGAAGTACTCTTTGGAGCAGATCGTATATGCTATCGAGGAGCGCCTCGGAGAGAAGGTTATGTTTGCAGGCGACTGTATGGGTGAGAAGGCTGCCCAGATGGCCGCTAACCTCAAGCCAGGCGAGGTGATGCTTCTCGAGAACTTGCGTTTCTACGCTGAGGAGGAGGGTAAGCCACGCGGTCTTGCTGAGGATGCTACCGACGAGGAGAAGAAGGAGGCCAAGAAGGCAGTTAAGGAGTCGCAGAAGGAGTTTGTTAAGAAGCTCGCTTCGTATGCTGACTGCTACATCAACGACGCCTTTGGTACTGCTCACCGTGCACACGCCTCTACCGCTCTTATCGCTGACTACTTCCCACAGGATAAGATGTTTGGCTATGTTATGGAGAACGAGCTCAAGGCTATCGACGGCGTTATGGAGAACCCTGAGCGCCCATTCTGCGCTATCATCGGCGGCTCGAAGGTATCGACTAAGATTACCATCATCGAGAAACTTATGGAGAAGGTCGACTCGATCATCATCGGTGGCGGTATGACCTACACCTTCGCTGGTGCTGAGGGCGGTAAGGAGGGTAAGTCTATCTGCGAGCCAGATATGTTCCCAGTAGCGCTCGAGATCTTGAAGAAGGCTGAGGAGCGTGGCATCCAGATTCTCCGCTCACCAGATGCTCTCATCTGCGACGACTTCTCGGAGAATGCTAACACTCAGGAGGCGCCAGCGAACAACATCCCAGACGAGTGGGAGGGTGTCGACATCGCAACAGGCGGTAAGGCTAAGTTCCGTGAGCATATCCTCGGCTGCAAGACCATCCTCTGGAATGGCCCAGTAGGCGTATTCGAGATTAACAAGTTCTCTACCGGCTCGCGCGCCGTTGCTGAGGCTATCGCTGAGGCTACTGAGAAGAATGGTGCTTACTCGCTCATTGGCGGTGGTGACTCGGTTGCTTGCGTTAACAAGTTCGGCCTCGCTGATAAGGTGTCGTATGTATCGACCGGTGGCGGTGCTCTGCTCGAGTATATGGAGGGCAAGGAGCTCCCAGGCGTTGCTGCAATCCGTAAGTAATGGGGTAGGGCGCGTGCCAATCCGATTTTTAACAGATTATAACCTAAATACTTAGTAATGAAAAAATTATTGTTTATTGTAGCATCAGCTCTCGCTATGACTGCTTGCTCTACAAACAGCGTTGAGAAGCAGGAGGTAGTACCTGCTATCGATGCACAGAACTTCGACGAGTCTATCGCTCGCAACGATGACTTCTACCAGTGGGCTACTGGCGGCTGGCAGAAGAACAACCCACTCAAGCCAGAGTACTCACGCTACGGCTCATTCGATGTGCTTCGTGAGAACAACGAGATTCGCATCAACGACCTCTTCAGCCAGATGACTAAGACTGAGGCTGAGTTCGGTAGCGTTGAGCAGAAGATTTCGGACCTCTACAAGCTCGGTCTTGACGAGGAGCGTCTTAACCGTGAGGGTGCTGAGCCTATTCGCGAGGCTCTCAACGCAATTCTCGCTATTGAGGATCGTGCAGAGCTTATCGCCTCTATTGCACAGCTCCACACCGACGGCATCGGCGTATTCTTCGGTGGCTATCCTGCTGCTGACCTCGCTGATAGCAATATGACTATCTTCTACCTCGACCAGGCAGGCCTCGGTATGGGTAACCGTGACTACTACATCGACGAGAAGAATGCTGAGATTAAGGCTGCTTATCTCGTGTACCTCGAGAAGATCTTTACGCTTGCAGGCGTTGAGGGCGATGTTAAGAAGATGGTTGCTGATGTAGTGGCTATTGAGGACGCTATCGCTGAGAAGTCGTGGTCGAATGTTGAGTGCCGTGATATCGCTAAGGGTTACAACCCTCACACTATGGCTGAGCTTCGTGAGAAGTACAGCGCAGTGGATTGGGACGCATACCTCGCCGCTCTTGGTGTTGCTGACCTCGAGAAGATCGTCGTTAGCCAGCCTTCGTCACTCGAGAACATTATGAATGTAATCGCTACCACACCTGTTGAGGCACTTCGTGCATATGTTGCAGCGCACTACATCGACGCAGCAGCATCGTACCTCAGCGAGGAGTTCGCCGTAGCATCATTCGAGTTCTTCGGCAAGACTATGTCTGGTACTCAGGAGATTCGTCCACGCTGGAAGCGCGCTATGGGTGTGCCTAACAATGTCCTCTCGGAGGCTGTTGGTCAGATGTATGTTGCTAAGTACTTCCCTGAGAGCGAGAAGGCTCGTGTGGAGAGTATGGTGTTCAACATCCAGAAGGCATTTTCTAAGCATATCGAGGCTCTCGACTGGATGAGCCAGGATACTAAGGCTAAGGCACAGGAGAAGCTCGCCGCCTTTACCGTTAAGATTGGCTACCCTAACAAGTGGAAGGACTACTCAACTCTCACCGTTGACCCTGCTAAGTCATACTGGGAGAATGTCGTTGAGGCTAACCGCTGGTACACTGCCGACGCTATGGCCGAGGTGGGCAAGCCAGTAGATCGCGAGAAGTGGCTTATGCCTCCACAGATGGTTAACGCATACTATATGCCTACAACCAACGAGATCTGCTTCCCAGCAGCTATCCTTCAGCCTCCATTCTACAACCCTAATGCCGACGACGCTGTTAACTACGGTGCTATCGGTGTTGTTATCGCACACGAGATGACCCACGGTTTCGACGACCAGGGCTCACAGTTCGATAAGGTTGGTAATATGAACGACTGGTGGACCGCTGAGGACCGCGCAGCATTCGAGGCTAAGACCAACATCCTCGTTGAGCAGTTCAACGCTATCGAGATCCTCCCAGGTCTCTACGCTGACGGTAAGTACTCACTCGGTGAGAACATCGCCGATCAGGGTGGTCTCCGTCTCGCCTTCACAGGTCTTGTAGACTACGCTTGGGCTAACGGTCGTCCTGAGGATATCGACGGCTTCACAGGTGAGCAGCGTTTCTACATCGGCTACGCTACTCTCTGGGCACAGAATATCACCGATCAGGAGAAGGAGCGTCTCACTAAGGTGGATGTACACTCTCTTGGCTGCAACCGTGTTAATGCTACTCTTCGCAACATTCAGTCATTCTACGATGCATTTGGTATCACCGAGGCTGATGCGATGTATATGCCAGTTGAGGAGCGTGTAATCATCTGGTAATTTGGGGTGATAACGGGTCATTCTCGACCTAACCCAAAAGTAAGACCCCACGGGCTGTACTTCTTGTACTATCCCGTGGGGATCTTCTTTTGCGATAGGCCAAGCCTAACCCCTTCTAATCCAAAATTGTAGCTGCAATTTGGGACCATATCTGTTCATATTCACAATGCCCCTAAATCTCCCTTTGAGAAGGGAAACTTGGTATGTGGGGTTAACATATTCTGACTTGAAATTTTAGGGTACTTGTGGTAGAGGTGCATCTTCACCCCCCCCCACAAACTCCGATTATCCCCATCCCTGCTCGCCTCTCACACTTATACCAAGAGGCAAATTTGCGAGTTACGACGATTATTTATACCTTTGCGACGATGAAGATTTTTCTACTTATACTTGGCGTCGTGTCGCTTGCACTGGCCGTGGTGGGTATATTCCTGCCGCTACTGCCTACAACACCATTGCTACTACTTGCGGCGTGGTGCTTCCTGCGCAGCTCCGAGCGACTATACACTTGGCTTATCAACCACCCATATGTGGGAGAGTACATTCGTAACTTCCGAGAGAACAAGGCTATACCCCTCCACGCGAAGATTATCTCCGTAACGATGATATGGCTCACCATAGGCTACTGCGTCATCGCCATTGTCGACATTCTCTGGGTGCGCATCGTGATGCTACTCCTCGCTGCTGCGATATCGTGGCATATCCTCTCATACAAGACCCTCCGTCGCACCACCAAGAAGTAGCAAACAGGGGGGGTGGATAAATAGAGAGGTGGTATCGAGATAAATTAAGGGGGAGTTGAGATATATAGAGATATATAGAGATAGATAGAGGTGCTGAACCCTGAACGACATAAGTAAAATAGGCTGTCCGCATATTGCTGGACAGCCTATTTTATTTGTGGATAACCACCGTTGCGTTATACTGCGCGATCGATTTTCGACTTTGCATAGTCGAGCGTGATGCGGAACTCGCCGCCATCGCTCGTGTTCATATCAAACATAACATCCATCATAATGGTCTCGCAGATAGAGCGCAAGCCTCGAGCACCAAGCTTAAACTCGAGGGCCTTATCGACGATATAGTCGAGTACATCGTCGTCGAAGACGAGGTTAATGTCGTCGAGCGACATTAAGCACTGGTACTGGCGGATAATCGAGTTCTTAGGCTCGGTGAGGATTGAGCGCAGTGCCTTTCTCTCGAGCGGCTCCATATATGTCAGTACCGGCAGACGGCCGATAAGCTCAGGTATGAGGCCGAACGAGCGGAGGTCCTGGGGCTGGATATACTGCATAATGTTGCTCTCGTCGATGCGCTGCTTAGTCTTAGCACCATAACCTATGGCGTTGGTATTCATACGCATAGCGATCTTCTTCTCGATGCCATCAAACGCACCACCGCAGATGAAGAGTATGTTCGAGGTGTTGACCTGAATATACTGCTGGTCAGGGTGCTTACGGCCGCCCTGAGGTGGTACATTGACAACCGTGCCCTCGAGAATCTTGAGCAGCGCTTGCTGCACACCCTCGCCCGACACATCGCGTGTGATTGAGGGGTTGTCTCCATTGCGCGCAATCTTGTCGACCTCGTCGATGAAGATGATGCCTCGCTCCGCAGCCTCTACATCGTAGTCCGCCGCCTGAAGCAGACGCGAGAGGATGCTCTCGACATCCTCGCCGACATATCCCGCCTGTGTGAGCGCTGTTGCGTCGACGATAGAGAAAGGTACGCGAAGGAGGCGTGCAATGGTGCGCGCCATAAGGGTCTTACCCGTACCCGTAGGGCCTACGAGCACGATGTTCGACTTGTCGAGCTCCACATCTTCGGTCTTACCCTTTGAGAGGAGACGCTTGTAGTGGTTGTAGACCGCCACGGACATATATCGCTTAGCGGCATCCTGACCAATGACATACTGGTCGAGGAAGCTCTTAATCTCGGCTGGACGCATAAGGTCCTCGCGTGTGATGGGTTCAAATTTGTTGCCCTTAGAGCCCTTGCCACCCTTGGCGTTGCGGGGCTTAGCTCCTGCGATGATGTCGTGCTCAAGGAGGAGACCATAGCCGTGCTCGATACACGAGCTACATATCGAGGCGCCATCGCCGCCGTTGAACATAAGCGGTGCCTCGCTGGCAGGTGTGCCGCAGAACGAGCAGCACTGCTCGCTGTGGTCGGCACCTTTTCGTGATCTTTGTGTCATCTATTTAATCTATCTTGTTTACTTCTGAGGCTCGACAATCTCTCTGTTAATCAACACATTGTCGATAAGACCATACTCCTTCGCCTCGTACGATGTGAGCCAGTGGTCACGATCGGCATCGCGCTCGATCTTCTCGTAGGGTGCGCCAGAGTGCTCAGCGATGATCTCGTATAGCTCGCGCTTGGTCTTGATAATCTCGCGTGCTGCAATCTCGATATCCGATGCCTGGCCCTGTGCGCCGCCAAGTGGCTGGTGAATCATCACGCGTGAGTGGCGCAATGCTGAGCGCTTGCCCGCAGCACCTGCGGTGAGGAGAACAGCGCCCATTGAGGCCGCCATACCGGTACAGATGGTTGCCACATCGCTCGAGATGAGCTGCATAGTGTCGTAGATGCCGAGGCCGGCAGATACCGAGCCGCCAGGTGAGTTGATGTATAGACTGATATCGCGATCAGCGCCGCCGTTAGACTCGAGGAAGAGCAGCTGTGCCTGGATGATGTTTGCTACATCGTCATAAATAGGTGCACCGAGGAAGATGATGCGCTCCATCATAAGGCGAGAGAAGACATCCATCGCCGCAACATTGAGCTTACGCTCCTCGATGATCGTTGGCGACACATAGTTGTTAATCTCAGCACGGTAGTCGTGCATAGTCATAGAGTTGATGCCGCAGTGAAGGCGTGCGTATTTCTCAAATTCGTTCATAGTCGTTTGGTTTATTTGGGGTTTAACAATTCTTCTCTTGGAGCAGACCTCTGTGGCTATCGCCCGTAAGCTCCGTTTTGGATGAGTATAGAGCCTATCGAGCGCGCTAATCTATCACAGCGTGGGGCAATATGTAGATATAACAAGCGAGGCTGCCCTTGGTTGGACAGCCCCGCTCCTATTGTTGTCCCTCGAATGAGGTCGATGCTGCCTTACTTAGCAGTGGCGCAACTTAGGCGAGCTCAGAAGCGATCTTTGCGAACTCCTCAGCAGAGATAGCCTTCTCGGTAACCTTAACCTTGCCACGGATGTACTCAACAACCTTCTCCTCGTAGAGCTTCTCGTAGATCTTCTGCAACTGCTCCTTGTTGTCCATAATCTGCTTAGCGAAGTTCTCGAGCATATCAGCTGGTGCTGATGGCATACCGTACTGAGCGAACTGCATAGCTGCGAATGACATAGCCTCAGCCTTAGCCTCCTCGGTAGTAACCTTAAGCTCACCCTCGGTGATGAGCTGCTTCTGGATGTAGTTCCAAGTGAACATCTTGATGAACGCCTCAAAGTCCTTCTCGATCTCCTCGCGTGAGAACTTACCCTCGTTGATCACATACAACCAGCGCTTGAGGAACTCCTCAGGCATCTGGAGCGCAGCCTTCTCCATAACGAAGTTGCGAACGGTGTTAACGAACATAAAGTCGCACTCACGCTTGAGCTCTGACTCGATCTGCTCCTCGATGAATGCCTCGAACTGCTCCTCGTTGGTAACATTACCAGCAGGGAACGCCATCTTGAAGAACTCCTCGTTGAGCTCAGGCTCTGCGAAGCGGCGAATCTTGGTGATCTCCAACTCGAACTCTGGGTTGATAGATGCCAACTCCTCCTCCTTAACTGAGAGGATAGCAGCGCGCTGCTCAGGCTTCTTGTAGAGCTCCTCGATGTTGACCTTAGTCTTGTAGCCAACCTTCTTGCCCTTCCACTCCTTGCGCTCCTCCTCTGACATAGAGATAAGGCCTACATAAGCCTCCTCGATGCGCATATCGCCGTTGTCAAGGGTTACGCTGAGAGCCTCGTCGTTAGCCACCTTGTCAGCGTCAACCAAACGGCCGTAGCGACGGAGGTAGTTAGAGCGGTAGTCGCCCTTCATCTTCTTGTCAACCTTGATCTTGTTGTAAGTAACCTTATCCTTAGCGCTAAGCTCGAGCTCGAACTTAGGTGCCTCGCCGAACTCGAAGGTGAACTCGAACTCGGTGTTATTCTCGAAGTCGAAAGCACCCTGCTCCTCAGATGGAATGATGTCGCCTACATAGTCGATGTTCTCCTTCTGGAGGTACTCGAATACTGAGTTAGAAGCCATACGGTATGACTCCTCAGCAACGACATGCTTACCGTACTTCTTCTTGATGATGCCCATAGGTACCATACCTGGACGGAAACCTGGCTCATTTGCCTTGCGCTTGTACTCGCGCAACTGCTTCTCTACTGCCTGACCGTAGTCAGCCTCGCTGATTACGACCTTAACGATGTTAAGACCGCCCTCACGCTGTTCTCTTGTAATGTTCATAGTAATCTATATGTTTTATTGTATTAGCCACTATTGGTAAGATGTGGGGCTACACCTTATATTATAATATATATAATTATCGCGCAAAGATAATAAAAAACTCTTAATACGCAAAATATCCGAAAATATTTACTCCGTTATCCCTTTTCTTCGTATCTTTGCCCTTGATATGATACTCGACATTACACGACATAAATTTGCCGAGGGCCTCGCTATGCTGCTACTCTTCGCACTGCTTGCTACGGTGGCGGCCGCTACGCTATTCTCGGTACCTGCGGAAATTATCACAGGCGGAGGTGCACCACTTATGGATGGCATTATCGCCTTTCGTGCCCAGCACCCTGCAATTTCGGCCGTAGCACTTGGACTGATGTATGTCTATGCCGTGCTGCGCCTCTCGCGTGCTACGGTGCGCGTCGACCTCTACCCGCAGGGTACGATGGCTTCGATAGCCCTCGCTGCGGTGACGCTCTTTGGTGTTGTGGCCTCAGAGGACTATATGTCGCTCATTGTCGTAGCTATCTTAGCCGCAGAGGCTTTCGGGCGCCTTCTATACTGCTTTGGCCCTTCGTGTAGGGCGCACTACCTCTTCTCGTCGATGGTGGCGCTTGGTGCTATGCCACTTGTAGACTCATCTCTTGCTCTGTTAGCTGTGGCGCTACCCGTTATTGTTATCGTTGTGCGTGCTACGCTGCGCGAGACCGTTGTAACGCTGCTTGGCATTGCGCTGCCTACGCTGCTATATTGCTATGTCGTATGGTATGGCGGTGGCGACTTTGGCGATGCGTTCCTTGCCGTGTGGGATAGATATCAGCTTTCGGCGCATATGACTCTGGCGGCCTACCTCGACATACCTCGTCTTGTCTATCTCGCCGTGGTGCTATTCTTGCAGCTGGCAACGATACTCATATACATCACCTCGCCTCTGGCATCGAACCGCACGATGAGGGATTCGTGGCGTGTGCTTATCCTCGCTGCCCTTGTGGTGGGGGCGTCGCTCTTTGTGTTGCCTGCCGCCTCGCCAGCACTCGTGGTGGTCAATGCGATGATTGCATCGGTGATGTTACCACTGCTCTTCCAGCGTGCCAGCTCATTTGCCTCGGTGCTCCTATATCTACTGCTCTTAGTCGCCTCGCTCGTCGCTGCATTGTAATCCCTGTTGCTGCGAGTTGACCTATCTGTTTATAAATTATGCGGATAGGTGGAGGTGTCGTGTCGCTATGTGTATATGCAGAGCAGGGTGTGTATTTGCATATTTATAGATGTATTTTCATAAATATGTTGCATATGTCCTGATTTTTTGAAAAAAAATGGATAAAAAATTTGTTTTGTTCAATTTTGTTTGTACCTTTGCAACGCAAACAGGGAGTGATGAGCGCACATCTCGAATAATTCTCATGGACACACCAATTGCTCATCAACTCCAAAAAAAAATTCTCATTAACCTAACTAAATTCAGCGGAAGGGCCATCTGTGAAGACGCTACTTCCGCATCTTTTTTTATAGCTATCTCCCTGCTGCGACACCTACCGAACTTGGTCGGATAGCTAAGATGGATATTCGAATATTTATGAGGCACGCGACGGCTTGTTTTGGCGTGCCGATGTTGACCCCTCCTCGCACGCGTAAGGGTGTCTATGCACTATAATATTAATATTGGTATGGTTACGAGAGGAGTGTTTGTTGCTATATCATTTCAATAGTGTCCAAAAGTATTCTAAATCGGAAATGTGCTCGTTTTTACCCTCGGCTCGATTTCAAAAATATGGTATGCTAACATCTAAAATGCAGTAAGCCAATGTGTTAACGAAAAAGTAATAAATGAATACTGATGATTCTGAAAATCTGATAAGCAAAATCTATCGACTTTTTGCAACTTTTCAACAATTCTGTGCGAAAAAAGTGTGTATATATATTGTAAATCAAAAATTATTCGTATCTTTGCGGGCAATTTC
>JAGBTP010000058.1 GCA_017631255.1 Alistipes sp.
AGTCTTGGTGGTTATAATCCACAATGCTACTGCTCTCACATCGGGCTATACCGTAGCGCGACTCTTGAAGCTCCCAGAGGCTGACTGCCGCTCGCTCACCATTGAGACAGGTATCCAGAATTCGGGTCTTGGCCTTGCACTTCTCTTCAACCCAGCTATCTTCGATCCAACTGTTTGGAGTAGCAATGGCGGTATGGTGCTCATCACTGCGCTCTGGGGTGTATGGCATATCGTTTCGGGCTTGACCGTTGCGACCATCTTCCGCCGTCGTAAGCTCGCATAAGTGTACCCCCCCCCAATAAAAAGAGTATTATGGCACGAGAAAAGAAGATTCAAGATCCTGATTGGTTGTATAGCTTTCTGCGTCACTATGTCGACTTTTTGGTGCGAATGTCGTACCGCGACCTTCGCTATGTCGATCGCAATCGTGTGCCTAAGGATGGTGCGGTGATCTATGCACCTAACCATACGGGTACGCTGATGGATGCAATGATGTTGCTTGCGATGGATTCCTCGCCAAAGGTGTTCGTGGCGCGTGCCGATCTGTTTAAGAATCCGACACTTAAGAAGATATTTACCTTCCTCAAGATTATGCCTATTATGCGTATGCGTGACGGCATCGACGAGGTTAAGCGTAACAATGAGACCATTGAGCGTGCCGTTGAGGTGTTGCGCGATAAGGTGCCTTTTGTTATCTTCCCCGAGGGTATGCACCAGACGAAGTACTCGTCGTTGCCACTCTCTAAGGGTATCTTCCGCATCGCCTTCCAGGCGCACGACCTGATGCCCGACACACCTTTATATATAGTCCCCGTAGGCATCCGCTATGGTAGCTTCTTCCGCTATCGCTCCACGGCGCGTGTGCAGATGGGTGAGCCTATCAATGTGGGTGAGTTCATCGCTGAGCATAGCGAGAGTACGCCTCAGGAGCAGATGAACATTATGCGCGAGCACCTCGAAAGTCGCCTGCGCGATGCAATCTTCTACATCCCTAACGATGAGGATTATGAGGCTACATACGAGATATGTGCTGCTGTGGTAGCACGCCAGAGACTGCATCTTAAGAGTGATCCAGAGTATCGCAATATGCGTGGTATGGATATCTACTTTGCCGCTAATAATATGACTGTCAAGCACCTTGACTACCTTAAGCAGGCAAACGAGCCTCTCGCTCAGCGCCTTCTCGAGCTTGGTCATGAGGCTTCAGAGATGCGCCAGAAGGAGAACATCACGCTTAAGTCCGTGGCGGTGCGCTATCCTATTATGTCGCGCATCCTCAAGCTCTTCATCTACATCCTCACGCTGCCATATACCGCCTTCGCCTCTGTTGCAGCGCTGCCTACAACGCTGCTTGGCGGTTTCATATTCAAGAAGTTCAAGGATCAGGCATTCCGCAACTCGGTGCGCTTTATGCTCAATCTTGTGGTATGGCCTGTGGTGATGATTCTCTACTCGATTGTTGCCTACATCGCCCTGCCTTGGCAGTGGGCATTGCCACTCACGCTGCTGTTGCTGCCCTCGCCTTATGTGGCAGATGAGAGCTATCGCCTCGTGCGACTTATGGTGTCGGACTATAAGCTCTGGCGCAATAAGAAACTGCGTGCAAAGTATAAGGAGATTCGCAATTTAATGTTTAACAAATAGTACAGATTATGAAACTACTTCGCCTAACTATACTTATGGCGTGTCTGCTGGTGCCACAGTTGCTCATTGCGCAGACCTCTGATAGTGCACAGACGGATGCAGCTCAGGGTGAGACCACCGTTGTAGAGAGTGGCGTTGAGGCTGCACAGCCTCAGGCTAAGAGCGAGATTGTCAAGACGGGATACAACTTCGGACCTCTGCCCGCTGTGGCATTTGATGCCGATAAGGGCCTCCAGCTCGGTGCAATCCTCAATATCTACGACTTCGGTGATGGCTCACGCTATCCTAATACGCGCCAGAATTGGTACTTCGAGGCTTCGTTCTTCACCAAGGGTTCGCAGCTCTTCGTGGTATCTTACGACAACAACTTCTCGATTCCTGGTGTGCGCTTCTGCTCGACCTTCACGCTTACCAACGATAAGGCTATGGACTTCTATGGCTTTAACGGTTATATGTCGTACTATGACCACGCGAAGGTTAAGGCGGGTAAAGATAAGGGCAACCACGAGCAGTTTATCTACACGCCTAAGTATCGCGTGAACCGCCTGGCGGTGCTCTTCAAGACCGACTTCATTGGTAACATCTGGGATAATAAGTTCTTCTGGGAGGCTGGCTACCACCTTAACTACTTCAAGATGGGTTATAAGAACCAGCAGGCGCTCAACTATGCTAAGATTAATAAGAACAAGGCTGAGGACAAGCAGTTCCCAAGTGACCCAACAGCTGAGAACTACGAGAAACCTATCTTTGACCTCTATCGTGAGTGGGGTATCATCTCCGAGGATGAGGCGTGGGGTGGTCTTACCAGCAGCGTGCGTTTGGGTCTGTTGTTCGATACTCGTGACAAGGAGGCGGCTCCTTCGCGTGGTATCTGGGCAGAGGGTCACCTTATGCTCGCACCACGCTGGCTCGGCACGACACACCCATCGTACCGCTATTCGGTTACCTTCCGCCAGTATGTGCCTATTGTTAAGAATGATGTGCTCACATTCGCCTACCGACTTAATTATGAGGGTACTTTCGGCGATAAGGCTCCATACTATATCCTGCCATATATCACCACTGTAGGCCCTAGCTACGACCGTGATGGTATGGGCGGCTACCGTACTATTCGTGGTATGATGCGTGACCGCGTGCAGGGTCTCGATATGGCGTCGTACAATGTCGAGCTCCGCTGGCGCTTCGTTAAGTTCCAGCTCTGGAAGCAGAACATCGCCTTCGGTCTTAACATTTTTAGCGATGGTACTATGGTGACCAAGAACTACGATATGTCGTTCCGTGGTAGCGAGGAGTCGCGCGCTGCGTATGATGAGTATATGGCTCTTTCGGGCAACCGCACTTCGGACCGTCCTCACATCACCGTGGGTGCTGGTTTGCGCTTCATTATGAACCAGAACTTCATCGTAGCCTTCGAGTATGGCTTGCCTATCAGCCGATTCAGCAGCGATCCATTTATCAAGAATCAGGATGGTAACGGCGCATTCTACATCAATACCGGCTACCTCTTCTAACCGAGCTGTTTAGCTTTGATTGTTACACATCGCCTCGTGAGCATTTCGCTTGTGGGGCGATTCTTTTTTGTCTTGTGGAGACTTTTTAGGACTATTAAGATAACCTCGTTGAGGAGCTGCATCGAGAGTAAGAGTTGTGCTTGCAAGTGTAAACAAGTGTGTTGGCAGCTATGCGAGTTGCTGCACTACATACCAAAAAGGTGTGCCCAGCATTATGCTGAGCACACCTTATATAATCTTCGCCTTTCTGACTACTTCTTCTCCACAAACACCTGGAAGAGGAGTGGCGCATAGGCCGGAATCTCGGTCGAGATTGTCGTTGTGGTGGTTGTAGTGCCTGTGCCGGTCGTTGGCATACCATAACCGTAGTAGTATGGGTTGTAGCCATAGTAACCCGAATTATACATACTGCCATAGCCGTAGCCATAGTAGTTATTCATATAATTCATATAGTTATAGTAGTTGGCGTAGTCGTAGTATGAGTTGCTGCTTGTTGTAGTGGTCGTTGTTGAGCCGGTCTTACCCTCAATGCCGTAGCCGTAGGTCGACACAGTAAGTATCTCTGCCCACTGACCGAGTCGGAGCGTTGGGATAGAGTAGTTCCACGCCAAGATATAGCTGTTGTTGAGCGGGTCGGCTGTCGAGAATGTGAGCACCTCGCCCTTACTCTCCACCTTGCCAAATACTATCTCCTTAACCTCGTCGATGTTGGTATCGAAGACGAAGCCGTCGAGGAAACGACCAATGTACCAAACTTTTACCGTTGGCTTAGTATGTACCGAGTCGGCCTTCAAGATATCCTCGTCGCTTGTGCCAATGCCCTCGCCAAAGCGCTTCACAAGGGCCTCGTTAATGCGTCTGTCGACATCGTCGAGCTGTCTGTTGCCATAAACTCTACCTGCATTGTACTCGTTCTCGCCCTTGTATTTGAGGGTGTCGCTACCTAAAGCACCTCTGAAGTTGATGGTGGTGCGTGCAGGTGAGTATGAGTAGTTTACAAGAAGATGCTCAAGTGTGTCGGCAGGCTGATGCCAGCGACCATCGAAGAACTCAAGGGGGCGGGTGTCTATGCTCTCCTCGCCCTCCTCCTCGGTGCGTGTTGAGCGGCGGCGTGCCGACTGTGTAGCGCTATTGTTCTCCTTGTCAGTCTCCTCCTCGATTACGGCCTTGTGCTCCTCGCACATTCCGCCATTAGCCTCGGCAAAACTCTTAACGCGCTCACCCTCATATGCTACGGGGTTGCCAACATGGCCCCAGATAGTCATATCGACAATCATAGGCTTCGAGCCATCCGACACGAACTCACCCTCGTAGCCGCCATCGTCGCTATCCATATTGCTGTCGAGCACCGATGATGGCAAGTATAGGCGGAGCTTTGTGCCGTAACGCACCTCTACCTCCCTCATCTCGCCACTCTCCTTATCGCGAATGTTGAGCTTGTTGAATGTTGCGAGGTATGTGCCCTCCATCATCGTGTGGCTGTCGGCACCGCTAAAGCGCAACGCAGGGACATAGTGCGTGTGTGAGGTGTAGGTGGTGAGCTGCTCAGCAAGATCCGCGTTGCGAGTCTCCTGCACCAAGCCCTCGAGGCTGCGCGCAGTAAAGTCGAACCATACCCACACATCCTTGCCCGATATGGCTGCCGAGTCGAGAACACCCTCGTCGATGAGGTCGACATAGTAGCCGCCATCCATCTGGTAGTTGTCCACCAATTCGGGGTGATACTTCTCCATCCACGCCATCAGTGAGCGCTGCTCCACTTCGTTAAAGGTCATTGTAGGCTCCTTGGCGCACGACCATAGTGTGAGGAGCGATGCAGAGAGTATTGTGAGTAGTGATAAATATCTCATTTTTAGATAGTTTTCTATTGTTGTTACCCTTAATGTCAGGCGTTTAGTCTACGATGTCTACAATGTTAACTTTCCACATCACAGAGGACTTTGTTGGCACCTTTCCGATGTAGTTCTTGCCATATGCTGTGGCGAAGGTCATATAAACCTCCACGCTATCGCCCTCACGACAACCCTCGAGTGCCACTCTAAGCCCCTCAATCATAGCGCTCTTGCCAAGTGTTAGGCGCATAGGCTCTGTCGTCCACTCGAACGAGGTGTTGAGTCCAAGGTCTTGAAGCTGCTTGAGCGATGTCTCGTCGTTCGTAGCATACATATCCGCTACCTTTGGGTCGCTGCCCGTAAAGATGTAGGCGGTGTAGATGATGTCGAATGTGGTTCCCTTTACAATCTCAGCCTTCTCATCGCGTCCTTCCTCGTAATAGGTTGATATATAGCGATATATGTCCATATCCCAACGCGTGTAGAAGGGTGGCTCTGGGAGTGTGGAGCTGCCAATGGTAGACTCCTCTATAAGGCGAGGCTGGTGGTTTGTGGTGAGATACTTCTCGATGGAGGTCTGCTGCTGCGTGAGCACGGTGTCGGTGTCGTTATTGCACGCCACAACAACGATGGCTGCGCAGAGCACAGCTATAAATTTCGATATTTTACCTAATGCGTTCATATATACATATAATCGTACAAAGTTAATAAATATTTTGCAATATGATACATTTTGTTGCAGAAAGTGCGCAATCGCAACTACAACCTCTTGAGAGCCGTACGAATTGCCTCCTCCACAGAGATGTCGGGCGTCTCCTTGAATACCGCCTTGAGCACCTTGTCCGATGCCGACTTCTGGAAGCCAAGCATCGAGAGTGCCGCCATAGCCTCGTCATAGGTCTGGTTGTTGGCACCTGCCTGTGCGCTCACCTGTGGCGTCATCATATCGCTTGCGCCAAGCTCAAGCATCTTGCCCGACAGCTCGACGATAATCTTCTGTGCCGTCTTGAGACCTAAGCCCTTGACATTCTTGAGCAGTACGGCGTTCTCCGTAGCGATTATGTTCTGCAACTCGTGAGACGAATATGTCGAGAGAATCATTCGTGCGGTGTTGCCACCTACGCCCGACACGCTTATGAGCTGACGAAATAGCTCGCGCTCAAGTTTCGTGGAGAACCCAAAGAGTGTCTGCTGGTCCTCACGCACAATGAAGTGAACATAGAGCAGAGCCTCGGTAGCACCCTCTATGTCGGCATATGTCTTGAGCGATATGTTGATAAAGTAGCCCACGCCCCCAGCCTCTACAACAGCATAGGTGGGTGTGGCTTCGGCGATATGTCCTCTAATATATTCGTACATAAAATCTTCGCGAATGAAAAATATTATAAATTTTCTACAAAAGTAAATAAATTTTCTTACCTTTGTGTTTTGAAACTTGAAAATTAACTAAAACGAAGTATAAAAATTATGAAAAAGAGTCTTTTCTTTATCTCAGCCTTGTCGATGCTTCTCGCCTCTTGCGGTGGTACAACAACCGAGGCTCAGAGCGAGGCCACAGTTAGCGATAACACCGAGGTGCGCACCGTGGAGTGTGTTGCAAGTGGCGATGTAGTATTTATCGATGTAGACTATATTATGGCGTCGAGCAAGTTGTTCGCTGCTGAGGGTAAGGCTTTGGAGGCTAAGGCACAGGAGTTCCAGTCACGCGCAGCTGCTACTCAGGAGGGCTGGGCAAAGAAGGAGCAGAGCCTTGCTAACGAGTATAACAAGTTGCAGAACGAGGCTGCTAAACTTCAGCAGGACTACGAGAAGGGTCTTATCACTACGCTCAACGCTCAGCAGAAGCAGGCTGAGTTGCAGCAGAAGGGTGAGTCTATCCAGACTCGTATGGTAGCTTTGCAGAACACTGCACAGACCGAGGGCGAGACACTCGCAAAGGAGGAGCAGGCTTTGGCTGAGGAGCAGATGGTGCTTATGAACCGCTTCCAGGCGCTCACTCGCAAGGCACTCGATGAGATCAACGCTGACAAGCGTTATAAGATGATTCTCAACGCTGTATCTGTTGTTGACGCAGACCCATCGCTCAACATTTCGGATATCGTACTCAAGAGTGTCGATGAGCTCTACGAGGCAGGTGCTTTGGAGTAATCCGTGCAGCTATGAAATTTTGCCGATTTGCTTTGCAAGTCGGCATTTTTTTACTAATTTCGCACCGTATTTTGTCGTGCTGTGACGCGATATATTGTGAAACAATAAACGGAGGAAGATAATGGGATTCATACCATTTACATTTATTGATGTTATAGATATTCTTTTGGTGGCATCATTGCTCTATGCTGCTTACCGTGCGCTTAAGGGAACAAGTGCACCCTATATTATGATGGGTATCTTCGTTATCTACTTGGTGTGGATTCTCGTTAAGACCTTCAACTTGGTGCTCTTCTCAACTATCCTCGGTCAGATTATATCGGTCGGTGTCATCGCCATCCTGATCATCTTCCAACCCGAAATTCGTCACTTCCTCAAGGTTATCGGTCGCCAGCGTGAGCGCTTCGAGTGGCTCACCCGCATCTTCAACCTACGCAATCGTAAGGGTGAGGCCGATATCGACCTTATGCCTATCGTCACTGCGTGTCAGGAGATGGGTCAGGACAAGGTCGGAGCACTTATCATCATTAAGCAGTCTAATGACCTTGGTATTGTCGAGGAGAGTGGTATCGCCATCGATGCGAAGGTATCTACGGCACTTATTGAGAATGTGTTTTTCAAGAATGCACCGCTCCATGATGGTGCTATGATTATCAGCGGCGATAGGGTGGTAGCTGCTAAGTGCGTACTCCCATCAACGCGTCAGGATGTTCCTAAGGCTTATGGTATGCGTCACCGTGCAGCGCTTGGTATGAGCGAGGTGTCGGACGCCATCATCATTGCAGTTTCGGAGGAGACAGGTCGCATCTCATTGGCGCACGACTCAACCATCAAGCGCAACATCGATCCTCAGAGCCTCGAGCGTGAGATTCGTAGATTGATGCACAAGAATGTCCAGCGTCAGGAGGCAAAGGAGGCCAAGGAGACAAAGTAGTGCAATTGAGGGTGGGGAGTGTGGTTAATCTCCAGAATAGCAGAATAGCAGAATAGCCGTCGACAAACGACGGCTATTTTTTTGTGGCATAATTGTAGTAATACCAAATTGACCCTTCCACTTAAAAAAAAAGTCTGACTAACACATTGTTAGTCAGACTTTTTACTGTTGTAGGGTAGTTGTTACTTAATCTCCCAAGTCTGGCCAGAGCGGAGAAGATCGTCAACGCACTTAATCTTTGCGTTAGCACGAACCTGCTCAACCTGCTCAGCAACCTTAACATCGTAGACATTCTCGTCGTCTACATCGCGGATAACACCTACTGCTACTGGGTACTCTGGGTACTTCATCGCTGCAAGCATTGAGTGAAGTGTAGTGTCAGCACACTTAGCATCGTGTGTGAGCACATCGTCCATAGTGTAGCCGTCCTCGCCTACGGTAACAACCTTGAGGCGCATATTCTCGAACACAAGACCCTTGTTCTTATCCTTGCCGAAGAGCATCTTCTCGCCGTGCTTGAGAACGATGGTGTTCTCCTCACGAGTAGCCTTGTCACCAGCAAACATTGCATGAGTCTTGTCGTTGAAGATCATACAGTTAACCAATGCCTCAGTAACGGCCATACCCTTATGCTTAGCAGCTGCGAGCAAGCACTCCTTAGTAAGCATCACCTCCTGGTCGATGGTACGAGCGAAGAATGTACCCTTAGCGCCGATAACCAACTCTCCTGGGGTAAATGGCTTCTCAACGGTACCGAAAGGTGAGGTCTTGGTGATCTTGCCAATCTTGGTAGTAGGAGAGTACTGACCCTTAGTCAAACCGTAAATCTCGTTGTTGAACAAGATTACGTTAAGGTCAATGTTACGACGGATAGCGTGGATAAAGTGGTTACCACCGATAGCTAACGAGTCACCGTCACCAGTACATACCCATACTGAAAGCTCTGGGTTCGCAGTCTTGATACCTGTTGCAATAGCGTTTGCACGACCGTGGATGGTGTGGAAACCAAAGGTCTTCATATAATAAATGAAGCGTGATGAGCAACCGATACCCGATACGAAGGTAAACATATTGTGTGGCTTGCCGAGTGCATCTGCAACCTCAGGCATAGCACGCTGCACTGCGTTAAGAATGGCGTGGTCGCCGCAACCTGGACACCACTTTACCTGTTGATCGCTCTTGAAATCAGCGGGTGTATATTTGAAATCTGCCATAGTGTTTCTTGTTTTAATTTTGTGGTGTTGGTATATTAAAGCATTGACTCAACCTTCTCCTTAATCTCGATTACGGTGAATGGCTGACCCTCGGTCTTACCGTAAGACTCGATGGTAACATCGCTGAACTGCTGACGGAGGTAGCCAGCGAACTGACCCTCGTTAAGCTCGCATACTACGATGCGCTTGTAGCGCTTAAGTATCTCAGCTACGCCCTTCTGCAAAGGATATATGTAGTTGAAGTGGAGGTGTGCTACGCTCTTGCCCTCATCCTGAAGCTGCTTAACAGCGCTGTGGAGGTGACCGCGTGTACCGCCCCAACCTACAACCAATACATCTGCCTCGTTAGCACCAAATACCTCCAACTCTGGCAACTCCTCAGCAACAAGCTCAACCTTGCGGCGACGAGTAGTAACCATCTCCTGGTGGTTCTTAGGATCGTGTGAGATAGTACCTCTGAGGTGATCCTTCTCCAAACCGCCGATACGGTGCTCAAGACCCTCCTTACCTGGGAACGCCCAACCGCGTGCGAGCTTCTCGTTACGCTGATATGGCAAGAACTCCTCGCCTGTGCGTGGCTCAACGATTGGAGGCACGATAGCAGGGTACTCGCTCATTGAAGGAATCTTCCAAGGCTCAGAACCGTTAGCGATGAAGCCGTCGGTGAGCAACATAACAGGGGTCATATGCTCCATAGCGATCTTACTTGCCATAAATGCGTAGTGGAAGCAGTCGCTTGGTGATGATGCTGCGATAACAACCATTGGACACTCACCGTTACGGCCATAGAGTGCCTGGTTGAGGTCGCTCTGCTCAGTCTTAGTAGGAAGACCGGTAGATGGACCACCACGCTGAACATCAACAACAACCAATGGAAGCTCTGCCATTACTGCCAAGCCCATAGCCTCGCTCTTGAGTGAGATACCAGGACCTGAGGTAGTTGTAACCGCAAAGTTACCTGCATAAGCAGCACCGATAGAGGTACAGATACCTGCGATCTCATCCTCTGCCTGAACGGTCTTAACACCGAGGTCACGACGCTTAGCAAGCTCCTCGAGGATAACGGTTGCTGGAGTGATAGGGTATGAACCGCAGAAGAGTGGCAAGCCAGACTTCTCAGATGCAGCGCAGAAGCCCCACGCCGTAGCGGTGTTACCGTTGATTGAGCGGTAAACGCCCTTCTCGAGCTCAGCAGGAGCTACGGTATAGTTGTTTGCAAACTGGTGAGTATTAGCTGCGTAGTTGTAACCAGCCTCGATAACGCGCTTGTTAGCCTCAGCTACGAGAGGGTTCTTCTTAGCGAACTTTGAGTCGAGGTACTGCTTAGCGAAGTCATCTGGACGGTTGTACATCCAGAAGCAGATACCCAACGCAAACATATTCTTACACTTAACAACCGCCTTGTTATCCATACCAGTATCCTTCAACGCCTCCTTGGTCATTGAGGTGATGTCTGGAATCACAACATTGTAACCCTCAAGGCCAAGCTCAGCGATAGGGTCGAGCGTCTTGAAGCCCGCCTTCTTGATGTTCTCCTCGGTCATAGTGTCACCGTCGATGATCACTGTTGCCGAAGGCTTGAGCCACTTGCGGTTAGCGATGAGTGCTGCTGGGTTCATAGCAACAAGTACATCGCAGTAGTCGCCTGGGTTATCCACGCGGCTTGAGCCGAAATGTACCTGGAAGCCAGATACGCCTGCTACTGTACCCTGAGGAGCACGAATCTCAGCAGGGTAGTCGGGGAATGTAGAAATTCCGTTACCGAACAGTGCTGATGTGTCTGAAAAGAGTGTTCCGGTAAGCTGCATACCGTCACCTGAGTCACCCGAAAAACGGATAACCACATCCTGCAACTGCTGTGCGTTTACATTGTCCATTGTAGTGTAGTTTGTAGTTTTATGTTATTAGTTTATTGTCTTATCAATAACCAATGCGGAGAGCCTTTTATAAAGCACCCCATAATTTCACACAAATATAATAAAAATAATGATAGGGTGTATCAAAAAAATGGAATAAATTTTCCTTTACTCCATTTTTCGCGATATATATCTATCGAATTGCGCTCCGATTTAGAAATTGTAGTCGATGCCAAGCGATAAAATCACGGCGCTCTGATGCTTCCTCGGTAGTCGTCCCATCCACTTTACCTGGGCGTTGGCGCTCCAGCGGCGGTCGATGTTGACCATCGTGCCTATACCAAGATTTAGTCCCGCAGCCCAGCCCGTCACGGTGCTGCTATGCGACGCTATGTGGTTAGCACTAACGCCAACGATAGGGTATATGTGCCAAGATGTTGACACCTCCAGCGGTACTTGAAAGTCGCAGTAGACATCCACCGAGCTATTATTCTTCATAATGTAGTTGACGCCTGGCTCGATGTTTAGCCAATCGGTAATGCCGTAATTACCATAAATACCAAGACCATATGCCTTCGTCAAGAAGTAGTAGCCGGTACGGAAACCAAAGCGGAAGCTACCAGCATCCTGTGCTGATAACGAGGTAGTTGCGGAGCTTATAGTTACAAGTGCCACGAGGCATAGTAAAAATCGTTTCATATTAAAATATTCTCAAGTAGGTGATACAATAACACACTACAAATATACGAAAAATTCAGCATATGCAACACCCCAACCCCATAACTTAGCTATGGATGGTGCGAGAACTCAAAAAAATAGAGGCTCACCCTTAAAGGATGAACCTCTACCATCTGTTTGGTGTAGATTAGCGAATCTGACGGATAATCTCACCACCGTGCTTAATAGCCTCCTCGTTCTGTGGAAGCATCTTCCAAGCGCGCTCTGGCAAGGTCTTCTTAAGACCAGCCATAACATTCTCCATCTTAACCACAGGGCGAACCTTAAGGTATGCGCCGAGGATCATAGTGTTGAACAACTTAGCCTGGCCCAAGCGTGCGCACTCAGCGGTAGCATCGATCTGGTAGATGCTAATGTCGGTACGAGTTGGGTGTGATGTGATACCGTTAGTGTCGTAGATGAGCACGCCACCTGGCTTCACCTGGCTCTCGAACTTGTCCATAGACTGCTGGTTAAGAACAACTACGCAGTCGAACTCGTGAGCGATAGGTGATGAGATAGCCTTATCCGAAAGGATAACAGTTACATTGGCTGTACCACCACGCATCTCAGGACCGTATGAAGGCATCCAAGTCACCTCCATGTCCTGCATAATTCCAGAGTAAGCCAAAATCTTACCCATAGTGAGGACACCCTGTCCTCCGAAACCTGCAATGATTATTGTCTCTTTCATAATGCTTACTCTTTAGTTGTGTCCTTCAAATCACCGGGCTCGTAGAATGGCAACATATTCTGCTCAAGCCACTCGTTTGATGCAACAGGTGATAGCTTCCAACCGCTGTTACAAGTTGCAACGATCTCTACAAGGCTAAAGCCCTTACCTGCCATAGCATTCTCGAATGCGTGACGGATAGCCTTCTTTGCCTTACGAACATTTGCTGGAGTGTGAACAGTCTGACGAGTAACATAGCATACGCCGTCGAGGTGTGCCAACATCTGAGCAATCTTGTAAGGATAGCCATTGAGCTTAGGATCACGGCCATAAGGAGTAGTAGCGGTCTTCATACCCAAGAGGGTAGTAGGAGCCATCTGACCACCAGTCATACCATAGATAGCGTTGTTGATGTAGATAGCAA
>JAGBTP010000059.1 GCA_017631255.1 Alistipes sp.
AAATCCCCCGTTGATAAGGGGGACTTTTTTTTGGGGGGGGGGCGCTAATCCCCTCTTTGATAAGAGGGATTTTTTTGTAGGGCGCTAATACACTCTTTAATAAGAGGAATTTTTTTTGGATCGGGGAGGGGCAAGGTCCTTCCTACCAATGATAAGGGGGACTTTTTTGTGGGGCGCTAATCCGCTCTTTGATAAGAGGAACTTTTTTTGGAGCGGGGAGGGACAAGGTCCTTCATACAAATGATAAGAGGAACTTTTTTTTGCAGCAAGAGGAGCTACATCTTCATAATATAAGCGGATGGGTAGTACCATTTAGCACTACCCATCCGTCTATTTGATTAAGAGGCAAAAGATGCCCGCACTTAACACGACAAATATGTTGCCTTAACCTCCTCATAAAACTTAGCGTAAACGGTCAGATAATACGGTACCAGCCAAAGCATTGGAATGAAGAGAAGGAACATCGACAAAATACTAAGACCAACATAACCGAGGGTGATGAGGAAGAGATCCATCTTGTGGCCCTTCATCATCTCCATACTGCGGCAGATAGCCTGGTCAGCGGTGAGCTCAGGGTTGTCGATAAGGATGTATGGCGCCAAGAAGTATGACAAGCCCTTGATAACGCCTGGCACGATAAGGAGTAGTGTCCACAGGAATGTGTAGATAACAGTGAGCAATGCGACACACACGGTCTTGAGATAGTAGGTCGAGTTAAAGAGACCGAAGATATTCTCCACCTTAAGCTCGCCAATGCGGCTTAACCTCAAAAAGGCGAAATAGTAGATGCCATAGACGAGAGGATAGCCAAAGAAGATCATCGCTGCAACATAGAGCAGATTACCCAGAATAGACTCCTCGCCAGCAACCACCTGCGGGATAGTGACAAGGCTCATCAGCAAGCCTCCTACAAGGCATACAACTATGCCCATACCCCAATTACCTTTCATTGTGGCCTTCGCCACCTGTCTTAGTTCCGAATTTGTTTTCATAGCTTTACTTATCTATTAAGTTTAACAATCAGCACCAATGGACTTTCTAATGCCTCGCCAGCCCCTTCTCGCGCCACCCCGACAACAATAATCGTTATCTACGCCTACGCCTTGAAGGGAGGACCAAGTACCCATACACACGCAAGCACAACTCCACGCCACATAGGCGAGGACCTTCAATGTGCCTATTGCCCGCGCTTAATACATTCGGTCGTTACAAGGTCAGCACTAGCCCTAAATGCCATCTACAATCACTGCGCAGATGGCAATGCTACTACAAACTTACAAAATTTTCTCCAAATTCCCAAACAATCTGCCTCTTTTCACCACCCACAATATATCCATCGCCCCACCCACTACACGCCCCTGCTCGCTATTTTGTGGAGATAAAAGCTAATATTTGGAAAAAATCGCACGAAATATTTGGATATTGCCAAAATATTCTTACCTTTGCACCTCGATATAGGACATATCACACATATGGTCTGATGGCCGAGTGGCTAGGCAGAGGTCTGCAAAACCTCGTACAGCGGTTCGAATCCGCTTCAGACCTCCAGAGCGTTACCTTCGGGTGACGCTTTTTTTGTTTGCTACCACTTGTTAATTCACATTTTTATTATAACTTAGCATTATCGTTGCGCGTTAAGCAACAACCGAAACTACAAAAACAGTTATAACCTATGAAAAGCTTGATCAAAGGATTGGCAATGCTCGCTGCCCTCGTGATGTTGGGCGTAGGCGCCCTCCACGCCGCAGAGCCAACCACCCCCAGCGCGGTGATGAGTAAAATTGTGGAGAAGTACGAGGACACCGACGATGTTATGTGTCTCGCTGTGGGACGAGGCCTGACCCTCGAGATGTTAAAGATGAACCTCAACAAGTCACTCGGCAAGGCATTTATGAAGGGCGTAAAGGGCATCACCATCATCGAATACAGCGACGCCTCGGCACAGGTATGCGCTGCGCTGCGCAAGGACCTCAACGCATTCACCTCGCTACTCGAGGAGCTCGATCCAGACGATGGCAAGGGCTCGAAGAATGAGTACAAGCGCGTCCTTGCGAATATGAAGGATGTCGAGTCGGGCAAGATTTCCGACTTTGTGATCGCCATCGAGGACGAGGAGAGCAAGATCATTATGTATATGGAGGGCGACCTCGACATTACAGCGTTGAAGAATTAGGCATTTAACGGCTGGCAACAAGCCTAAAAGTACACTTCGAAAAGTAACAAGAAGCCCCCGAAAGCAAGTAGCTTTCGGGGGCAGTTTTATATGGTTATATATCCTTTTTCGCCTCTATCTAATGGCACAGTGCAGGCAGCGATTGCCTTACACCTAAGCCATTATGCCAGCACCTGTGGCCGCACACCGAAGCCGCCCTACGCGAGCACCGATACGGTTGCGACGATGCAGAAGATGATGCAGAAGATGATGAGTACGACGCCGCAGTTAATCAGGTAGATAACATATGTGAAGAGTGCCTTAAGCAGCGACTTGAACCACGACGACGGCTCATAAACGCGATGAATAGCCATCGTGAGGTAGACACTCGCAGCGATACGCAACACCCACTGCAACAAGTCCATAGATGGGTCGACGGCGAGGTAGAGCGCATAGAGAACCATCATCAGCAACTCGAGGAACGCCGTATAGTGCAGCGCAAAGATGAAGTGGTGGATGAACGGCACCCTACTCTTACGCTGGATGAAGCTAACGGCCATAGCAAGGAGTGGCACGGTTAGCAGCACGAGCATCGGGAAGTAGGTCGTGGTGAGGTCCACCACCTTCTCCCATATACTAATAACCATACTCAAATCGCCAGCTATGGTACCATCCTCGTGGTTGAAGAAGTAGTAGCCCTCGTCATTGAGCACGAGAATCTCATCTTCGATAAATACGCGAGGCACCGTCGCCACCCACTTATCGGGATTACTATCCTGCGAGTCCTCTATCACCTCGACCTTGGCAATCACATCGGGGTACTTCTGAGCGAGCTCCAGCGGCGTGTATATCTGCACCGTATCGCGAGGGCTTGTCGCCAGTTTCACAGCATAGTCGGCATCCTTCTTGTAGAACTCCACCTGCAATTCAGGGTAGGTCCTTTCGTCGTGTAAGAGGTTTCTCACACTATCTTCGTCATTCTTTGGCGAGAAGATAAGGAACATCGACACGAAGACGAAGAGCAGGAACATATTTAGCTTGAGCGGGTGCTCCTGCGACACGAATTTACCATCCATATAGTCGCTGGTCAGCTGTCCTGGGCGACGCAGCAGCGTGCCTATCGTCTTGAAGAACTGCGGGTCCCAGATGAAGGCGTTGATGACATACTCGTGTAGGAAGTCACCCACGGTTGGGGTCTTGCTCGTCGCCTGCTGGCCACACTTATGGCAGTAGCCACCAACCAGCTCGGCGCCACAATTCAGACAGTTCTCGTATGGAATATCGTCAGGCTTCACCTCAGCCTCGACGATTTGATCTTTGTTGCTCATAGTTTTAACTCTGTTTGGTTAGACAAATATACGCCTTTTGTTCGTCACAGCAAAACATCTATCTTTTTTTCTCCGTCTCGATAGCATTTTTACGCCTCGCCGCACGACATACCACATAAAAAAAGGCTGTCCCAACCATAATCAGGACAGCCCGAAATAGAATCACTAAGAGGCCCTATTTCTTACGCAATTCTTCGATCGCTCTTTCGATAATAATATCACGACCATTCTCCATCTCAGCATCAGCATCGATAAGAATATCTGGGTCGATACCACACTCGATGTGGTTGCCGTCACGGTCGAAGAGGGCATTTGATGGGAATACCACGAGCCAGCCGTTAGCCAGGTAGTGAGTCATAGGCATTGCGCCGCCACCACCCGACTTACCACCAATATGGGTCACATTAGGCGCATACTGAAGCGCACTAGTGAAGAGGTTAGCGGTAGAGTAAACATTACGGTTTGTCAGCAACATTGTAGGCTTGTTGGACCAGTTAGCCGACTTAATAGGCTCAACATAGAGCTCCTCCTTCTCATTGAAGTCGTTGTGACCAGGGCCGCTCTTAGTTGCGTAGTAGCCTACATGCTCCTTAGTGTCGAAGAAGTGACCTGCCAAGCGCAAGCCAATCTCGCCCGAACCACCTGGATTATCGCGAATATCGAGAATGATACCATCGGCCTCCTCCATCAATGGCAAGATATACTTGTAAACATAGCTGTTCCAATCGGTACCGAAGTCGGTGTAGTAGATATATACATATGTACGATCGCCATCCTCGATGGTGCCGTAGTAAACCTTGCTATCGAGTGGGTGGTATAGCTTGTTGCCCTTCATATACTGTTTCAAGAGTGTAGTTGAGAAGTTATCAGGGTACGCCACGCCATTCTCGTCAAAGAGGTATGTGTTGCAACTGTACGACTGGAACTGCGACAGCATCCACACGTGGCCATCCTTTAGGAGGTCGAGTGCCTCGGTGAGTATCTGAAAGAACTCGAACTCGTCCTTGGCAGCCTCCACGCGAGGCATAAAGTCCTCCTTCGCCTGATTCCAGTCGATGTTCTTGTAGTCGAGGTAGCAGTACTGCTCGTCAACGAGGGTCCAGAAGTGCTCAAAGTTGCGCTTGAAATCGTTATCTACCTTTTTGATAGACTCATACTTCTCGCAAGAGAAGAGGGCAACAGAGGCAAAAAGTAGTGATATGATAATCTTTTTCATAGTTCAAATCTAATTAAAAGTGACGATTAGTTGTCTGACCTCTCTTCATACACACGAGGTTAACCGATACACCTAACTTAAAGAAGGCGTTGTCGCGCTTGTTCTGAATACCGTAGTCGTGCCAGTAGAGGCTATTAGCGCCATAAGCGAGCGACACCGATACGCGAGGCATCGCGAAGTCGATACCAATCTCCCAATCAGCACCCAAGGTGTTGTGTGGCGCTGCGAATACATAGTGCTTATATGGCGACGATGCGAACGCTCCGCCCTGCTTCTTATGGAAGTAACCCAAGAAGCGACCATCAGCCGAACGACCACCGATGAGTGGCGTAGCAGCGTTGGCATAGAGGTCCAAGCCCCACTTCTTGAAGTTCCAGCCGTAGCGTATCTGCACTGAGCCATAGAGCATAGTCTGGAGTTGTGAGGTCACAGCGTTGTTCACGAAGTGATCGTCGCCTACCATTAGGCCCGCATTTACATTGAAGTAACCACCAAGGCGAATCTGCAAGCGATCCTTAATGAACCAGTTGTAGTAAACGGCATAGTCGGCATCGTAGGTATGCGCCATCACGATAGATGATGTCTTAGATGGGTTGTACAGACCATTGCCGCGAAGTGGGAATGACTGCTGAGAGTTGCCCCAGTATGCCATCTTAAGCTCCCACGAGAGGTGCTTCGACTTAGGGAACATACGGCCGAAGGTGAACTCCACGCCACGCATAGTACCCGAATACTGCTGCTCGTTGAGGAATTGGCTCACATACTGTGCACCACCCAACAAAACCTGTGCTCGCGCTGTCACAGGATGTCTATTGCTTGTCGCCGTTGTGCTCTCCTCCTGTGCAAAAACAAGGGTCGCTCCCGCCACCATAAGCAGGAGTAACGAAATTAGCTTTCTCATTTTAATGTAAGTTAAGTGTGTAAAAATCTGTTTCCTACGGTTGTTCTGCCCGCACTACTACATCATATCGTGCAAGTCGGCCTTCTTACCCTTTGCCGCACGCTTAGCCTTCTTGGCAGCCATCTTGTCGAGGTAGCGCGACTTAGCCTCTACGCCTGTTACGATGAAGAAGGTGTACTCGTTGTACGACTCGTCGACATTCTTCACAGTGCGAGAGTCAACCGTGCGTGACGATGTGCGGCTGATGATGTGCTGATCCATATTGAGCTCAAGGTAGTTACCATTGTAGTATGCCTGATACTTCAGCAACTTGCCTGACGATGTGTCGATAAAGCCCTCACCATTCTCCTTGAGGAATGTGAGCAACCTGTGGAACATATCGTCGCTGTAAAAGATTACCTGCACATACGACACAGCGTCATCGTCACCGAGCTGTACTAATATTTTGTAGTCGCCACTTGCTGGACGAACATCCTCCGAACCGTCAACGAGGATCGCCAAGATGTTGACTGCCACCATCAAGCCGTTCTTTCTCTTGATAGCCCACGAGTTGGTGTAGTCGTCATACTTAAATTGGTTCTCTCTGAACTCCGCCTTCGAGAATGTGAGATACTTCGAGTAGGGGAAATCCAACACCTGCGCCTGCTCTGGCACCTGCTCGATAACCTCCTCCTGCGCCTGCACTGCCACTATGGTACACATAGCCAAGCAGAAAAGAATTAGTTTTTTCATTGCGTAAATTTGAATTAATGAGTGTGTATCTTTCTTGTTTTGGTTGCCTCTCATTAGCTTTTTTTCCACCCATCCCTTGCCAGTCCTCTGCCACCACGAAATGGATCGAAACGCATAAAAGCCCCAATGTTGGGACTTTTAGCACTTTTCGCTACACAAATGTAGCACAATATTTCACTCAAACAAACTATTTTTATTGTTTTTTTACAGCGATTTCCTCGGGAACTAACACCATTTAGCTACCGCACAGTAGAGCCATTACCTCGACTTGCGCTGCACAGCCGCCTCATATACCACCGCAGCAGCACGCAGCAGCATACCCTCGTCGCCCGTATTGCGACGCAGCACCTCGAGGCTCACATCGTAACGCAGCTTCTCAAACCTGCGCCTATATCGTGCCAGCACCTCCGAGTTCGAATCGCGACGCTCCATAGCACGCACCACCTCGCAAAGCTCACTATCCACCGCC
>JAGBTP010000060.1 GCA_017631255.1 Alistipes sp.
AGTTTCAAAACCTTCTTTCTTCTTGCGCGTGACGCAACAGCGTTGACTGAACGTGGCATAGTTTAAAGTTTTTGATAGAGCTGGTAGCGGTGTGATTCTCTCCCACTCTTTGGGGCTACTGCGCTCCTTTGTTGTTAATAATAAATCTCTTAAATTGCTACTTTTACGCTTAGCCCGAAATTACTTAACGAGCAACTGCTTGATTTTAGCCTCATCGGCTGGCGATACGATACCTGAGTAGCAAAGGTTACGCTTACGCTTGTTAGTCTTTTTGGTCAGGATGTGACTGTGATAAGCGTGCTTACGCTTAATCTTACCTGTGCCGGTGAAAGAAAAACGCTTCTTCGCAGCGGCATTTGTTTTCATTTTTGGCATTGTTACAAAAGTTAATTTAGTTAATAATAGCGCGCAAAGGTAAAAATAAAAATCAATATTGCAAAACATTTCGCAGCAATTCTCCGCTTTTATTGCACATTACCTACCTCGCAGGGCGATAATGTTGGGGCAGAGGCTCCCCATAGCAGCAGAGAGGGGGCTACTTTTGTGGTGCAAACTTTAACGATGCCTTGATAGGCAGATGGTCCGAGAGGGTCATCTCAGCGTCGGCAGCATAGTTCTGCGCCGTCATACCCTCGGAATGAAGGATGTAGTCGATACGCAGCGTGCTGTACATAGGTCTAAAGGTATAGCCAAAGCCACTACCGCACTCCACAAAGGCATCCTTGTGGTTCTTGATAATCTCGCCATAGACATACGACATTGGCGTATCGTTGAAGTCACCGCAGATAACCCTATTATAAGGTGTGGCCTCGATGACCATACAAAGCGTGTCAACATAGTCGGCGCGAATAGACGAGTTATTAGCGATGCGCTCGACGATGCTCATCATACGGTCGCCATCCTGCAAAATCTTGCCGTGCTCGATATCCTCGCTATCGTTTGCCGATATGCTCATAGTCTGCAAGTGGTTATTGAAAATACGCACCGTATCGCGCTTGTTGACAACAATATCTACCCACTGCGTAGTACCGCTACCCATACCCGAAATATCGCCCGCAGCGATGATCGGATAGCGGCTATAAGTACGAAGCAGCACATCGCCCGCCTCGACAACCTCACGCATATATCCCGTCTTGAACCTCGCCTTGAAGAGCGAGTCGAGGCGGTCGGCACCACGCAGGTTGCGACGGAACTCCTGCAAGCAGACAACATCGTAGTTCTCCACCTCGGCATAGTAGTCAACATATCCCGCCGCCACATTGCGGTAGTTATCGTCGAGGAAGCCTCGCACATTGTGGCTAATGAGCGTGATAGTACCCCTATCGGCCTTCTGCTCGACCTTGCGGATGAAGTCGACATTATAGAAATCCGACACGCGGAAAAGGCCTGGCACGAGCAACAGCGCCACAATACCTGCGCTCTTCCAGCGTCCCATAACAAGCCATAGGAGCATACACAGCGCCACACCCATATACAATATAGGTGCGAAGATGCCCACGATGGTGAGCGAGCCGAATGTCGCTGGTGCGACATATGGCGTTAGGTATGCGATGATAAGTGCTACGGAGAGCGAGAAGGTCAACGCAAGGAGGATGATTAGGAACAACATTCCAAAGAGTGAATGCTTTTTGCGGTGATGGGGTCTGCCGAATGGTTCACTGTTGTAGGAGTCGCCTTTTCTTGACATAGTATTGAGTGTTATGAGCTACACGAGCTCGGGTTAATAAGTTCAGTGGGGTATTTCCTTATATTAGTAATAGTATCCACGGTTTCTATCTCTTCGCTTCCACCATAGGAGCAGCAGCCAGCCGAAGAACATACCACCCAAGTGGGCAAAGTGTGCGATGCCATCCTGCGCCTGAAAGACGATGAGCATCAGCTCGATAAGGCCGTATATCACTACGAACCACTTAGCCTTCATCGGGATAGGCGGAATCATAAGCATAATCGTAGCATTTGGGTGCAACATACCGAATGCGAGCAGCAGGCCGAACACCGCACCCGAAGCGCCGACGGTAGGCGTGCAGAGGTATTGCACCAGCTCGTACTGCGACGACATATTATTAATGTCAATCAGCGCGATACCAAGTTGTGCAAGCGCCGCACCTACACCACAAACAAAGTAATAAACAAGGAAGCGCTTTGTCCCCATCTCCTGCTCGAGGCCTCGACCAAACATCCAGAGGGCGAACATATTGAAGAACAGGTGCGAGAAGCCACCGTGTAGGAACATATAGGTCACAGGCTGCCAGAAGTGGAAGAAGGGGCTCTCAACGGGAAAGAGGGCAAAGAGGCCATAGAGCGTATTGATGCTCAGCAGGCTCGTTGCCAGGTATGCCACCGTATTGGCTATAAGCAGATTAAACACCGCAGGGCTCTGCGACATCTGGTTCTGGAATGTTGACATAGGTTTATTAGTTTTTCGTAAGTTTTGCGCGCAGCTCGTCGAGCGAGAGCTCCGCCATTATTGGGCATCCCGAGGGTGAGAAGCTCCTATTATCGCACTCCTCGAGTCTCTTAAGCATAACGGCCACCTCTGCCGAGGCAACACCCCTGCCATAGCCACGACTACCCCGCTCTGCCATAAGCTCAGCAAGGCGTCTATGCTCCTCCTCGATAGGCATACGGCCCATATCAATGCCGTGGAGCAAGGCGTAAAGCAACTCGTCGAGTGGCGTTGCGACATCGACAAGCGCTGGGCGTCCCGCCACCGAGATATGACCCTCGCCACGATACTCTATCTCGAAACCGAGAGCTGCAAACTCCGTAGCGTGCTCCTCCAAAAGCTCATACTCCTCATTCGATAGTATCATCTCCTCGGCAAAGAACATACGCTGCGTAGGTGCCGAGCCCGATGACAACGACTTCAAAATATCCTCAAACAACACGCGCTCCTTGACTCTCTGCATATTCACCACCACCGGTGCAGTGCCATACATCGCCACCACCAAGCCGCCACCGACAGGCATCGCCTCGCCAAAGCTAAGGCGCTCAACTGTTTGCGCACTTGTTGCGAAGTCGAGTTGTGGCTCACAGAGTGCATCATCCTCTTCGTCGATATACTCTATCTTCGAGCCACCCATCGACGACTCGAGGGTGTAGTACTCCTCATCATCAGCCTCCGCCGCTTCGCCCATAGCTACCGCACCGCCAGCTCCATTAGCGCCGAACGATGTGAACTCACTGCCCACATCGAATGACGAGGCGAAGGAGCTCATCGCGCTCCTCTTAGGCTGCGTCGCAGCACCTCGCTCCTCACGAGGCATAGCGCCATCATAGGGAACATCGAAGCCCGTGAACGGAACATCGGGCATAGGCGCCGTAGGGTCGATATACTCCGACGAGAAGGGGTTATAGTTGCTATTTGTTGCCACCTTAGGCATCTCATATACGCGTGGTTCACCACCCATAACAGGTATGCTGAAGGCCCTCTCCTCCGAGAAGTCCATCATTGGCACAGCGCCCGTCTTAGCCAATGTCTCGCGCACCGCCGCCTGCACAATCTCGAGGATAACATCCTGATCTGCAAACTTTACCGTGGTCTTCTGCGGATGGACATTGACATCCACCCTATCGGCATCAACCGTAAGGTACAAGAAGTAGGACGGCATCGTGCCCTCGGGGATAAGTTTCTCGTATGCGCGCACAATAGCCCTCTGCATAGCCACAGAGTGGAAGTAGCGACCATTGACAAAGAGGTACTGCTCGTTATTGCGACGCTTAGCCGCCTGCGGACGACCCACAAAGCCCTCGAGGCTAACCACCGAGGTGCTAACCTCAACATCCAAGAGGTTGCTCTTGATGTGCTTGCCCATAAGGTCGATAATTCGTGCTCGTCGGTTTGCGGGGCTCAGCGTATAGACCACCGAATCGTTCTGCCGTAGTTCGAACTCCACATCGTGGTTACACAGCGCCACGCGGATAAACTCCTGCTTAATTTGCGAGCTAAGGCGCGAGTTATCGCCATCGATAAACTTTCGGCGCGAAGGGACATTATAGAATATGTTGCGCACCATAAACTGCGAGCCCACCGAGCACGACACGGGAACCTGCGAGCGGAACTCACCGCCCGAAATTGTTGTCAGCGTGCCGAGTTCATCCTCCTCACGACGCGTGCGCAACTCCACCTCTGCCACCGCAGCGATAGAGGCGAGCGCCTCACCACGGAAGCCAAAGGTATGAAGTTTGTAGACATCCTCGATAGATGCAATCTTCGAGGTTGCGTGACGGTCAAAGGCCATACGCGCATCGATAGCCGACATACCACAGCCGTCATCGACAATCTGAATCAGATCCTTGCCACCATTGCGGTAGTTGACACGCACGCACCTTGCGCCAGCATCGATGGAGTTCTCCATCATCTCCTTGACGACATTCGATGGCGCGTTGACCACCTCACCAGCAGCAATCTGATTGGCGACTATTTCGGGTAGTAGTTTGATGCGATTCATTGCGCCTATGTTCTACTTTCTGACCTTTTTATAATTCTCTATCTCGACATCATCGTCGTAGATGTTAATCGTAGGATTCTGCCTATTCCACTCCTCAATCTCGTTAATGGCCTCTGGCGTGAGGCTTTCGAACTCGGTAAAGTCGATGTCGCCATGCTGCTCGTAGAGCGTGATGCTCAACACCCCATCGCTACCATCACGACGCATATCACCGACCTTGATTGTCTCCTCACCCGCGGCGATGCGCGCCAGACGCTTCTCCTCATTTGCCCTGTCGACAAACTTCATAAAGCGGGGGAAGAATACAAGTGCCGCAAAGCCCAAGATGAGGGCCACCACCATAAGCTGCCACACGCCTGACAGCGGACTACCCTCGCCTCGCGATATCTCGCGTGCTTCGCGCTGCGTGCGCACATAGCGGCCAGGGATATACTCCTCCTGGTCTGTTGCCGACGAAGTGCCGTGCAGCTCCCTGCGGCGCTGCTCACGCTCCTCCTTTACGGGGTCGAAGTAGCGCGGAATGTAGTTGAACTGTCGCGGATTGCGCTTATGTGGTCTGAAGAATGACATTATTTACGACCTATTACTCTATTTACTAAGCCTCTGAGCCATCGCCTTCAACCACGGAAAAATGACTTCATACGCTCCAAAATATTCTGATTCTCCACCTTCTCTGCCTGCTTGAAGTTAGGCTGCTCGCTGAGCTTTTCAACAAGCTCACGCTCCTCCTTCGTAAGTTCACCAGGGATGGTGATGTCGACGATAACCTTGATATCGCCTCGTCCGTAGCCGTTTACATCGGGTAGACCCTTGCCCCTGAGGCGCAAGACCTTACCTGCGTGCGTGCCTGGTGCAATCTTAATACGCACTCTGCCGTCGATGGTAGGAATCTCGACCTCACCACCGAGGATGGCCGTAGTGACCGTAATATTAAGTGTATGCGCAAGGTCATTTCCATCGCGCACAAGCTGAGGGTTGTGCTCCTCCTCGATAAGGACGATAAGGTCACCATTTACGCCACCCTGACGCGCAGCATTACCCTTGCCACGCACCGTGAGGGCCATACCGTCGGCAACACCCGCTGGGATGCTCACCTCGATAACCTCCTGACCACGCTCAGTACCCTCGCCACTGCACTTGTCGCACTTGTCCTTGATTATGCGGCCAGAGCCCTGACACTCAGGACATACACTCTGCGTCTGCATACGGCCAAAGAACGAGTTTTGCACCGTGATGACAACACCCGAACCGTTACATCTCGAGCAAGTAGCGTACGACGATGCATCCTTAGCACCTGAGCCGCCGCACTTCGAACAAGCTACGGTCTTGTTAATCTTGAGTTTCTTGGTCACGCCCTCAGCAATCTCCTTGAGCGATAGCTTCACCGTAACACGGATATCGCTACCACGGTTTGTGCGCTGCTGGCGACCACGCGAACCACCAAAGCCGCCGAAGCCACCACCAAAAGCACCGCCGAAAATATCGCCGAACTGCTCAAAAATATCCTCCATCGAGAAGCCACCACCACTGAAGCCTCCGAAGCCACCAGCACCGCCAGCGCCATTCATACCCGCGTGACCAAAGCGGTCATATCGCGCACGCTTCTCCTCATTCGAGAGGACATCGTACGCCTCTGCCGCCTCCTTAAACTTCTCCTCGGCCTCCTTATCACCTGGATTCTTATCAGGGTGATACTTGATAGCCGCCTTACGATATGCCTTCTTTATGGTCTCAGCATCGGCATTGCGCTCGACGCCAAGCACCTCGTAATAATCTCTCTTCTCTGCCATATCTTAGCTCACTTTACTCACCAACGACAACCTTAGCATAGCGCAACACGCGCTCACCGAGCTTATAGCCACGCTGCACGCAGTCAATCACCAAGCCACGCTTATCCTCCCCCGCAGCAAAGCGTGCTACCGCCTCCTGCTCCTCCTCGTTAAATGGCATACCCACGCACTCGATAGCCGTGATGCCCGCAGTCTGGAGCACACTCTCAAACTTCTTCATCACCAGCTCCTCGCCCTGACGCAACGACTCCACATCGTCGCTCTTCTTCGATGCCGCCACAGCGCGCTCCATATCGTCGAGGATAGGAAGCACCGCCTTCCACGCACCCTCGCAACCACGCTCCACAAGTTCCATCTTCTCCTTAAGCGTACGCTTACGGAAGTTGTCGAACTCGGCCTGCAAGCGCATATACTTATCGCGCCAAACGGCAATCTGCTCCTCGAGCGATGGCTCTACTGACACATTGTCAGTCGCAGCCTCTGCCTCCTCGGTCATATTGTCAGTCGCAGCACTACCCTCTGTCGCACCCTGGGATGTCTGTGCGCCCTCCTCTGTCTTTATATCTTTCTCGTTATCAACGGTTTGCTTACTCATATATATCTTAATTTTAACATTTACCTATATTAGTGGGCAAATTATATGCCGAGGATAAATATCGTCGGTCTCTTTGCAATATTTGGCACTCCACGCTTGCGCCACTCCTCAATCGTCAGCGTAGCGATAAGCTCCTCTGGTGCCGTGATATCCGCCGCCACCGTAAGTCTCAGCTTTGGCTGGAGGCTGCGCACGAGGGTCTCAAAAAGTTTGACATTGCGGTATGGCGCCTCAATAAATAGCTGCGACTGATGCTCCTGCAACACCCTGCGCTCCAGCTCCTTGAGTCGCTTAGCCCTGTCGCCCTCCTTGATAGGCAGGTAGCCTACGAAGGCAAACGACTGACCATTGAGGCCCGATGCCATCACCGACATAAGTATCGACGAGGGACCCACGAGAGGCACCACCCTGATGCCGTGTCTATGCGCCAAAGCTACGATGTCGGCACCTGGGTCAGCAACGCCTGGCACTCCCGCCTCGGAGATGACACCTGCCGAGCGCCCCTCGAGTATAGGGCGCAACATACGCTCCACCTCAGCACTTGCCGTGGTGTGCTCGTTGAGCTCGACAAACTCCAGCTCCTCAATCTTACGCGCCACGCCCGCACGACTAAGGAAGCGGCGCGCCGAACGCGTATTCTCAACGATGAAGTAGTCGAGGCTGTTCATCACATCTAAGTTATGCTTTGGCAGCACATCCCACACTCCGCACTCGTCGGAGATGGGACACGGAATCATATATATCGTACCCTTAGCCATTCTCTATCTCTCTGTATATATTCTCTTTACGCGCTGCGATATCGAGGTCATAATCTCGTAACTGATAGTACCGAGCACCTCAGCCATATCCTCAAGCGTGTTACCCCTCTCAGTGCCAAAGATGGTCACCTTATCGCCCACCTCAACGCCTCTAATGCCGCTAATATCGACCATTGCGCTATCCATACATACACGACCGATAATCGGTGCGCTCACGCCATTAATCCTCACGCTCCACTTGCCGCAGCCAAGACCTCGGTCCAAGCCATCGGCATAGCCTACGGGTATGGTTGCGATTGTCGTCTCCCTATCGAGTCGTGTAGCCCTACCGTAGCCTATCGACTCACCGCGTGGCAAGGTCTTAATCTGCACTATGCGTGTCGAGAGCGTAGCAACGGGGATAAGCTCCTCGTTATGCTCAAAGCCAAAGCCATATAGTCCCAATCCCAAGCGACACATATCGAAGTGCGCCTCTGGGAAGCGGACAATGGCTGCCGAGTTGGCAAGGTGACGCAGCGGCTCATAGTCGAGCCACTCGGCGAGCTGCTGACTCATATAGTCGAAGCGCTCAATCTGTCCTCGCGTGAAGTCATCCTCAGTGGGCATATCTGCCGAACTTAGGTGCGAGAATATCGAGGCGATATGCAGTGTCGGGTCGAGGTGGATAGCCCTACCCAAGAGGTCGACATCATCCTCCATAAAGCCGAGGCGGTGCATACCCGTATCGAGCTTGATATGTATCGGATAGCCCTGACGATGCGCCCTATGTGCCGCCTTGCGGAAGGCATCGAGCGAATGGAAGCTATATATCTCTGGTTCAAGGTCGTGCGCAATCATCACATCGAAGCTATCCTGATCGGCATTGAGCACCACGATAGGCATCGTGATACCCTTCGACCTAAGCGTAATACCCTCATCGGCAAAGGCTACCGCAAGGTACTTAACGCCCTCGTGCTGCAACATACGCGCCACATCGACATCGCCCGTACCGTAGCTACCAGCCTTAACCATCGCTACAACGGGGTGATGCTGCGGCATATTGCGTCGGAAGTAGTTTAGATTCTTCTTCATTGCCGCCAGGTCCACCTCCAAGGTCGTTGTATGCGTTCTACGCTCCAAGAGGCGTGCTATGCGCTCAAAGCGGCTATCTCGACTACCCTTGAGCAGAATCACCGAGTCGGCCCAGCGCTCCTTCGCGAAGTTCTCGACAAGCTCCTCCGTAGTGCGGTAGAACGACGAGCCACGCGCAAAGAGCGAGGCATACGATGATATATTCTCACCCACACCCACAAGGTGGTCGACACCCGCCCTGCGCACCGCCTCAGCGATACGACCATAGAGCTGCTCCTGTGGTATGCCGCTCTGGCGAATATCCGATATCACCGCCACACGACGGCGATGCATCGCCTGAATGTGTAGCGCATCGAGTGCCACAACCACCGAGTTGATATCGGAGTTGTAGCTATCGTCTATAATCATCGAGTTATCGATACCCTCCTTAAGTTCAAGCCTCATTGCCACATTAGCCGAAAATATCGCCCTGTCGATGCCATAACCCAACCTACGCATCAGCGCCGACACATGGAGTGCATCGACCGAGAGGGCATCACTCAACTCAAGGGCATCCTCCAATGTCTCGAGGCTGCTGTCGATGAGTTCCCTATCTGCGTAGCGACTCTTTATGCGCGTCGATAGTTCGGGGTACTCGCTACTATATATTATGGTCTTAGCGCCACGCGCCAAGAGTAGTTTTTCGTCAATCTTATCGCTCTCCGACCTGAAGTTTGCCGAGTGCGCATCGCCAATCGAGGTAAAGACCACGATGTCGGGGCGAATCATCTGCTCAAGGCGCTCCATCTCACCACTCTCCGAGATGCCAGCCTCGATGAAGGCCACCCTCTCGCCACCGTCGAGCATAAGCAACGACAGCGCTACGCCCAGCTGCGAGTTATAACTCTTTGGAGAAGCAAACGAGCGTACATCGTCGGGCATAGAGCGCGATGCCCACTCCTTGACTATGGTCTTGCCGTTCGAGCCCGTAATGCCGACAACCGTACCCGCAAAGGCACTGCGATGGTGTGCCGCCAGCATCTGCAACGCCTGGAGCGTCGACGCTACACGCACCATACCGCAACGCTTGTTGGGCAGCTCCATATCCCTCTCGACAATGAAAGCCTCAACACCGCGTGCCACCATACGCTCGATGAATTGGTGTCCATCGTGATTCTTGCCATCGATAGCAGCAAAGACCACATCCCCTGCGGCCACAACGCTGCGCGAGTCGGTAGCGACCTCCCTAACACGGAGATCCTCACCTCGCAACTCACCACCCACAATGCGGGCTATGTCGGAAAGTAGATAATCCATATACCTTTATATTTATGCACCTCGCGCCGTCCCTTACCCATAGCAAAATAGAACGGCAACCGATGCTACATCTTAAATGTCACTATCGTGATACCAGCGCCACCCCTATCGGCGTGATCATCGGCGATGGTCGCCACATCCCTCACGCTACGCAGATAGCGGCGAATCTCCTCCTTGAGCGCACCCGTACCCTTACCGTGCAGGATAGTCACCGTCGACACGCCCACCATAAGCGCATCATCGACTAAGTCCTCGACAGCCTCCAGCGCCTCGACAGCACGCATACCACGCACATCGATATGGTCCCTAAAGTTGAGCTTGCGCTCACGAATGTCCACCGACACCACGGTGCGCGCAGCTACGGGACGCGTAGCCTGACGGTACTCCGACGACGAGACACACTTGAGGCGCGCCACATCGACCATAATGAGCATCTCGCCAAAGGCCACCTGTGCCTTCTTGCCCTTTATCATCTTCACCACACCTGGGATATCCTGACCCTCGAGTTTAACCTTCGAGCCTACCTCCACAACCTGCGGCTTCTCCTCCACTACTACTGGCGCCACTACGCCACCCTGCTTCTCTCTCTCCTCGGCTCTACGCTCACGACGCTCACGACGGCGTGCCAAGCGCTCCATCTCGCGCTCGATGCGATCGTCGTTGTTACCACCCTCACCCGTAGACTTATCCTCTACGAAGCTCTCCAGCTCACGACGCGCAAGCCTTGTAAGCTCCTTATCTGCCTGCGACTCACGGATTGTACGAATGGTATTTTCAATCGTGCGACGCGCCTCAGCGACCATCTCCTCAGCCTCCTTACGCGCCTTCTCGATAATCTCACGACGCTCGTCCTTGATACTCTTAAGGCGGTCGGTATATGTCTGTTCGAGCTGCTCAACCTTCCTATCCGTCTGGCGGATGCGGTCACGCTTCTCAGCCCAATAGCGCTTGTCGCGCGCAATCTCCCTAAGCTGCTTCTCGAGGTTGATATGGTCCTCGCCCGCCTTCTCCATAGCGTTACGAACGATATCCTCCGGAAGCCCCGTCTTACGCGCCACCTCGATAGCGAACGAGCTACCAGGTTTACCCATCTCAAGGCTAAAGAGTGGCATAATATTTCTCACATCGAAGGTCATAGCACCATTTGCTACGCCCTCGTTACGCGATGCAAAGTACTTAATATTGGCATAGTGCGTGGTGATAACGCCGTAACACTTACGCTCCACAAAGCGCTCGAGTATCGCCTCCGAAATGGCGCCACCGATAGTTGGCTCCGTACCCGAACCAAACTCGTCGATAAGTATCAGCGTGCGCTCCGATGCCTCCTCAAGCATTGCCTTCATATTTACAAGGTGCGACGAGTAGGTCGACAAGTCATTCTCGATAGACTGCTGGTCGCCGATGTCAATCATCAGCGAGTCGAAAATCGGGAACTCCGAGTTCTCCAGCGCGGGCACCAAGAAACCGCACTGCACCATATATTGAAGTATGCCCGTAGTCTTGAGACACACCGACTTACCACCTGCGTTAGGTCCCGATATCACAAGTATGCGGCGCTCGCTGTTTAGCTCCATATCGAGCGGCACAATCTCCTTATTCTGCGCACGCAAGGTCTGCTGCAAGAGCGGATGCTTGGCCTTACGCAGCAAGAGCATACCCTCAGTCGAGATAATAGGCTTCACCGCACCATTGGCCACCGCCCAGCGCGCCTTAGCCCTGAGCACATCTATCTGCGTGAGGTACTCCTCGATACGCGCAATGCCCTCAACATCAGCGCGCAACACCGCAGTAAGTTCGGTGAGGATGCGCACAATCTCACGCTTCTCCTCATACTCCAACTCCCTGAGCTCGTTATTAAGCTCCACGACCTCGACCGGCTCGATGTAGAAGGTGCGACCCGTAGCCGACTCGTCGTGTATGAAGCCCGCAATCTTACGCTTATTTGCCGCCGCCACGGGAATCACCGCGTGACCGTCACGAATCGAAATCATAGCATCGGCCTCCACCACGCCAGCGGCCTTGGCCCTCTGCAACACCTGCTGCAAGCGCTTTGCCACCTGACCCTCGTGCTCACGAATGGTGCGGCGTATCGAACTTAGTGCCTCCGATGCCGACGAGCGCACCTCGCCCTTATCATCGACCACACGCTCCAGGGCCAGCTGAAGGTCGGGGTAGACCTCCACGCCCTGCGTCATACGCCTCAGGCGGGGGTAGCTACCCTCCCTGCGCGAGAGCAAAAACCTCACTATCGCCGCTGCTGAGCGCATAGCCCTAAGCAGTGCGGCGCACTCCTCAGCCACGAGGTACGAGCCCTCGACAGCTATCTTATCTACTATATGGCGCAAATCCTCGCCCTCGCCGATCTCTGCGCCCGACTCCATAGATATCACGAGTCGCATCTCATCGGCAAGCTCGAGCCTCTCCTCAATGGCACGACGCGAACGCAGGAAGCCCTCCGAGGCTATCACCTCGCGTGCCGACGCCGTAGAGCAGAGGTCTACAATCTGCTCCCTGATACGGTCGAAGCCCACTCTTTGCTCGTAGTTCGATGGATATATCATAGCTTAGATTCTCGCCTTATTCGTTACTACCGCCAATCTCACTATTTACCACTCTTTGCTGCCGCCTTAGCCTCACGCTTTGCGGCCTTGGCCTCCGCCTTGGCCTGCTTCTTAGCCGCCTTCTCATCGTCGCTACCGAAGAGCGAGAAATGAACATAGCGCATAGGGTTGGCCTTCAAATCCTCAAGTAAGAGAGCGAGGTTATCACCCGCCTTGGCAAGTGAGTCGTAGAGCTCTGGATCGTTGACAAGCTTACCCACAGAGCCCTCACCCGCCTGGATAGAGGCGAGTACAGCATTGAGGTCGTTGACCGTGGTTGTGAGCTGTTCAACAAGCTGAGCCTCAGCTAATTCACCCGTAAACGAATCGAGGTTAGCAAGCATCGACTCAATACGACCCGTATTCTCCGAAAGCGTAGCTGTGAAGCTGTTTAGGTTGCTAATCGAGCTCTTGATATTTGCCGATGACGCCGACATAATACCGTCAATCGAAGCACTCATCGACTCGAGGTTAGATAC
>JAGBTP010000061.1 GCA_017631255.1 Alistipes sp.
CATCACCTCTTACGGTGTGTTCATCGACATCGGTGGCGTTGACGGTCTTATCCACATCACTGACCTCTCTTGGGGCCGCGTAAACCACCCAGAGGAGGTTGTTGCTCTTGACCAGAAGCTTCAGGTTGTTATCCTCGACTTCGACGAGGCTAAGAAGCGTATCGCTCTCGGTCTTAAGCAGCTTACAGCTCACCCTTGGGAGGCACTCGATGCTAACCTCAAGGTAGGCGACAAGATCAACGGTAAGGTAGTTGTTGTTACTGACTACGGTGCATTCGTAGAGGTAGCTCCTGGCGTTGAGGGTCTTATCCATGTTTCAGAGATGTCTTGGAGCCAGCCATTGCGCTCAGCTCAGGAGTTTATGAAGGTGGGCGACGAGATCGAGGCAGTTCTTCTTACCCTCGACCGTGAGGAGCGTAAGATGTCACTCGGCGTTAAGCAGCTCACTCCAGATCCATGGGCAGAGATCGAGAAGAAGTATCCTGCTGGCACAAAGTGCACTGCACGCGTTCGCAACTTCTCTAACTTCGGCGTATTCGTAGAGATCGAGGATGGTATCGAGGGTCTCGTACACATCTCTGACCTCTCTTGGACTAAGAAGGTTAAGCACCCAAGCGAGTTCACTCAGGTAGGTGCTGAGCTCGAGGTTGTAGTTCTCGAGATCAACAAGGACAACCGTCGTCTCTCACTCGGTCACAAGCAGCTCGAGGAGAACCCTTGGAACGGCTTTGAGAGCCAGTACGGCGTTGACAGCGTTCACCAGGGTACTGTAACTGAGGTTACTGAGAAGGGTGCTATCGTATCACTTGGCGAGAACATCGAGGGCTTCTGCCCAGCTCGTCACCTCGTTAAGGAGGATGGTACAACTTTGAAGGCTGGTGAGACTGCTGAGTTCAAGGTACTCGAGTTCTCTAAGGCTACAAAGCGCATCACTCTCTCTCACACTCGCATCTTCGAGGAGGCAAAGCGTGCTGCTGATGCTGCTGAGAAGGCAGAGCGTCGTGCTGCTGCTGACGCAACAAAGTCAACTGTTAAGAAGATCAACGCTCAGGTAGAGAAGACTACCCTTGGCGATATCGCAGGTTTGGCTGAGTTGAAGGCACAGCTTGAGGAGAACAAGTAATTTGTTGCGATAAGCCGCAATCTGCGGCATATCTCCAAAAGTAAGACCCCACGGGCTGTACTTCGGTACTATCCCGTGGGGATCTTCTTTTGTGATGCACAACATCTCGCTACTTCTAACAACAAATTAGAGTCTGTGGCGAGAGGGGCTAAATCATTGGGTTGAATGGAATGTATGCAAGTACATCCGTCCAGCCCAATATTTTTGTGTAATGTGGTAGCAGAAGTGATGTAAAAATCTTTCTGGCGAAATACTATCTCTAAAATATTATCGTTAACTATGCGTGAAAAATAGTTAATGTGAGTATGAAGAGAGAGTTTTATGAGAGCCTTGAGGCTATAATCCGAGAGACGGCGACGATACTTGGGCGCAGTGCCATTGCGACATCCTACATCGACCGCCTGATGATTGAAATTTTGGGCGATGAGACCACGCTTGCTGCCTCGTTGCTGAGGTCGCAAATAGGCGATAGTGGATTAAATGTTGTCCTAAAGCGGTTGATACACAGCATTGTAGACTCACCAATGCGTGAGCGGGGTGGTGCAAAGCAATGCTATGCGACGATGTGTGATGAGTTATACGAGGAGTTGCAGGTCGGTGAGCTAACCACTATTCACGCGCTATACTACGCAGCAAAGGATCGGCGCACCGCTCTGTCGTATGAGCTGCGAGGCTATGGCGTCTCGGCAGAGGATATTCTCCAATTCATCGAGGATGGTGACAATGCTACTGAGGTGGCGGAGGCTGCTGCTATGTCGGCGGAGGGTATCACTGCAATGGCTGAAACTCCAGATGGGGTGGCGGAGGGTGCTATCACGGAGGGTGTGTCTGCCAAGAGTGATGCGAAGGTGGTGATATTTATAGGTGGGTTAAACGCCCTCAGTCACGATAGTGATGTGGCGATATAGGTGGTGATATCGAGCCGTACCCTTGCTAGGATAAATGAAAATTGGGCTGTCCATCATTGTATGGACAGCCCAATCCGTATATTCTCGGAGATACTCCGAAGTGGTTATGACTTCTTTGCCTTGATGTACTCGTCGATAGCCTTAGCAGCCTTACGACCAGCACCCATAGCGAGGATAACGGTAGCAGCACCTGTAACGGCATCGCCACCAGCGAAGACACCCTCGCGTGAGGTAGAACCCATCTCGTTAGCCTCGATGCAACCACGGCGGTTGATGTTCAGTCCGCTGGTTGTCGATGCGATAAGTGGGTTAGGTGATGTACCGAGTGCCATAATAACTACATCGCAGTCGATGGTGAAGTCCGAGCCGGCCTTCTCCTGTGGTGAGCGGCGGCCGCTTGCATCTGGCTCGCCAAGCTCCATCTCAACGCAGTTGATGCCCTTAACCCAGCCATCCTCAGTGCCGAAGATGTGTGTAGGGTTGGTAAGCATACGGAACTCGATGCCCTCCTCCTTGGCGTGGTGCACCTCCTCCTTACGCGCAGGAAGCTCAGCCTCGCCACGACGGTAGACGATGACAGCCTCAGCGCCAAGACGCTTAGCCGTACGCACTGCATCCATAGCAACATTACCGCCACCTACGACAACAACCTTCTTGCCGACATATACCGGAGTATCGTTGTGCTGAGGATCCCACGCACCCATAAGGTTTACGCGTGTGAGGAACTCGTTTGCTGAAAGTACGCCGTTGAGGTTCTCGCCATCGATGCCCATAAAGCGTGGAAGACCAGCACCTGAGCCAACGAATACGGCGTCGTAGCCCTCGTTGTCGAGGAGCGAGTCGATGGTCATAGTACGGCCGATGATGACATCGGTCTCGAACTTAACACCGAGCTTCTTAACCTCGTTAATCTCGCGAGCAACAACTCTATCCTTTGGCAGACGGAACTCAGGGATACCGTACGAGAGCACGCCACCGAGGCGGTGTAATGCCTCGAATACATCTACCTTGTAGCCGAGCTTTGCAAGGTCGCTTGCGCACGCAAGGCCAGCAGGACCGCTACCTACAACGGCTACGCGATGGCCGTTCTGCTCGATAACGGGAGCCTCCACCTCTGCTGAGTGCTCCAATGACCAGTCGCCTACGAAGCGCTCGAGCTTACCGATAGCCACAGGCTCGCCCTTGATGCCGAGGACGCACGAACCCTCGCACTGCGACTCCTGAGGACATACACGGCCGCAGATCGATGGCAACGAGCTGTCGATATGGATGGTGTCGGCCGCAGCACGGATGTCACCCTCGGTGAGGTGGTGGATAAACTCTGGGATGTTGATATTTACAGGGCAGGCAGCCACGCAGCGTGGGTTCTTGCAGTTGAGGCAGCGTGTAGCCTCGAGCGATGCCTCATCCCAGTTATAGCCGTAGCATACCTCCTCGAAGTTTGTAGCACGGAGTTTTGGGTCTTGTTCGCGCACAGCGACGCGTGGTATCTTATTTGCCATAGCAGTTACATTTATGTTCGTGATTATCTGATGCGTGACGCTCCTGGTTGCGGTACATACCCTGGCGGCGGATAGCCTCGTCGAAGTCTACCTGGTGGCCGTCGAACTCTGGACCGTCGACGCAGGTGAAGAGGGTCTTGCCTCCTACGCTCACGCGGCACGCTCCGCACATACCCGTACCATCGACCATAAGGGCGTTGAGCGATACGGTAGTCTGGAGGTTCCAATTCTTCGTTGCAAGGCATACGAACTTCATCATAATCATAGGGCCGATACATACGCACTCGTCGTAGGTGCGACCCTCCTTCTCAACAAGCTCGGTCATAAGGCCCGTAACCATACCCTTGTAGCCTACGGTACCGTCGTCGGTTGCGATGTGGACATTGCCCACAGCCTCCATCTTGTCGACATAGATGAGCGTGTTGGCGCTCTTTGAGCCGATGATGACATCGCACTCCACGCCCTGCTGCTTGAGCCACTTAACCTGAGGATATACAGGCGCTGTACCCACACCACCAGCGATGAAGAGGTACTTGCGGCTACGAAGCTCCTCGAGCGGCATATGCACAAACTCCGATGGACGGCCAAGTGGGCCTGCGAAGTCCACGAGTGAGTCGCCCTCGTTGAGCGTGCATATCTTCTTGGTTGAGTGACCGATGGTCTGTGTTACGATGGTAACGGTGCCAGCCTCGACATCGTAGTCGGCAATGGTGAGAGGGATGCGCTCGCCACCCTCGTCGGCACGCACGATAACAAACTGTCCTGGCAGGGCAGCGCGTGCAACACGCTCTGCGGCAATCTTCATCTCGAAGATATTTTCCGTGAGCTGTCGTTTTTCTACAATCTTAAACATCTTGTCTGTGTTAGGTTTATCTTTTAGTTTTGTGTGTCTCGTTCGTAGCACCTTAGGTGTCGTATGTTGTGGCCGTTGGTGCTTGAGGCTGTGGGGGTGCCTCGCGGTGCTGTGCGGCCTACCACATAGGTATCGCCGTCACCTTAATGTTCTGCATAGGGCGCATAGGGTCGTTGGTGATGATGCGCACGCGCTCGGTGACGATGTGGTCACTCTCAGCAAATAGCTTCATACTTAGCGAGATACGCAGCGCGATGCTCTCGCCTGGAGCAATCTCATTACCACCAATAATCTCGCACCTTAGCGCTTCGCTACTATACTCAACGCAGCGCACGACAAGGGGCGAAGCACCATCATTGCGTAGCGTGATGCTCTGCTCCAAGGTCGCATTAGCGCATTTTACCTCCCCAAATTTAATAATATTTTCTGAAATAACACCTCTCGGAGCAGAAATATCGTCCATCGAGTCGAAATTATCTATGGCAATGACCTGCGTAGTGAGCCTGTATGGCGCCGCTATGCCGTTAACAAGAAGGTCAATATTATCGATAATGGTGCCGTAGGTGTCGCTGCTTTCGGGTATGGCATAGCCTATTATTATATCACCACTCTCGCCCGCAGCGATGCGATTGGGTAGGGTGATTGAGGCGAACTCCGATAGTAAGGCGCCCGCCATCGAGATGGTGATATCCTTGTCGCTATTGTTGATGTAGCCAATCCTCTCCTGGCACGCCTTGCCCTGCTCGAGGTAGCCGAAGGCGTGGAAGTTGTGCCTAAGCCTCAGCCCGCCACCCATATCAAAGGGGTAGAGCTCCTCGATGGTGCGCTCTCTTTCGAGAACATAGCCCGTAAGGCGTAGGCGTATCTCCTCATCTCGACCCTCGACAATTATATATATCGACCTGTCGATGCGCCCTGGTCGGTTCATCGGGTCGTATCGCACCGCAAAATCGATACTCTCGTGTGGCGCAAGGGTGCAGGGACGGAAGTCGATGGTCGTACAACCACAAGTGGAGACCACTTGGCTAATCGTGATAGCCTCGTTGCTAGTATTCGTTACATTTACGCTGCGCACCGCACTGCCACCATCTTCGGCTATCGAGCCAAAGTCGACGATCATCGGCTCAAACCTCAGTCCGAGGGGTAGTGATTGCGCCTTAAGCTCGCAATTTTTGGTGAGTACAACATCGGCAACGAGCATCGCCATTGCCATACATATATATATTAGAAGGCGTTTCATACGACAAATGTAGCTTAATTTCGCGAATTGTTGCACTCCCTCTCTCGATTTATTCCGAGAAATTGGGCTGCGGCGCACAAAATCTGCAAAATTTTTGTCGCAAACGAGCATCCATAGCGGCGGGCGAAATGGGACGAAAACCTGCGATTTTATCCCGAAATAGGGCAAAAATCGAGAAAAAGTAAGAAAAACGCATTTTTTTTGTAATTTTTTTGCGAAAAAGTTTGCAGAATAAAAAATAATGTCTACCTTTGCACCGCAATCGAAAGATAACGGTTCTTTACAATGCCTGAATAGCTCAGTTGGTTAGAGCACATGACTGTTAATCATGGGGTCCTAGGTTCAAGTCCTTGTTCAGGCGCACAAGTGCGAGGGTCGCACAAAAGCGAGGTGGCGAGTGATAAGCCAATGCGGTCGAGCTTCAGAGATGATGCCAAGATCCTTTGAGAAAAAGTTTATCATAAATTTGCAAGTTTGTAAAAATAATGCTTACCTTTGCAGCGCCCAAGCCTTAAAAAACGGGAGCATAGCTCAGCTGGTTCAGAGCATCTGCCTTACAAGCAGAGGGTCAGGGGTTCGAATCCCTTTGCTCCCACTAAGACAAACCACTCGATTGAGTGGCTTTGTTGTTTTAATGAGGTTAGCTTCACTCCGCCAAATTTCGATATGCGTAGGTTGTGTAGCGCCAAGATATACAAAACGGGAGCATAGCTCAGCTGGTTCAGAGCATCTGCCTTACAAGCAGAGGGTCAGGGGTTCGAATCCCTTTGCTCCCACTTCAGAATAGCCACTCAGTAGAGTGGCTTTTTTATTTCTATCAGGTTGGCTTCGTGGTGTTGCGACTATGATATCGTGGTCTGGCAGGGTGTATCTTCGGTCTTGCGCACACATCTGATTTAAGGTGTGTGGTGAGGTGCTATGATTGATTGGCCCGAATCTAATCTCGGATATCGACCAAACAAAATCGTGGGTCGAGGCGTTATCACTAAGTTTTTTGTATATTTGTATGCGAAAACGAGTCGCAAGTGTGTCGGCTTGTTGGAAATGCAGAATAGTATGAGTTCGATACGAAATATAGTTATGGCATCGCGTGCGTCGGGCGAAGTGTCGAGAGGCATTGTGGCGCGTGCGTATGTGAGTATATCGCGCATTGCCCTTATCGTAGTTTTATCGCTGCTACTCCTCGTTGCGTGCAGGAGGGATGAGGTTGAGCCGTCTATGCCGGCGGTGGAGTTTGGCGTGAAGTTGGGTTGTATTGAGCACGACTCGGTGGTTGTTGAGGTCTCTTATGATAGCGATGCGGAGTGCTCCTGGTACGGCTTTGTGACTACGGACCTCACGACACCTGCTGCTGACCTTGTTAATGAGGAGCTTAGCAGTGGTAGGGTGAGCGTGTTGCAGAGTGCAAATGGTTATATCATCACGATAGGTGGTCTTGAGCACGACACGCAGTATCGCTATGTGGTGGCCGGAGTTACGAAGCGAGGTCGTGTTTATGGCGTGCCTGCAGAGGTGCGTTTTCGTACCGAGAGGGTCGACGAGTACGGTATGAAATGCAATGGCGAGTGGAAGCTCAGCTATATGTCGTCGGAGTGGATTGATGGCACGAAGGTGGAAAATGTGCTGGAGATGGTGAATCGTGATAGAAAGTTTTACAGCATTGCTATCATTGCAGATAACCAATACAATATCAACTCGTTAAGGGCTGAGGCAGAGGCTTTGCGTAGCGATATTGCGGCATATGTCGAGGCATACAACGCACAGTACTCGCCAGCGATAAAATTCGAGGATATGCTTTACAGATACAGCTCAATGTTGCCTATCGAGGTGGATATGCCTGGCCGCTACCGCGCTGTGGCCTTTGGCTTCGATGCCAAAGGTACGATTACGGGTGACTATGCCGTAAGTAGCTCATTCCTGATTCGTGAGCAGGCGGCATCTGAGGCGTATGAGGCGTGGCTTGGTGATTGGCGCGTAGTGGGTGCTAATGGTGCGGAGTATAGTGTGATGCTCGAGGCGAGGATGGCAAATAGGTCGTTCCTGCTCAAGGGTTGGGAGGCGTTGCCATTTGATATTGTGGTGGAGTATGATGCTGCGAGCGATGCCTTAACGATAGCGTCGCAGTGCGTGGCGGAGGGTTACGACCTTGGTGCGGGGTATGGCAAGGCGGATATATACCTCGTTGGTGGTGACAAGGAGGGTTACTACGATGCTACGGCTGGTGATTACTACATTGCTGCCTCGGTGGCGGGTGATAGCGGGGCTATGCTTGTCGGTTATGGTGCTGATATTGAGGGATATCCAGCCTTTGAGCAGATGTTCTTTATGGCCGACATTGCGGGTAAGTGGTATGCCTTTAGCGACGAGGCCGACATACCATCGTTGCCTGCTGAGTTAAGGTCGGAGTAGTAGAATATAATGGTCAAAATAGATATGAAGAGAGAGTTGCGCTTGTCGCTTATCGTTGCGACATACAATCGTGCTGAGCAGCTGATGGTTACGCTGCGCTCCATCGCTATGCAGCGTGCTGCGGCGGAGCTGTGGGAATGTATCGTGGTGGATAACAACTCCAAGGACAACACGGCAGAGCGTGTCGAGGAGTTTCGGTTGGCACATCCTAAGCTAAATATCGTATATGTGCGAGAGGAGCAGCAGGGGTTGTCGTATGCGCGTAATGCGGGCATCAAGGTGGCGCAGGGCGATATCCTCGCCTTTGTGGACGACGATGAGCGCATTGTCGAGGGCTTCATCGGGGCGTATATCGAGCTATTCGACAATTATAGCGATGCTATGTCGGCAGGCGGTCGCATCGTTGCTGAATATCCTACGGGCAGACCACGATGGATGTCACGCTACACGGAGCAGCCCGTCGCCAACCCAATGGACTTTGGTCGCAGTGTGAAGCTCTTCCCGAAAGGTAGGATTCCGGGTGGCGGTAATATGGCGATGCGTAGGGAGTTCTTTGAGCGCGTGGGAGTGTTCGACACGGAGCTGGGACGCAAGGGCGGCTCGCTCATAGGTGGCGAGGAGAGTGATATTTTCGAAAGGGCTGAGGCATTGGGACTTAGGTGTTACTATGTGCCCGAAGCGGTGATGTATCATATAATCCCCGAAGCCAAACTTACGGAGGAGTACTTCGAGCGACTGTGCTACAATACGGGCGTGAGTCAGCGTATGCGTGCTGAGCGACATAATAGGGTGTTGAGGCAGTATGTTGCGGAGGTGCTAAAGTGGTGTGCCACAGTGTTGTTGGCGTTTGTGCATAGGCCCAAGCAGACCATTTTTATCATAAAAATGAGAAGAAAAATATCGCAGGGGCTTTTTAATTAGGGAAATGTGATTTATTTGCACTGTTAAAGCATAAAAAACATTTTGAGAATTATTATGAGAATGAAGAATTTTTTTAGTTTGCTACTTGCAGTGTCAATGATTGCACCCACACCGTGACATACGCTGGTGCGCCTAAGTTCCGTGCTGATATGTTCTAACGGCGGAGCTTGGAGCTGCCGAGGCTTAGGTCTTGCCGAGGCGGAGGCCTAAATACGAAGAGAGTTTAATAACGGAGGCTGTTCACAAAATGGGTGGGCAGCCTCAATTTTTTGCGGAAAAGCAAGAAAAAAGTGGAATCTTTTTTATTTCTTTCAAAAAATTGTTATATATTTGTATCATTAATGCAAAAAACTCTTAAATTATACTATTATGAAACTAAGAAATCTTTTTGGTTTACTTCTTGCGATGACGCTGTTCGTCGTGGGTTGTACTAAGACTGAGGTCGACAACAAGCCTTCGAAGCTCAATATCACCTCGGAGTATCCTATGGAGTTCAGTGCAAGGGGTGGCGAGGGTGTCATCACCTTTACATTGGACAATCCTGTTGCAGGTGCTAAGGTAACTGCTACCTGCGAGGCTGAGTGGATCAAGTATTTGACCGTAGCTGAGGGTGAGAACAAGGTTACATTCTATGTGGAGAGAAACACCGTAGAGGAGGGGCGTGAGACCACAATCTATGTGAACTACCTCGAGACGCCTTACACCGTGAAAGTTAAGCAGTCAGCTAAGGATATCACCGTGATGTCTTACGAGAGTGCAAATCGTATTCCATCTGCAATGTACAACCTGCCTAACAACAACATTATTACCAAGTTCCAGGTTAAAGATGGCGACTATATCTACGCGTTGTGCCTCACATTCATCGTTCCTGAGGGCGAGAATACCCTTGTGGAAGGTACTTACTCTGTTGCTGACGGTACACTCAACAACAATCCAGAGTTGTGTCAGATGATGCAGGTTAATGTTGCAGGAAATGAGCCAGAACTCGTTGGCAAGTATGTCTTCGTTGATGGTAGCGCTGAGATTTGGGTTACAGGTGACTCTTATCGTATTTGGTCATCACTCTACGATGCTGATGGTGAGAGGTATAGCTACTCATACGAAGGCCAGATTACAGGTATCGTCCCTGCTGAGCCTACTACTGTTAATGCTACATTCTGCCAGGGCTTTGCTTATGAGGCTGAGGGTGGTTTGTATGAGTATGAGTTGTTCCTCTCGGATATGGACTTCGTCGATAGTCACGCTCAGCCTGGTGGTAACTACTTCAAGTTCGACCTCTACGGCGAGCCTGGTGTTATCAATGGCAATTTGGTAACCATCCCTGCTGGCTCATACGCATCTATTGAGGATGCAGAGGAGGGTTATGTATTCGCTGCTGGTGATATCAACCTTGCAAATTGCTGGTATGCTAATGGTCCTTACAATGTTGACCAGATGTCATTTAGCGCAGCTTTCCTCGAGGTAACTGAGACTGGCGTTTCTGCACGCGTGGTTACATTTGCCGACAGTGAGCACTTCTATGAGTTTATCGTAAACTTCGAGGGTGCGCCTACCGTTGAGGTTCCTGAGGGCGTTGAGCCAGGTCCAGGTCCAGAGCTAGGTGAGGGCGTAGTGTTCGAGGCATTGGATTGCAGCGGTGTTTGCTACGGTTTCGACTACGGTACTACATTTAACTATTACTTGTACCTCTCGGATGCAGGTTTCGATGAGGATGGAGTTGCTCAGCCAGGTGGTACTTACTATCAGCTCGACCTTTACAGCGTTGAGGGTGAGCTCGATGGCGAGGGTAACATCATCGTAGCTCCTGGTACATATGTCCTTGATCCTGCAAGCACTATGGCTGAGTGGTCAATCAGCGCGGCATACTCTTTCTACTTCACGAGAAATGCTGATGGTACTGACTACGAGGTGCCTAAGACAGCGTTCGCTGAGGCTACTCTCGTAGTTACAGACACTAATGCAACCCTTACTGCTGTTATCGAGGGCGTTCAGCACGAGGTAACATACAATGGTCAGCTTAAGCTCCCTGCACCAGCCTCTACTGAGCCAGGTGAGATTGTTGAGGTGGATGTTCCATATGCTTATGCTTACTACTTCGGCGATCAGTACACCCCAGGTTATGCCGATAACTACTACCTCTTCCTCAGCGATGTGGGTCTTGACGAGGAGGGTTACGAGTTGCCAAATGGTACTTACTACCGCTTCGACCTCTATGCTCCTATCGCAGATAGTAACCTCACAAAGATCCCTGCTGGTACCTATACAATCGATATGTATGACTCTGGCGAGCCTTGGACTGCAAGCTTGTCATACAGCGGCTACTATGTTTTGGATGAGTATGGTTATGACTATGTGGATGTTGACTACTTTGGTTCTGGTACTATCGTAGTAAACGAGGATGGCTCTGTTGTTGCTGAGGTGACAATGTTGACCAGCGGCGATACTCACAAGGTTACTCGTGCGGCTAGCGATATTACCATATATGAAGTAACAGGTGGCGGCGAGAATGATGATACATACTCTACCCTCACATCTGACCTCGTTTGTAACCTCTCTGACCACACGCTCTACTACGAGAACTATGGCGATTGGTACGAGGTAGGTTACCAGAACTGGACGGTTGCTATTATGCCTAACAGCCAGGAGGGTGACTTCGTGCAGTTCGACCTCTTGGCAGGCGCTAATAGCACTGAGGACTTCTTCGGCGAGTATACCATCTCAAATAACTATGGTTCATATACATCAGTGTGTGGTTATCTGGAATATGGCTATGACTATAACTACCTCGCAGGTTCGTGGTACTATACCAACGATGGCGTAACTATGGCTCCATTCGTAGATGGCTGGGTTGAGATTCTCGATAGCGGTGATGGCAACGCATCTGTTGAGTTCGAGGTTTGGGACGATGCTGGCTACTTCGTAAAGGGTGCTTGCACTTGCCGTCTCGCTCCTGCATCAGAGCTTCAGTCTGTTACTCGTAGCAACGCTAAGTTCAACAGCCAGGTTTACGCTCCTAAGGCAGAGACTAAGGTTGTGGAGAAGAGCCGCATCGTAGCTAAGAACACACAGAAGAGTGCTGCTGCGGTGAAGGGCATCAGCCTCCGCAAATAAGTGAGCGCCTTCGGGCGACGATAAATGGGCTTGCGAGTTGGGTATCCAGTTCGCAAGCCTTCGTTTTTAGGCCTATTTTCCGTGGGCAATGGCTGCGAATATGATTTATTTGTTGTATATTTGCCCCATTGTTTGTGACTTAAATGTTAAACTTAAAAAATAGTGTTATGAAAAGATTTTTATTGCTTCTCGCAGTTGCGGCAGTGTCCTTCGTGGGCTGTAACACAAAGGGTGAGGAGGTAAAGCCAAAGGTGATTATCACACCATCGGTCAATGCAGTTGAGTTTGAGGCAGAGGGTGGCACCAAGACCATCACCTTCGTGCTTAAGAATGCCGGCGACGGCTCAGCTACCGTTGTTGAGGATGCTGCGTGGCTCGAGGCAACTATCGAGAACCAGACATTGAAGCTCACAGCTGAGGCTAACACCTCAACCGAGGAGCGTGAGGCGAAGGTTAAGATTACCTACCAGGCGGCATTTGCCGTTATCACCGTGAAGCAGAAGGGTAGCAAGAATGGTGAGTACGATGTGGTATTTAAGGCTAAGCGCTTCGAGGGTATCTACTTCGGTAATGAGTACAGCGATGTGCCTAACTACTATGTAATCCTCTCGGATATCGGCGCAGCAAACGATGGCTCGCCTAAGGCTAACGGCACATACTACTTCTTCGATATGTACAACAAGGTTGTGGCTGACGATGCGTGCCCTATCCTCCCAAATGGCGAGTATAAGTTCGACACAACAAACAGCTATGCCGACAAGACCTTCACTGACGAGGGTAGCTGGTATGCTGTGATGGATGCTGAGGGTGACTATGCTACTTCGGCAGGCTTCAAGGCGGCTGCCATCACCGTTGAGGATGGTAAGTTTACCGCATCTATCGAGTTCACCTCGGGTGAGAAGCACCTCGTGACCTTCGAGGGCGAGTTGCAGACCACAATCGGTCATATCCTCTCTACCTTCACCGAGGATGTGGAGTTTAATGTCGAGGGTGCTACCTTCACCGCTGTCTGCTATGGCGATGTAAATGAGAATGGCCAGCAGAACTGGTTTATCGAGGCTGTTAAGGACAACGACTACTTTGCAGTAGATGTCTTCACACCATCGAGCACCGACTTCGCAGGTACATATCAGGCACTTGCATTGAGTGGCGTTGTTGACTACCGCAACCGTTTTATGCCAGGTCTCTTGGGTGAGGGCTTGGTTGGTACTTGGTACGCAAAGCTTACGAACAACACCATCAAGGGCGATGTTATGGCGCCTATGGTTGAGGGTGCACTCCAGATCGTTGTTGAGGGCGATGCTGTGACCATCCACTACGGCTGTAAGGATGATGCTGGCAATGCTATCACAGGTAGCGTTGCAGGCGCACTTGCGAAGTAGGACGCGCGACGAAATAAACGCTTGCACCTACGCATCACGAAAAATGTGGCGCGTAGGTGTTGTAGTTTTGGAAAAAAGTTGTATTTTTGTAAATTGGAAAACGACTTTTGTGTGACAAACTTTTAACACTTAAACAATTAATACTATTATGAAACTTAGAAATCTTTTCTATTTGCTTCTCGCTATGCCATTGTTGGCAGTGGGTTGTACAAAGAGTGCGACTGACGAGGTAAAGCCTGAGCCAGAGCCACAGCCAAATCAGCCTAAGCTCACACTTGTGTCTGACGCTGTTATGGACTTCGCTGCTGAGGGTGGCGAGGGTGTTATTGAGTACACCTTGGAGAACGCAGTTGAGGGTACAACTCTCGCAGCTAATTGCGAGGCAGCGTGGGTTGCTGATGTAACCGTAGGTGAGACCGTAACCTTCACCGTTGAGGCTAACGAGGTTGAGGAGGCACGCGAGACTTCAGTTGTTGTATCTTATGGCGAGCTCTCATTTGTTGTTACTGTTAAGCAGGCTGCTTACAAGGCTGCTCCTCTTACTCCAGTATTCGAGCTCGTTTCTGAGGCGACTATGGAGTTTGGTCAGGATAGCGCAGTAGGTACTATCGAGTTTAAGCTCGAGAATCCTGTTGATGGCGTTAATGTAACTGCTAAGTCTAACCAGTCTTGGGTTAATAACTTGGCTGTTCGTCAGGCTGACGGTGAGATCGCATTTATGGTTGACGCTAACACTGGCGCAGCTCGTGAGGCTACCATCACCGCTACTTACGGTATGCTCGAGTTCAAGGTTACTGTAAAGCAGGCTGAGTATGTTGCTCCAGCTCCTGAGGTCATCATCGACTCAGCTAACGACACTTTCGAGGCTGCTGGTGGTGAGGGCGAGATCGCTTTCCGCGTAAATAACGCTGTTGAGGGCGTTGAGGCTACTGCAACAACTACTGCTGAGTGGATTACTGTTAACTCTTGCGCTGATGGCATCGTAGCATTCTCTGTTGC
>JAGBTP010000062.1 GCA_017631255.1 Alistipes sp.
AGCCGAGCTTCTCCTCGACGTTCTGCTCCTTGGCCTTCACTGCTGCGCGGTAGCGAGGCTCGGGGAATACGATAGGCTCTACGGCCACGGGAGCTGCGGGCGCTGCGAGGGTGTCGTTGGTACGGGTACCCTTAAGCTTAACGGTGCAACCGATGTCACCAGCCGAAAGCTCAGCAACCTTAACACGGTTCTTACCAGCAACGGCGAAGAGCTGCGAGAGCTTCTCCTTGTTGCCTGTACGAGAGTTCACAAGCTCCATACCCTCGGTCACCTTACCACGAACAACACGGAAGTAGGTGATCTCGCCGATATGCTGCTCGATCTGGCTCTTGAATACGAATACTACTGTTGGCTCCTCCTCGTTAGCGATGAGCTCCTCGCCCTCGGTAGAGAGGAATGCAGGTGCCTTCAATGGACCTGGAGCAACATTGATGATAAACTCCATAAGACGCTTAGTACCGATATCACGCTTACCCGATGCGCAGAAGATAGGCATCACATCACGCTTCGATACGCCGAGCTTCAAACCTGCACGAATATCGTCCTGAGTGAGCGAACCCTTCTCGAAGTAGAGCTCCATAAGGGCGTCATCGTAAACTGCAGCAGCCTCAGCGAGCTCCTGGTTGAGAGCGTTAGCGCGCTCAAGCTCTGCCTCTGGGATTGGGTGCTCCTCACGAGTACCGTTCTCGTCAACGAAGGTGTACATCTTCATCATAAGCACATCGATGAACGAGTTGAAGCCAGCGCCCTGGTTCACTGGGTACTGAACGATAACAGGCTTAACCGATGAGTTGGCACGAATACCCTCAACCGTAGCCTCGAAGTTAGCCTTATCGCCGTCGAGCTGGTTAACAAGACCGATGAGTGGCTTGTTAAGGATGCGAGCGTAGCGCGACTGAAGCTCAGAGCCTACCTCCCAGCCGTTCTGTGCGTTGAGCACCATAACGCCGACATCACCCACCTTGAATGCAGAGAAGAGCGAACCACAGAAGTCGTCCGAACCTGGGCAGTCAATGATGTTGAGCTTGCGGCCCATAAACTCTGTAAAGAGGGTTGTTGAGTAGATCGAGCGCTTGTACTCGTGCTCGATATCAGTATTATCCGAGATTGTGTTGCAATTCTCTACGCTACCCCTGCGATCAATAACCTTACCCTCGAAAGCCATTGCTTCAGCAAGGGTAGTTTTTCCAGTGCCAGGCGCACCAATGAGAACGATGTTCTTAATCTCTTTTGCCAAATAGTTTTTCATAGTATATTAGTTTTTAGGTTTTTTCTTGCTACGCTTGACTCGCCTCTCCGTGGGCCGAAACCGCACCTTGGAGTCTTAAGTCCCTTTGCGGAACATAAAATTAAAGACTTTTTTTCAAACTACAAAATAAATAATCAATATTTTTTAGAAATTAGTCACTTTCTTCATATTTATGCAACCATCGGCATATCTATCTATATTATATAAGGTATAGCCACTTTTTACCTCGGGGCGTCGGAGCGAGCAAATTGGGCAGCTTTGGGTGCAAGACTGCGATATTAGGAATATGGTCAAATTTAGCAAGGGCGGACGGGATATTATGCCGCTCGTAGGCCAAAATCTTTGACCGAGGATTGGACTTTTAACAATATATTTTCTTATCTTTGTATAGCACTAACACCCAATGCCGATGATTCTGAGCCGAGTCATAAAGATAGTCTTCGCAGTTGCCACAGCGCTATGCAGCATTATGGCCGCCGCTGCGCAGGATTACGACTACGACTACCGCCTCTACAAATACTACGACGAGGAGGAGAGTCTACCACTACCCGCCGACTCCATATTCACCGCATCGCACAGCTACAACCTACTAACACTCAAGGCATATAACGCCAACTACGCCCTTTCAAACTACGGTTTCAGGCCTCGAGGCAGAGAGCAAGACGAGGAGGTACACTTAGTGGGTGGCATCGTACTCGACCGCTACTCCGCCACAAACCTTATGACACTCGGCATAAGGCAAGATAGATACACGGGCATAGGCCACACAAGCAGCGATGCACCGAGCACAAATCTTGCCATATCGGGAGCCACCATCGCCACCTATGATTTCCGCCTCGGCCTTGAGCGCGACAAAACCTACGAGCGGCAGATGGTGCGAGGCGAGTTTTCGGGTCGCGGTTATACTGCTGGCATCAGCCACCGTGCCACTTGGAAGCCCGCACGCAACGGCATACGCCTCGACGACGACTGGAGCATCACCCACTACGCCCGCCTGCGTACGGGTCGAGACCTCCACATCGACGCCCTCCACACCAACAGCCTCAACCTTGCCGCCGAGCTCTCGCGCACCACACGCCGCAGCGGCATAAGCATCATTGCGATGCTACCCTACTCCGAGCGCGCCGAAAGACAGTACTCCTATGCCGAGGCCTTCGCCCTTACGGGCAACAATCTCTACAATCCATCGTGGGGTTTCCAGAACGGTAAAATGCGTAACTCACGCGTATTCAGATACCTATCGCCCGAGGTCATAGCCCTCTGGGACTATCGCCTCAGCGCCGCCACCACGCTCCGCCTCGCCGCCGACATAGGCATCAAAATGCGCTCCACCTCGGCACTCGCCTGGTACGACGCCCCTACGCCTATGCCCGACAACTACCACTACCTACCCTCATACGCAAACGACGCCAGCCGCCCCGAGGTGACCTCGGCGTGGACGACGAACAACACCGCCTACACGCAGATTAATTGGGACGACCTCTACCACACCAACGCCCTGCAAAGCGATGGCCACGCGCGCTATGCCGTCGACCTGAGACGCGAGAATATCACACATACCGCCGCGTCGGCCCAGCTCGAGAGTCGCATCGGCGCAATCCTCCTCAGCGGCAGCATCATACTCGACTACACCACCACGCGCCACTTCAAGGTTATGGAGGACCTCCTCGGTGCCGACCACATCATAGACCTCGACTATTACAATAACGATGACAACACCTATAACTCCCACAGGCAGAACGATCTACGCCACCCCGATAGAGTTGTCCACGAGGGCGACCGCTACGCCTATGACTATCGCTTGAGCACCCTACGCGCATCGCTCCACGCCAGCCTCCTCTGGCATTACGATGCAGGCTCGCTAAGTGCCGCCGCAGCCATCGCCACCGAAAGCATCGAGCGTCGTGGTTACTTCGAGAAGGAGCTCTTCCCTGGCAGCGGCTCCTACGGCAGGTCGGGCAGCAAGATTCTGAGCCCCTACCGCCTCGCTCTCGCTTGGCGCCACAACATCGACATCCACACCTTCGGCCTCAGCGCAATACTTAGCGGCGAGAGCCCCGATGCGAAAGACATCTTCCTACAACCCGAATACAACAATCGCAAAATCAGCGATATAGACCTACGCACCACCCTTGCATTTGAGGCCACATATAACCTAAGCCTCGGCGACAGACTGCGCCTCGAGAGCTCGCTCTTTGCCTTCTCGACCTTCAACGGCAGCCGCACCACGCGCCACTACGACAACCTCGCCCGCACCTATGTCAACTGCTCCGTTCGGGGCATCGACTACACCAACACAGGCCTCGAGCTTAGCGCCAGCATCGCGTGGACGCAGCGCCTCCACTCCACTATCACCGCCACAGCTATGGCCTGCCGCTACACCGACGACGCCAGCGTAGCGCTATACTCCGATGCCGACAACACCCTCCTTTCGCTCTCACGCGCCACAATGCGGGGCCACAACATCGGCACACCCGAGGTGGCCATCTATGGTGATGTGGAGTACTCGCGCGCGGGGTGGCAGCTACGCGCTGCGGTGACATATTGTGGCCTGAGGTATGTAACACCCTCGTTTGTGCGTCGCAGCGAGCGCGTGTTAAACATAGCCTCATCGGACGAACACCGCACGATGCTTACCGCGCAGCAGCGCCTCAGCGATGTGGCCACCATAGACCTCTACATCCGCAAGATATTCCACCTCAAGAGGGTGAACATCAACATCGACTTTTCGGTGCGCAACCTATTGGGCAGCAGCGCTGTACAGCGTGGCTACGAGCAGGATAGGATCGTCGTCGTCACCCAGCAACATAGGCAACATATCGAGCCTCTTGCCGACCGTCTACTATACAGCTATCCCCGCACCTACTACCTCAGCGCCACCATCTGGTTTTAGGCGCTGCATAGCGAAAAAAGAGTGATTTGCAGCCAAACGCACTATTCTTGCTATTCGAACTTTTAGATTCCACAATTTTTTGTTATCTTTACCCCGATTTGTATATGTATATTGATAACCGAATTATACGATAATGAGTTGCTATAAAAAACATATGCCCGAAATTGGGCGAGGATGCTGCTTCTGCGACTGTGGCGACGAGATGGATGCCATAGCTGTGGAGGATTGCTACAAGCTCCACGAAACCAACTGGCTCGAGGAGTATCCCGACAACATACCTACCGATATATTCGAGGTGCGATTCAAGAATACGCGTCGCTCCTACTACCAGAATATCAACAACCTCGACCTCAAACGAGGCGACATCGTAGCCGTAGAGGCACAGCCGGGTCACGACATCGGCATCATCTCGCTTACGGGCGATATGGTGGCTAAGCAGATGCGTCGCGTGGGCTTCAACCCCCACAATGGCGAGTTTAAGAAGATTTACCGCAAGGCCCGCCCCTACGACATCGAGCGCTGGCAGGAGGCCATAGCCCTCGAGCACGAGACGATGATCGCATCGCGACAGATTGCCGCCGATATGGGTCTGAATATGAAGATTGGCGATGTGGAGTATCAGGGCGATAAGCTCAAGGCTATCTTCTACTACATTGCCGACGAGCGTGTCGACTTCCGTGAGCTTATCAAGGTCTTTGCTGAGAGGTTCCATATCCGCATCGAGATGAAGCAGATTGGTGCGCGTCAGGAGGCGGGACGCATCGGTGGCATCGGTGCCTGCGGCAGGGAGCTGTGCTGCTCATCGTGGATGTCGAGCTTCTCGAGCGTCACGACCAATGCAGCGCGTATGCAGGAGATATCGCTCAACCCACAGAAACTTGCAGGCCAGTGCTCGAAGTTGAAGTGCTGCCTTATGTACGAGTACGATGTATATGCCGACGCACGCCGGGCACTACCACGCCTGCGTGAACCATTGCAGGCACTCGATGGCGAGTACTACCTCATCAAGATTGACCCACTGGCGGGTACAATGTCGTTCTCGACAAGCAAGAATACCATCGTCAACCTCACCACACTACCTATCAGCCGTGTGAAGGAGATTATCGCCCTCAACCGTGCGGGCGAGAAGGTCGAGTCGCTACTCGGCAGTGCTGGCGAGGAGCGCGTCGAGGAGCCTACATACCGCAGCGAGGAGGATAGCATCACCCGCTTCGACAATAAGCGCAAGCGCAACAAGCGTAACAAGCGCAAGGGCGACAAGGCTTCTAAGGGTGAGGCGAGAGCCAACGACAACGAGAGAGGCGACGAGCAGGGCGCAGCAGAGCCTAAGGCACACAATGGCGACGAGGCTAAGGAGCAGCGTGAGGGTCGTGAGAATCGTGAAGGTCGTGAACCAAGAGAGCAGCGCGAGGGTCGTGAAGGTCGTGAACCACGCGAGGGTCGTGAAGGTCGTGAGAAACGAGATAATCGTGAGCCACGCGAAAACAGAGAACCACGCGAGGGTCGTGAGGGTCGTGAGGGCAGACAGCGCGATAAGCGTCAGCGTCCACCACGCAATGAGCAGGCTAAGGGCGAGACCGCACCAGCTACTACTGAGGCTACTACCGAGAACTCTACACATCAGGCCGAGGCACGCACCGAGCGCGTAGAGCGTAATAGCGACCGCAACGAGAGAGGCGAGCGCACTGAGCGCAACGGTGAGCGTGGTGACCGCAATGAGAGAGGCGAGCGCAATGAGCGCAATGAGAGAGGCGACCGTCGCAACAATCGTCGCAACAATCGTCGTGGTGGCAAACCTGATGGTGAGCATCGTGAGGGTCAGGAGAATAGAGAGCCTCGCGAAAACCGTGAGCCACGAGAGAAGCGCGAGCCAAGGGAGGGTCGTGAGAATCGTGAGCCCAGGGAGCAGCGAGAGCCTCGTGAACCACGCGAGAATCGTGAGCCCAGGGAGCAGCGAGAGCCTCGTGAACCACGCGAGAATCGTGAGCCCAGGGAGCAGCGAGAGCCTCGTGAGCCACGCGAGAATCATGAGCCAAAGGAGCCACGACAGGAGTAGTTAGCCAAGCAAAATAGAGTATAGAGCAAGAGTTATGAGAGGTATAATATTCACAGCCATAGCGCTTTGCGCAGTCGTCGCAGCGGCCTGCACACAGCAGGGGCGCAGTGTCGAGATGCGCGATACGGAGCGTGAAGTGTGGAGCACGGTCGAGGAGTTCTACTACGACAATGTCGACACGCTCAGCCGTCGTGACATATCTATCGTAGTGCGCTACGGGAGTGGCTATGTGGCCGACTCGGTAGCGATGAGCATCCTCAGTGTGTCGCCCGACTCGCTGGTACTCGAGGAGCCCTTCACGCTGCGCATACCTCGCCTCGGAGATATGCGCCCTGCGGAGCACACCTTCCTCTATCGCCGCAATGTGCTCCTTGCACGCGAGGGTCGCTACCTCTTCCGCCTCAAACCCGAGGCTACGACCGAGGGCATAAGCTCGATAGGCCTGCTAATCACAAGCAGCGAGACAGAACGATAGCATAACCAAGGAAACGATAATACCCACCACTATGGGAAAGGATAAACTTAAGAAATTCGCTGAAAACCTAACATTTAGCTGCATGGTGCAGCCCGAGTTCGAGGATATATTCCACAAGGACCATCCGCTCAAGGGACGCTGGCACAAGGAGTTCTTCCACAACGACAACCCAATCATCCTGGAGCTGGGCTGCGGTCGTGGTGAGTACACCATAGCCCTCGCTGAGCGCAACCCCGACAAGAACTACATCGGCATCGACATCAAGGGTGCGCGTATGTGGCGTGGTGCTAAGACCGCCACCGAGCGTGGTATGTCGAATGTGGGCTTCGTGCGCACACGCATCGAGTTCATACGCTCGTTCTTCGCTCAGGGCGAGATTGCCGAAATATGGATCACCTTCCCCGACCCACAGCTCAAGAGCCGTCGTGCCAAGAAGCGCCTCACATCGCCGCTGTTCCTTGCCGACTACAAACAGATGCTCGCCGACGACGGCATCATCAACCTCAAGACCGACTCGAAGCACCTCTACAACTATACTGCTGCCGTTATAGAGCGCCTTGGACTCAAGGTCGAGGTGCAGAACGACGACATCTACGGCTCGGGATATGCCGACGAGGTGCTATCGGTAAAGACCGCCTACGAGACTAAGTTCGTGGCGATGGGTCTGCCTATCACCTACACGCGCTTCAGCCTCGAGGGTTGCGACTCGTTCGAGTTCTTCGAGTGGGAGGGCGACGACATATTGGAGAAGGATGCTGAGAGCAATAGAACTAAAGCGTTTTAATTTTTTCGGACATGGGAAAGAGAAGAAAGGACTATCCCCTTATCGAGGGGTTGCAGATAACCACCCTCGCAGCCGAGGGTAAGGCTATGGGTAAGCACGAGAATCAGGTTGTCTTTGTGCCTATGACCCTGCCAGGCGATGTTGTCGATGTGCAGATTCGCAAGCACCACCGCCGCTATATGGAGGGTACCGTGGTGCGCTTTGTCGAGAAGTCACCACTGAGGGTTGAGCCCTTCTGCCAGCACTTTGGCACCTGTGGCGGCTGCAAGTGGCAGAACCTGCCATACGAGGAGCAGCTCAAGCAGAAGCGTCAGCAGGTCGAGGATCAGCTCGTGCGTATCGGCCACCTCGACATACCAGAGGTTATGCCCTGCCTCGGCTCGGAGCGCACACGCGAGTACCGCAATAAGCTCGAGTTCACCTTCGCCGACAAGCGCTGGCTCACATACGAGGAGGTGGCTTCGGGTGCCGACATTGCGGCGGAGCCTGCCGTGGGCTTCCACATCCCTGGCTGCTTCGACAAGGTGCTCGACATCGAGAAGTGTCACTTGCAGGTCGACCTCTCGAATAAGATACGCCTTGCGGCTAAGCACTTCTGCATCGAGAATGGCTACTCGTTCCACAACGCACGCGCACACGAGGGCCTGATGCGTACTATGGTGGTGCGCACCGCCTCGACGGGTGAGGTTATGGTCATCGTGGTGTTCAACGAGAACGACACTGAGCGCATCAACGCCTTGATGTCGCACCTCCAGAGCTCGTTCCCAGAGATTACCTCGCTCATCTATATGATTAACGAGAAGTGGAACGACTCGCTGGGTGACCGTGAACCTATATGCTTTGCAGGCAAGGACCACATCATCGAGGAGATGGAGGGCTTGAAGTTCAAGGTGGGTCCTAAGTCCTTCTACCAGACCAACTCGGAGCAGGCATACGAGCTATATAAGGTTACGCGCGAGTTCGCCGACCTCAAGGAGGGTGACATCCTTTACGACCTCTACACCGGTACGGGTACCATCGCCAACTTCTGCGCTCGCAGGGCTAAGAAGGTTGTGGGCGTGGAGTATGTGCCTGAGGCTATCGAGGATGCGAAGATTAACTCAGCGATTAACAACATCGACAATACCACCTTCTACGCTGGCGATATGAAGGATGTGCTTAGCGACAGCTTCGTGGCACGCAACGGCCAGCCCGATGTCATCATCCTCGACCCACCACGCGCAGGTGTCGATGAGAAGGTACTCGAGGTTATCAAGCGTGCAGCGCCAGAGCGTATGGTATATGTGAGCTGCAACCCATCGACTCAGGCACGCGACCTGGCTATCCTGAGCGATATGTATGAGATTCTTGCTGTGCAGCCCGTCGATATGTTCCCCCACACACACCACGTGGAGAATGTCGTTAAGCTACGCAAGCGCTAAGCGATACCTATATATATAATAGGTTAGGCATATATAATAGATTAGGGCTGCCCCGAGGGACAGCCTTAATTTTTGCCCCAACCTTCCCCACTTCCCAATCCAAGCCCCACTTCCCAATCCAAGTCCCCCTTCTCAAAGGGGGATTTAGAGGGATTGTAAATATCGCATCCCTCGGAGAGGGATTTAGGGGGATTGTGAATATGCTTCGTTGTCAGAAAGAGAAAGAGCGGATGGACTGTACTAAAGTGTACTGCCCATTCGCTCTTTTGATTGAGAGGTCGCAGATGACCCCTTATCACAACAAAGTACTCTTGTTAGAACGCTTTACCAATACCGATAAAGTCCTCGGCCTTCAAAGCCGCACCACCAATAAGACCACCATCTACATTCTCCTTAGAGAAGATCTCGCCAGCGTTTGATGGCTTACAAGAGCCACCGTAGAGGATAGCGCACTCCTCGGCTGCTGCACCGAACTTAGAGCGCAACACCTCGCGGATGTAGGCGTGAATCTCCTCTGCCTGCTCAGCAGTAGCGGTCTTGCCTGTGCCGATGGCCCATACAGGCTCGTAGGCGATAACAAGGTCAGCGAACTGCTCCTCAGTGAGGTTGAACACAACCTCCTCGAGCTGCTGCTTGCACACCTCGAAGTGACGACCTGCCTCACGCTCCTCGAGGTTCTCACCTACGCAGTAGATAGGCTTGAGGTTGTTGGCATAGGCCTGCGCCATCTTCTTGTTGAGAGTCTCCGAGGTCTCGCCATAGTACTGGCGGCGCTCAGAGTGGCCCAAGATAACATACTCGCAACCGAGGGCTGCAATCATAGCTGCCGACACCTCACCGGTGTAAGCACCCTTAGCCTCGGTAGCGCAATCCTGTGCACCTACGGCGATGTTCGAGCCCTTGAGGGTCTCGATAACGCTGTGGAGGTGTGTGAATGGAGGACATACGATGAAGTTCACGCAGTCGCAAACCTCTGCCTTGCCAGCAGCAACACCCTTAGCAAGCTCGACACCCTCAGCTGGGAGGGTATTCATCTTCCAGTTACCTGCTACAATCTTCTTTCTCATACTCTTATAACGATATTTCTTGTTTAATTACTCCTTATTAGCCTCGATCCACGCCTTAATCTCGGCAGTAGCAAGGCCCAACTTATTCTTCTTATTGAAACCGCAGAGGTCGTTAAATAGCTTCATACCACCCGTAGCAGCGGTATTCTTAAACGCCTCGAGGGTGATGTAGCCCATCTTCTGAACAACAGCCACCCACTCCTGTGGAATGCCTGCCTCGGTATATACCTCCTCGGCGTCAGCCACAACCTTCTTCTCGGGACGCATCGTAGGGAAGAAGAGAACATCCTGAATTGATGTCTCGCCCGTCATAAACATTGTGAGGCGGTCGATGCCGATACCCATACCTGAACACGATGGCATACCATACTCCAAGGCTCGCACGAAGTCCATATCGATGGTCATAGCCTCGTCGTCACCCTTCTCCGATAGGCGCATCTGCTCCTGGAAGCGCTCAAGCTGGTCGATAGGGTCGTTGAGCTCGGAGTAGGCGTTACACAACTCCTTACCATTTACGAAGAGCTCGAAACGCTCGGTAAGCTCCTCATTATCGCGATGACGCTTGCACAGTGGCGACATCTCGATTGGATAGTCCGTCACGAATGTAGGCTGCACAAGGTGCTCCTCGCAGTATTGGCCGAAGATGGCGTCGATGAGCTTACCCTTACCCATAGTCTCGTCGATCTCGACATTGAGTCGCTGGCACGCCTCACGAAGCTGCTCCTCGCTCTGGCCTGTGATGTCGTAGCCAGTCTTCTCCTTGATAGCGTCGGTCATAGTCACACGGCGGAAAGGAGCCTTGAACGAGATAGTCTTGCCGTCGAGGACAACATCCGTAGTGCCGTTAACAGCCATAGCCACACGCTCGAGCATCTGCTCGGTGAACTCCTGCATCCAGATGTAGTCCTTGTACGCAACATATATCTCCATACAAGTGAACTCTGGGTTGTGCGTTCTATCCATACCCTCGTTGCGGAAGTTCTTACCGAACTCGTAAACGCCGTCGAAGCCACCTACGATGAGGCGCTTGAGGTAGAGCTCAGTAGCAATACGCATATAGAAGTCGATGTCGAGGGCATTGTGGTGCGTGATGAATGGACGCGCCGCAGCACCACCAGGGATTGGCTGGAGGATTGGGGTCTCCACCTCGAGGTAACCACGCTCGTTGAAGAAGTCGCGCATAGTCTGCATAATCTTAGCGCGCTTAACGAATGTATCCTTAACCTGTGGGTTAACCACGAGGTCGAGGTAGCGCTGACGATAGCGAACCTCTGGGTCAGTGAGGGCGTCGAACACCTGACCATCCTTCTGCTTTACAACAGGCAATGGACGCACCGACTTAGAGAGTACGGTAAACTTCTGGCAGTGTACCGATAGCTCGCCGGTGTTGGTATGGAACGCGAAACCCTCAACGCCGATAAAGTCGCCGATGTCGAGGAGCTTCTTGAATACGGTGTTGTAGAGAGTGGTGTCACCCTCAGGGCAGATGTCGTCACGACGGATGTAGACCTGAATACGGCCCGTAGCATCCTGAAGCTCGAAGAACGACGCCGAGCCCATAATACGACGGCTCATAATACGGCCGGCGATAGATACCTGCTGGTAGTTACCCTTCTCTGGGTCGAACTTTTCGGCAATCTCACGCGCTGAGGCGTTCACCTCGTAGCGAGCCGCTGGGTAGGGGTTGATGCCGAGGTCGCGCAACGCCTTGAGTGATTGGCGGCGCAACTGTTCCTGTTCGCTGAGTTCGATGGTCATAATATCTGGTAATTTTAATATATATTTATATTTATTTCGAGTGCGACAAAGTTACACAAAAATGTTGAATGTCGCGCCTCTTTTTTCGACGAGGAGAGTATTTTTCAGAAAAAAATTATATATTTGCGCAAGAATTAACTATTTTTAACCATAAAACCAACCAATATGTTATCTTACTATCTGATGCCCGTTATCTTCATCCTCGGAATCCTGGCTATCGCCTTCGAGGATGTCATCAAGGTTAACAAGGCAGCAACGGCCGTAGGTATGGCTATTCTGCTCTGGGCGATGTTCATCATCAACGCCGACCAATATCTACTAATCAACCCTCCTGCGCATGTCAAGGAGGTACTCTCAATCTTCCCCGAATTGCAGAGTATGTCGAAGCACGAGCTTGCATTTGCATTTGTCGAGCGTAAGCTCATCCTCGGCCTAGGCGATGTTGCCACCACGCTCTTCTTCGTGCTTGGCTCGATGGCCATCATCGACATCATCGACAGCCACGGTGGCTTTGGCGTCATCTCGCAGTCGATCACCACAAATCGCCAGCGTAAGCTGCTCTGGATCTTGTGCTTCACCACCTTCTTTATGTCTATCCTCTTGGGCAACCTTGCCACCGTCATCGTGCTTATCGCCATTGCGCGCAAGCTCATCCCTGAGCGCAATATGCGTCTGCTCTTCAGCGGTATGATTATCGTTGCGGCAAATGCTGGTGGCTCGTGCTCGCCTATTGGCGATGTCACCACGCTGCTTCTCTGGACAGGTGGCAATGTGTCGGCCGTACACCAGTTTACCTCACTTATCGTACCATCCCTCGTGATGCTCCTTGTACCACTCACAATCGCCACATTTATGCTGCCTAAGGAGGGCACGGTAGAGCCACTTGCAGCAAGCGGCGACGATAGTAAGATTAGCCCTAAGATGCGCAAGGCGGTGCTCTATATCGGTCTTGGCTCGTTGGCATTAGTGCCTATCCTCCAGACACTTATCGAGCTACCTCCGTTTATGGGCGTGCTTATCGGCCTTGTGGTGCTCTGGGCCATCACCGACCGCAGATATGCCGACTCGGAGGAGGATGAGCTTCAGAACTTGCGCGTGCATCGCACCCTTGCTCGTGTCGACATCAGCACCGTATTCTTCTTCCTCGGCATCTTGATGTCGGTGCAGGCGCTCATCGTTACAGGTCAGCTCACCATCCTCGCTAACTACCTCAACGAGACCTTCGGCAACGCCAATATCATCGCTATTGTACTTGGCGTTATGTCGTCGTTCCTCGATAATGTGGCCCTTGTGTCGGCAACGATGGGTATGTTCCCAATCGCTGAGGTTGGCACCTATGCCGCAGATAGCTCATTTTGGACGCTGCTGGCCTACTGCGCCGTTACGGGTGGTAGCATCCTGATTATCGGTTCGGCAGCAGGCGTTACGGTTATGGGTATGGAGAAGATATCGTTTGGTTACTACCTCAAGCGCCTGACGCCTATCGTCCTCCTCGGCTACCTTGCTGGCGCTCTGGTCTACTTTGTGATTATGTAGCACCAAGCCTCCACGCTAACAACAAGCACCCACTTCGCTGGGTGCTTTTCTTTTTCACCTTCCTACCACTCAAGGAAAAAATTGTATAGCAAGAGCTAATTTTAGGCGCACGACATTTTAACAACCGCAGCATACTGAAGCGTATGTGAGGATTGGTAAAATGAGTGCAACGAGAAAGGAGCCTTGCTATACATTTTTTATAAGTATTTTTACCTATTTTTATTTGGTATATAGTTCTTTTTGATTGTAAGATGGAGGCTGGAATAAAAATTATACTACCTTTGCGCAGCTACTTAGGTGAGCCTCGGAAGAGATAGATGTGGAGGCGAGCCAAGAGTGATGGAGGAGAATTTATTAACTCAATATTTGCAATAATGGTAGATATTTTCGATCGTTTATCAAAGAATGCCGGTGGCCCTATTGGTCAGTATATGTCGGCAGTACACGGCTATTTCGCATTCCCTAAGTTGGAGGGCGAGTTGGGCCCTCATATGATGTTCCGTGGTAAGCCTGTGCTTAACTGGAGCTTGAACAACTACCTCGGATTGGCCAACCACCCAGAGGTGCGAGAGGCTGATGCTCAGGGAGGTAAGGAGTACGGTATGGCATACCCTATGGGTGCGCGTATGATGTCGGGACAGACCAAGTACCACGAGCAGCTCGAGAGGGAGCTCGCTGAGTTCGTGGGCAAGGAGGACGCCTTCCTGCTCAACTTCGGCTACCAGGGTATGATCTCGATTATCGACTGCTTACTCTCGCCACGCGATGTGGTGGTCTACGACAAGGAGTGTCACGCCTGCATCATCGATGGTCTTCGTATGCACCCAGGTAAGCGTTTCGTATATGCCCACAACGACGAGGCGTCGCTCCGCCTACAACTCAAGCACGCTACGGAGCTGGCTGAGCAGCAGAATGGCGGTGTGCTCGTCATCACCGAGGGTGTCTTCGGTATGAAGGGCGACCTCGGCTTCCTCGATGTTATTGTTAAGTGCAAGAAGGACTTTAGCTTCCGTCTCCTTGTCGACGATGCCCACGGCTTTGGTACTATGGGTACACACGGAAAGGGTACGGGTGACCACTTCGGCGTTCAGGACGAGATTGATGTGCTGTTCAACACCTTCGCTAAGTCGATGGCGGGCATCGGTGCCTTCGTGGCAGGTCCTCGCTGGCTCATCAACCTCTTCCGTTACAATATGCGCTCGCAGCTCTATGCCAAGTCGCTGCCTATGCCTATGGTTATCGGAGCACTCAAGCGCCTCGACCTCATCCGTAAGCACCCTGAGTATCAGGAGAAACTCTGGGAGATTACACGCGCATTGCAGAAGGGCCTTACCGAAAACGGCTTCGAAATTGGCGTTACACAGTCGCCCGTAACACCTATCTATATGAAGGGTGGCGAGGCAGAGGGCACCAACCTCATCGTCGACCTGCGTGAGAACTACGGCCTCTTCTGCTCGATTGTCATCTACCCTGTGATTCCCAAGGGCGAGATTATCCTTCGCGTCATCCCTACCGCAGCTCATACGATGGAGGATGTGGAGTACACCATCAACACCTTCAAGGCCGTACGCGCTAAGTTCGAGGCTGGCGAGTACATCAAGCCTATCCCACAGATGGCCGACCCCGACTTCAAGGTCCGTTAATTCGACCATAGAAGATATATTGTTTGTTCACCCTGAGTGCTTCGGTGCTCAGGGTTTTTGTTTTGGGGTAGGGTGTGTGGAGGGCATATTTTTATTGTGAGGTGGCGCGATATTTGTTTTGCATACATCACGCTGTGGGGGTAGGTCGGGCGGTGAGCGCACCGAGGCAGCAGCCACCGAGCCAATGCCGAGGTGCAGTACCGAGGCAGCAGCATAGCGCATCACCGAGGCTCGACGACCCCCAAACGCAGAACAATTAATGTTTAGGATTATGAGAAAACTTCTACTTTGCCTGCTAATGGTTGCCACAACAACCTTAGCCACAGCACAACGCGACGAGAGGCCTATGCGCTGGCAAGGCTTCGAGACCAATCGCTTCTGGGATAATTGGGAGGTATCGGTGGGCGGCGGCAACTCCCTACTCCTCGTATCGTCAAAGCTAAACCGTGAACCTGGTAAGTTCCTCGACCGCAACGGCTGGAATGCCAACATAGGCGCCACCAAGTGGTTTACGCCGATAATCGGTATGCGCCTCAAGGTTGATGCGGGTCAGTTCCGCAACTTCTCCTTCGACAGCGCACGCTACGGCAATGGTGCCTTCAAGACGCCATACATCTATGCTCACGGCGACATCCTCATCAATATGTCGAACTGGATAGGTGGCTACAACCCCGACCGCTTCTATTCGGCCATAACATATATGGGCTTCGGCTACACCGCAATGTCGTGGACTAGCGCCTCGGCAGGGTCCTACAATGGCGAGTTCGCATTCGCATCGGGCTGGCTCAGTAAGTTCCGCGTGGCACCGCAGTGGGACATAGAGCTCGACCTGCGCTCGTGGCTCTTCTCTGAGAAGTCACTCCCCGAGGAGATACAGAGCGGTGGCCGCTACGCCTTTGCCACCTCCGTATCGGTTGGCGTGGCATACCGCTTCAAGCAGCGCAGCTGGGAGGTGGCATACCCCGAAGTGGAGGTCGACGGCTACATCGCTGCCATCGCAGCACTTGAGGAGCGCATCATACTACGCGACAGCCAGCTTGGCACTATGAATCAGCAGGTTGCAGCGCTCCAGAGCAAGAATCAGAGCCTCGAGGCCGACATCGCAACTATGCAGCGTGCCGAGGTGGCGCATGAGCTCGTAGCACCCGAATGTGTAGCCTTCTTCACCATCGGCGAGGCCACCATCACCGACTATGCAAGGGCGACGCTCGAGAACTATGTCGAGCAGATTGACAACTGCGACTACCCCATCACCGTCGTGGGCTATGCCGACAAGGAGACGGGCAGCACACAGCGCAACGAGCAGCTATCCAAGGAGCGTGCCGAGTGCGTAGCACAGTGGCTCATCGCAAACGGCATAGCCGCAGAGCGCATCACAACGAAATGGGTAGGCGGCAGCGAGGCGGCCTTCGCCAAGCCAAGCACCCCAACTGTCAACCGCTGCGTCATCATCAAGTAGCACAACCTTTACTCTTCATACAACAAGGGCTGCCGAAACATCTCCGTTCGACAGCCCTAACTCATTATTTTCGTACCTATATCGTACTATTTCAACATCTTATAGTGGCAGTACATCAGTCGCCCCTCGTCGTCCCTAAGGTGCATACCGCCGCCACGGCAGAACTCCCACACCTTGCAGTCGGCACACTCGTCGGTGCGGGTCCACTCTCTGTTACGGAACTTATCGAAGCGGTTTTGCCACACATCCCAGAAGCTATCGCGATATATGTTACCCTGCGCATAGTTACCACGCACGCTGGTGCAGCCTGAAATGTCGCCATTGACGCGTATCGAGGCCACCGTAACACCCGCATTGCACATATAGAAGTGGTCACGCACCTCGGTCTCGTAGCCACCCAAGAAGCCCTCGCAGGCGTAGTTGAGCTCGATGCGACCCTCGCTGCGTGTCTGGCGTATGAACTCCATCAGCGCACGGAAATTTTCGGCATCGAGGTGCAGCGACTCATCGCGCTTAGCCCTGCCCGCAGGAAATACCGAGAAGATACGCCAATGGGCAATGCCCTCACTAATGAGAAACTCCTTCCACTCCCTAAGGCGTGGCATAAGGGCGGGCGTGACACAGGTGATAACATCGTATGCAAGGCCCTCGACCTCACGAATATAGCTGATAGCCTTGCGTGCGCGCTCGAAGCTCTCGCCGCTCTGGCGGATGTGGTTGTGTATATCCTCGAAGCCATCGAAGCTCACCGACACGCTCCTAAGTCCCGCATCAAGGAGTGCGTGCAGCCTCTCACGCGTGAGGCTCATACCGTTGGTCACCATACCCCACTTATAGCCTCGTCGCATAACCTCACGCCCCGCCTCCTCGAGGTCACGACGCACCAGCACCTCGCCACCCGAAAAGATGAGCAGCACATCCGCTGGGTTGACATTGGGCGTAACCTCCTTGTCGAGCACGGCAAGGAAGTCTTCGAGGGGCATATCGCCCTCCGAGGCGTCCATACGGCAGTCGCTGCCGCAGTGCCTACACCTCAGATTACAACGAAGCGTACACTCCCAAAAGAGTGTACGCAACCTATGACGCTCGACCACGCCATCGTAGATGCCCTTAAAGAGCTTCAGGCCGATGTACTTACGCAGTCCTAATCGTTTACCCTTCACCGCTGTGAATGTTTACTCCTCGGTAGCGGCACTCTCCTTCGCCGCCTCCTTCGCTGCCTCCTCAGCCTTAATCTCCTCGACGATTGCCATAGCCTCCTCGTTCGACAGAGGCTTCACGAGACTACCGTCAGGGAAGCGCACAGCCTCCGCATCAGCCGACTGAGTAGCTCCCTCCTCAACAGGACGCACAACCTGACCATCAGGGAATGGCACGCCGTACATAAGCATCACGCGTGGATCCTCCTCCTCGGATACTATATCCTGACCCTTCTTATCCTCGCTCTTGGTCACCTTCTTAGTGCCGCAGCAGGCCGTAGCCGAAAAGCCCAGGAGAGCCAAGAGTGCTATTTTCCACTTAGTATTCATAGTTGGTAAGTTTATCTTGTGTGAAACAAATACTCCGTACAAATATATGCGTTTTTCCTCGATTTTACAAATATAACGCATTTTTTAGGCGTATAGTGTTGCTGCGAAGAATAAAATTTGTAACTTTGAACAACCAAATTTATCACTACACGATGAAAGGGCGCGTTAAATGGTTCGACGATAAGCGTGGTTACGGCTTCATAACCACCGAGGAGGGAGAGGATATATATGTTCACTTCACCGCCATTGTGAGCGATGGTTACCGCACACTCAAGCACAACTGGTGCGTAGAGTTCGAGGTGACAACCGCCGAGGACGGACGCATCGAGGCGCGCAGCGTCGTAGCCCTAAGGCAGAGGTACGGCAACAAATAGGACCCGCATACGCAGGAGGGCAGCCATAGGCACCCTACGACGGCGTGAAGGAGAGGCGTGAACCCATACGATGAAATTATGGGCAATAATGAGAGACTGTGACTTGTCGAAGGGCAGACAATAGACACCCCGACGCACAGGCGGGCGGAAATGATTTGCGTAGTTGATAAATATTTTATATATTTGCACTACCTACTAATTACGAATGACCTACAAAGCGACATATAGAGTATCTAATCAGCACGCTACGGCTATCGTCCTCGGCGGAGCAGTCATCTCTATGTCTATGCGAATGTGCCGTTAGGCACACTACTTCACCATTGTGGCTACGCGCCACACATCCAACCCTATGCAAAGATTTTGTATGAGCCATCCGTCGATGGTTTGTACCACTATTTACGATACTATAAAACATAAGATAACTATGTCCGACAATAAACTACGCTTCGAGACCCGCCAGATACACGGCGGCTACCACATAGACCAGAGCAATGCCCGCGGCATCGCCATTCACCCTACGGCAGCATACCACTTCCCTTCGTGCGACTATGCCGCCAACCTCTTCACCCTCAGCGAGCCAGGCTACATCTACACACGCCTCCATAACCCCACCACGGCGGCATACGAGGAGCGCATCGCAGCCCTCTACAATGGCGTGGGTGCGCTGGCAACAGCATCGGGAATGTCGGCCATACTGCTCACCGTAACGGCACTTGCCAAGGCGGGTGAGAACATCGTGGCATCGCCATACCTATACGGTGGCACGCACAACCAATTCGTTGTCTCGCTGCGCAATGTCGGCATCGAGTGTCGCCTTGCGAAGAGCGACAGCGCCGAAGATATGGCGGCCCTCGTGGACGAGAACACACGCGCACTCTTTGCCGAGTCGATGGGTAACCCGACTTGTCGCGTGGTAGATATTGAGGCTCTTGCCGAGGTGGCACACTCGAACAACATACCCCTCATCATCGACAACACCTTCGGTGCTGGCGGCTACCTCTGCAACCCATTTGAGTGGGGCGCCGACATCATCACCGACTCGGCTACGAAGTGGATCAACGGCCACGGTACGGCTATGGGTGGCGTGATTGTCGACGGCGGTAAGTTCGACTGGCGAGCCTCGGGTAAGTTCCCACAAATCGACGGTCCTTCGGAGGGTTACCACGGCCTCAACCTTTATGACGCCTTTGGTGCGCAGGCCTTCATTGTCAAGTGTCGTGTCGACGGTATGCGCGACTTCGGCTGCTGCCCCTCGCCATTCGACGCCTACTTGATGTTGCTCGGTCTGGAGACCCTCTCACTGCGCGTTAAGCACGAGGTGGAGTCGACATATAGGCTTGCTGAGTTCTGCCGCAATCACCCTAAGGTTGAGCGTGTTAGCTTCATCGGCTTCGACACCCATCCGACATATCACCTTGCGCAAAAGTACTTCCGCTTTGGTGCCTCGCCGGTACTCACCATCGAACTTAAGGGCGACCTCGACTCGACGGTCAAGTTTGTCGAGGGCCTCAAACTATCGGGCAATATGACTATGATTGGCGACTCGATAAGCGTCGTCACACACCCTGCCTCTACCACCCACAAGCAGCTTTCGGACGAGGCTAAGCGCGCTGCGGGCATCACGCCTACGCTACTGCGCATATCGCTCGGACTGGAGAATGTGGAGGATATAATCGCCGACTACGAGCAGGCACTATCGCAGATATAGTATGAGCTACATCTATCACCATCCTCACCCCGTAACCTTGGAGTCGGGCGCCGTACTCCCCGAGGTGGATATCGTCTACGACACCTTCGGAGAGATGAACGCTGCGCGTGACAACATCATCTGGGTGTGTCACGCCCTGACGGCTAACTCCGATGTTGCCGACTGGTGGCCTCACACCGTGGAGGAGGGTCGCTTCCTCGACCCCACGCGCTACTTCATCATCTGCGCCAACTTCCTCGGCTCGCACTACGGCACCACCTCGCCACTATCGGTAAACCCCGCTACGGGCGAGAAGTATTACTACGACTTTCCTCGCATCACGGTACGCGATATGGTTGCGTGCCACCAGCTCTTGGCCTCGCATCTCGGTATCGAGCGCGTTAAGATGCTCATTGGCAGCTCCATCGGTGGCTTTCAGGCTATGGAGTGGGCCATCACCGAGCCTAAGTTTATGGAGTGCCTGACGCTCATCGCCACCACCACCTGCTCCGAGCCCTGGGCCGCAGCCTTCAACGAGTCGCAGCGTATGGCCATACGCCTCGATAAGAGCTGGGGCGAGAGGCGTGACGATGCGGGCATCGACGGTATGGCCGTGGCACGCTCCATAGCCCTCATCAGCTATCGTGGCGGTGCGGCATACAACGCTACGCAGCAGGAGCTGTCGGGCAAGGAAGATGTCTCGTTTGATAGGCGAGCACACACATATCAGCAGTATCAAGGCGAGAAGCTACGCCGTAGGTTCAACGCCCTCTCCTACTACCGTCTTTCGGAGGCCGTCGACTCGCACAACATCGCGCGTGGCAGAGGCTCCATCGCCGAGGCACTGCGCCGCATCGAGGCACGCACCTTGGTTGTGGCCATCACCTCCGACATACTCTTCCCGCCCGAGGCACACACACCCCTCAGGGAGCACATCGCCAGGGCAGAGTACCACCTCATCGAGTCGGAGTTCGGTCACGACGGCTTCCTCGTTGAGCACGAGAAACTTAACACCATTATCACGACATTTATTAACAGAGAATAGCATATGAAGACTTTGAATATAGGACTCTTTGGTTTCGGCAATGTGGGCCGTGGCCTCTACGATGTGCTCCAGCGCATCAACTCACAGAGCGTCAGCATACGCCGCATCTGCGTGCGCGACCTAAATAAGGAGCGTGGCGTCGAGGCAGTATTTACCAACAACCCCGACGACATCTTCAACGACAAGGATATCAACCTCATCGTCGAGGTTATCGACGACGCCGAGGCGGCATACGACATCGTTAAGCGCGCGCTCAAGAGCCGCATCCCTGTGGTGTCGGGTAATAAGAAGATGCTCGGTCACCACATCCTCGAGCTTATGGATATGCAGGAGCACTACAACACACCCCTGCTCTACGACGCCTCGGCGTGCGGCTCTATCCCCGTCATCCGCAACCTCGAGGAGTACTACGACAACGACCTCCTCTGCTCGGTTAAGGGTATTCTCAACGGCTCGTCGAACTTCATCCTGTCAAAGATCTTCAACGAGAATATGTCGTATGGCGACGCTCTGCGCCTGGCTCAGGAGCTGGGCTTTGCCGAGAGAAACCCTACGCTCGACATCGACGGCTGGGACTCGCTCTACAAGCTCATCATCATCACCGTCCACGCCTTTGGCCTCTATGTGGCTCCTGAGGAGATCCTCACCTACGGCATCTCGACGATGAACGACTCGGATATCCGCTTTGCGCGCGAGAAGGACCGCCGCATCAAGCTCGTAGCACATAGCGAGAAGGTCGATGATAAGCTCATTATGTGCGTGCTGCCACAGCTTATCTCGCGCAATAAGTATATATATAGCGTTGAGGATGAGTTCAATGGCGTAGTCATCAAGGGTCTCTTCTACGACAAGCAGTTTATGTTCGGCCGAGGCGCCGGTGGCCACCCTACGGGCTCTGCTGTGCTCAGCGACATCACCGCCTGCGCCTATAACTACCGCTACGAGTATAAGAAGCGTAACGACTCGGTTCTGCCCCACTACACCACCGACCACAGCTTCCGCATCTACTTCCGCTACAAGACCGACGAGCAGCGCAGCCTGCTAACTTTTAGCAAGATACGCGAGCAGTACTCGTCGGAGGAGTATAGCTACATCATCGGCGATGTCTCTATTGCCGACCTCAAGGCCCACCAGGAGGAGCTACGCGTTGCCGACTGCTTCGTCGCCGCCTACCCCCTCGACTAACAGCCCTCGAGATAGATATAGCATAGTTATCTAAACACAAAGAGACTATACGGTTCACGCCATATAGTCTCTTTTTTTGCATCTATCAAACGGGATATTGGCTTGCTACAATCAATTTATTTTTGTACATTTGTACTAATATTGACCCAATCGTCATCGAACAACCACACTACTTATAATCCCCCCCTCCATAAGTGAGGCATACAATAGCATACGCCCACTTACAGAATGGTATAGAGTGTAGTCCATAGATGACAATCAAGGAAAATGTACGAATTTTTTATTTTACCTTAATAACATTTTTATGAGAAAATTTTATCTAATGCTTATGCTCATAGGTTGCCTATTTGCATCGTGTGTTGGCACGCAAACAAACGAAGAAATTATCAGCAAAGAGTTCAAAAAGTATGTGCAACTAAAGTTTGATAATCCAGATGACTTTAAGGAGATTGTAGAGATCCTACCACACGATACTCTATCATATGGTTCAGTTCGTGAAATAACATCTAAAGCTATCGAGTTGTCCGACCTTGTTAGGGAGGGATATGATCTAAATGGGGATGCTTGGGGTAACTTTATGAACGAGCTCGGAAAGAAATTGGAGCGATATGGCACTGATGGAATGACGGAATACAATCGAGACAAAATGTATAACTTGCTTTTGGCACGCGAGAATCAGATTATCACAAGCCTATCTCAGTTAATCGATATGGAAAATCACAAAACCATTATACAGAAGAGATTAGATTCGTTGACATACCACCCAGCCATCTATGTTTATAAGATCAATTATAGAATACGCACAAATGACAGCGCGATGTTAAAATCTCATTATTCATATATTGATTCCCTTGATGGTTTTATCAGCATAACACCAGAGTATAACAAAAAGGAAGTGGTATGCGATGAGTATAATAGTATGTACAATGATGTCAATAAATTTATTGAAATAACACAAAAATTAGGCGACGAGGTAAATGCATCTATGGAGAATCTTAAAGAAGCAAGGCACATCTTCAGCATTGAATTCTAACAAGCCCAAGTTTATAATTTTACGCATCACTTGATGCAATTCTTGTAATTTCTAAGGGACTCTAACATCCTCTAAAAAGGGGTATTCGAGTCCCTTTATTCGTGCAATAGCAATAAGTAATAGGGAGTAAAAAGGCTATTACTAACGATTGACGATATAGGCCTCGCAATAGCACTTCCCGAACAGCACATTGCCGAGGCGCCACAGCGATTGCGAGAGGCTTTACCCGCGCAAGGCAAAAGTCTTGACTTTGTGAGCTTATCTGTTTATTCTATGGACGAATATTAACCATAGTAATATCGCTTGGGACTCGAACTGCGTTCAGCAGTGCGAGAGCAGACCAAGGTGAATTGATTGAGCGAAATACCGTAGGTGTAGAATATGGGGTGAGTGTTAGTGGCAAGCCTGCTTGAGCGACTGACACTCGCCCTATATTCGTAGTTGCATCGCAACTCGCACAATCAATCACCGCCGACAAGTCTGCCGAGCCGCCACAGTCAGTGCGAGCCCCTTTGTCCGCACAAAAAAAGACGAACAACTTTCGTTGCTCGTCTTAAAAACCTTGTGCGTATATCTGCTGAACTATCGAATGGTATGACTGAACTTTAAATAGTTTGGCAACATAATCTCAACTAACCGGCTGAATTAATTAGTCGTTAAAGTCGTAGCCAACGATATCCCAATAATAGTACCTCCAACACTTTACCTGGCAATATGTAAATTCCGAAGCTTTAGGTACATAAATCTTGCGACCAGAAGCATTGATTTCGAACATAGTATTTACGCCTGTTGGTGGTGTTGTTGGTTTACAATATACGCTCGAAAGACTCTTACAAAGACAGAATGCTGAATCTCCAATCGAAGTAACACTGTCGGGAATAGTGATGCTCGTAAGACTCGAACAACCCCAAAATGCATACTCTCCAATTATTGTTACACAATCGCCAATAGTTACGCTATCAAGGCTCGAACAGCCTGCGAAGGCAGATTCTCCAATCTCAGTAACGCTATCGGGGATGGTTACGCTCGTTAGTCTCTTACAATCTTTAAATGCACACTTTCCAATCGATGTAACACTATTGGGAGTGGTTACGCTCGCACGAGCCGAGCAATCTTTGAGTGTGTCTGCTTCAATCTCAGTAATGCTATCGGGAATGGTTACTCTCACAAGGCTAGAGCATCCATAGAATGCATAAGTTCCAATCGAAGTAACGCTATCGGGAATTGTTATGCTCTCAAGGTGATTACAATCCTCGAATGCAAAATCTCCAATAGAGGTGACGGTGTCATCAAAAGTCAGCACTCCGTGTCCGTCCTTATAAGTGTTTGAAATGAGGTCTGCCCCAAAGTGTTCGGACTTAATGTTGCTGGAAGATAGTCTTATACCATTGGTGGTGGTGTAGTATATTTTATTGTTCTTGCCCATGGTTTTGCTATCAATTGGAGCGTCTATACACCCCGAAAGCATTATAAATGCTACTAGGCAGATAAAGTAGAGTTTTTTCATTGTTTGATAGTCATTTAGTTAATAAATTATTACTCTAAATAGTTGCCATACAAATCATATATGGTGGTGTGATATAAAAAAGAAAGTGTGTAGATGTTTCCCGTTTACTATATAGAGGCTATGATAAAATATTCCATCAACAGACAAGACCGTGCACCATATTTGAATAGTATATGATAAATACATCAATAATAGGTGTATAGCCACATCGCCATAAAAATGAGTGCAGTTCAGTTATCATTTAGCTATTATAAAACTATCATATTCTTTATGTAGGACTGCGAAAACACTTTCTAAATATGTATGCTATCACTGATAGCATTGCAAATTTAAGAAAAATTTTCTTTCCGACCAACACTCTTCTGGGGTATCGTATGGTAAAAAATATAATTTAAAGAGTACAAATAACTTTGCGTTAAACGCAAATGACCGCAATAGATTGGCGGAAAACTTTAAGGGGATGTACAGCGATGGACTCGAACTGCGGTCAGCAGAGCGAGAGCAGACCAAGGTGAATTGATTGAGCGAAATACCGTAGGTATAGAATATGGGGTGAGTGTTAGTGGCAAGCCTGCTTGAGCGACTGACACTCGCCCTATATTCGTAGTTGCATCGCAACTCGCACAATCAATCACCGCAGACAAGTCTGCCGAGCCGCCACAGTCAGTGCGAGCCCCTTTGTCCGCACAAAAAAAGACGAACAACTTTCGTTGCTCGTCTTCGTGCGGACAAAGGGACTCGAACCCCCACGCCTCTCGGCATCAGATCCTAAGTCTGACGTGGCTACCAATTACACCATGTCCGCAGGATCGTGCTAATCGTGGGTAACCCACCCACGGCGTTAGCGGTGCAAAGGTAAAAACTTTTTGTAATATACACAACATTATTTGCAATTTTATTATATTTTTTCTTACTTTTGTAACTTGAACGCTGTGTGATCCGCTCCAAGTGCAGTGCGTGACGCAGCGTTATATCGCAATAAATGAGAGAGATATGCCAAAGACCATAACACTTCAACTATCGCCTAAGCAGGCCGCCGACGAGAAATTCTACTTAGCCCGTGCCGCCGAAAGGCTCGGCATCAAGCAGAGCGACATCGCCCTTGCAAGGGTGGTGAAGCGCTCGATAGATGCGCGTCAGCGTATGGCCAAGGTAAACCTCTCTCTCGAGATATACATCGACCAGGAGCCGCAGCCAGCACCGCTGCACTTCGACTATCCGAATGTCGACAACGGCACCGAGGTTATCGTCGTGGGCTCAGGTCCTGCGGGTCTCTTCACCTCGCTGCGCCTCATCGAGCTCGGCTACAAGCCTATACTCCTCGAGCGCGGTAAGTCGGTGCTATCGCGCAAGCACGACATTGCGCAAATAAACCGTGGTGGTGAGATTAACCCCGACTCGAATTACGCCTTTGGTGAGGGTGGTGCGGGTACATTCTCTGACGGTAAGCTCTTCACACGCAGCAAGAAACGAGGCGACTACAACAAGGCCTTGCAGACGCTCGTGTGGCACGGCGCCAACCCCACGATTCTCTACGAGGCACACCCGCATATCGGTACCGACAAGCTGCCACGCATCATATCGAACATATGCCGCACAATCACCGAGAGTGGCGGTAAGGTCATCTTTGACAGCCGTGTTACGGGCTTCGTGATCAAGGAGAACCGCATCAAGGGTGTCAAGGTTGGCGATACAACCATCGAGGCTGCTGCCGTGGTGCTTGCTACGGGACACTCGGCACGCGACATTTACGAGTTGCTGCACGAGATGAACATCGCCATCGAGGCCAAGCCCTTCGCTATGGGTGTGCGCATCGAGCACCCACAGAGGCTCATCGACAGCATACAGTACCATCGTGAGGAGCGTGGCGAGTGGCTGCCAGCAGCGAGCTATTCGCTTGTAAGTCAGGAGGCTGGTCGTGGCGTCTACTCCTTCTGTATGTGCCCTGGAGGCTTCATCGTGCCTGCTATGACCAACACCTCGCAGGCGGTGGTCAACGGTATGTCGCCCAGCGGTCGTAACTCGGCATTTGCCAATTCGGGCCTCGTGACGGAGGTGCGCCTCGAGGACTTTGCCCACCTGAGGGCGCAGTATGGCGAGCTGGCGGGCTTACGCTATCAGCAGCTCTTCGAGGAGCTGGCACGCGAGCATAGCGGCGACAGGCAGGTGGCACCAGCGCAGCGCGTGTCGGACTTCGTGGCGGGACGAGCATCGCACAGCCTACCTCGCACATCATACATCCCGGGCCTCACCGCCTCGCGTCTCGACCTCTGGATGCCCGAAAACATCGGAGCACGCCTGCGTAGCGGCATCGCCACCTTTGGCAAGAAGCTCAAGGGCTTCGTGTCGGACGAGGCTATCGTCGTAGGCGTGGAGTCACGCACCTCGACACCTGTGCGCATACCTCGTGATCCTGAGTCACTTATGCACCCACAAATCGAGGGTTTGTTCCCTGCGGGCGAGGGTGCGGGATATGCCGGTGGTATCGTATCGGCAGCATTGGACGGCGAGCGCATCGCCGACGCTGTGGCACGCTACTGCAAGGTATTTAATTATTAGGGCGCATACTTAAGCAGATACTTTTACTGACGCGCACTTTTACTGACGCGTATAATATTATGTTATGCGCATAACACTCTCTGACCGTGTCGCCATTAGCTATAATTCTCACCCTCGGCACATACATCGCCCTGCTCTTCGTTGTGGCGTGGCTCGCTGCGCGCAACACCAGCGGTGCCGCCTTCTTTACGGGTGGCCGCACGACGCATCGCCTTGTGGCGGCGGTGGCAATGGTGGGTGCTGCGATGTCGGGAGTGACATTTATCTCAGTGCCAGGTAGCGTGGCGGCAGATGGATTCTCCTATCTGCAAACCACATTCGGCTTCGTTGTGGGCTACATCGTCATCGCCTACCTCCTCATACCGCTATACTATCGTCTGGGCGTAGTGTCGCTATACGAATACCTCGACCAGCGCTTCAATATCGTTGCGCACCGTACGGGTGCGTGGATGTTCTTCATCTCGAAGATACTGTCGGCCTCGCTGCGTGCCTATGTCATCTGCGTGGTGTTGCAGGGACTCCTTTACGACCACTACCATATACCCTTTGCGCTCAATGCCACCCTTATGATGACCCTCGTATGGCTCTACACGCGTCGTGGTGGCGTGAGGTCGGTGGTCTGGGTCGAGACGCTCAAGACGACACTTATGGTGGCGAGCGTAGCGCTATGTATCGTATTTGTTATCAACGCATTGAACTTCAATATCGGCGAGGCACTATCGGCCATCACAGCGAGCGACTACTCGACCATACTCTTCGTGGACGATCCACTCGATAGGCGCTACTTCTGGAAGCAGTTTATTGCGGGCATATTCCTTGTTGTGGCGATGACGGGACTCGACCAGGATATGATGCAGACCATACTCTCGTGCCGCAACAAGCGCGATGCGCAGCGTGGTATGATGCAGTCGATAGCCATTCAGGTCGTGGTCATCACTATGTTCCTATGCCTCGGCGCGCTGCTATACCTCTTCGTCGACCAGCAGGGCCTCAGCATCGAGCGCAGCGACGACCTCTTCGGCTTCGTGGCTACGCAGTGCGGCCTGCCCCTCGCTGTGGGCGTGCTCTTTGTACTTGGACTCGTGGCATCGACATACTCGTCGGCAGGCTCGGCACTTACAGCCCTCACCACCGCCCTCACACTCGACATCTGCGACGGACGCAAGCGCTACGACACCGCTACGGAGGCGGGTGCACAGGGTATGGAGCGACTGCGTAAGCGTAACCACACGCTCGTAGCCATCGTTATCACGCTCATCATCATCGCCTTCAACCGCTGGAGCTCGGCAGGCGCCATCACCTTGATATTCACTATGGCGAGCTACACCTATGGCCCGCTGCTGGGACTCTTCGCCTTTGGTCTCTTTACCAAGCGCAGCGTCGCACCGCACGCCATACCGTTAATCGCCATCGCAGCACCGACCTTGAGCTATATCATCGCGCGCAATAGTGTGGCGTGGTTTGGCGGCTATGTCTTTAGCTACGAGGTACTTATCCTCAACGCCACCATCACCCTCTTCGGCCTCTTCCTCGCCTCAAGGCGCGTGAGGTAGCGGCACGGAGCGCCTTCTAATATCAGAGATAGGTCACCCTCACAAAGATAGGTCACCCTCATCGACACGGGTAGGCGCAGTTCGTAGCACCGAGAAAGCCCCAAAAATAACAAGCACCCACACCACACCATACACAAAAACAGCGACGCCGAGACACTTCTGCCTCGACGCCGCCCACTACTTACTACTAACTAAAACCTATATTGTATTTTCTTTCTGCCCTATGCCTCGACCTCCTTATAATCGATGCCGAACCACTCGTTGAGCGTATCCTCCACGCGCGCCTCAATCTGGGGTGTCATTCGGCTCTTGATACGCTTATAGACAAAGGCTACAGCCACGCCGTCGTCGAGGATGCCCAGAAGGCTATACACCGCACGAGGTAGGAGGTCAATGGGCGAGATGACATATAGTATCGCCGCATAGATCAGCACCTTATCAAGCAGTGGCGTTCCCTCGTCCGACAACACATAGTAGAACGCGACGAGTGGCCTTGCCGCCGTACGACCAATCTTCAACGCCCAGGGGCGCAGCTTGTCGAGCAACTTAGCAATATTGGCGCGCAGCTCGCTCTCCTTGATGCGGCGCACGAGTGCCGATGTGTCCTTGCCCTTAATCATATAGACGAGCACTATAATCGATAAAATCAGTAACATATCTCCTTCGTTGTGTTGTTTACTATATAGAGCGCACCCAAGCCACAAATCTAACAGCGGTGTGATTTTTTTTCATATCGCGTGGGCGGGGTAGGCGCAAACAAGGGGGGGGGCGTGCAGAGAGTGGCGTGCGAGGAAGCCGCCCACAATGCACGGGGTGGTGTAGGCGTGCAGAGAGTGGCGTGCGAAGAAGTACGCACCCCAATGCACGGGGTGGTGCTGCTACGCAAGGCGTGGACACGCTCTCCAATGCACGGGTCGGGCAGGTATCGAACCACAAAAAAAAGGATTGGGCTGCCTAACTTGGTTAAGCAGCCCTCTCACGGACACAAACAATTATTAACTTTTTACACTACTAAATTTTTATGCTTACATCTTACACCTTGTTTTTTGCAATTATCATTAACCTTTAACCTATATTACTTGGCCTTTACGGCTCTTTTATTTTCTTTTATTAGCTGTTTTTCTTTATTTCTGGTGCAAATATATAGCAACAAAATTAATTATCCAAACAAAAAATACTTATAGCACCATAAGCAAAACCTATCATTTGAATAATTTATGCATCAGCAAAAGTTATAGATTTAGGTCAAAAGCCGTAAGCAGTGTGAAATCAATAACACTACAATGGTCGTTTTCAGCAACATAACAAAACAATGGCGTCATAGCCATAGCTACAACGCCACTGCTGGCATATAAAAATTTCGTCAAAATTATTTTTGATATTTTTTTTCTAAAGCTTCATCTCCAGACTCAGGAATGGTGTTAATCTGCTCGAATGAGGTACTTTCGGCATCGAGCTCGCCCACCACAACGCTCTCATCGTCATCGACAAACATCTCCGATATCGAGCCTCGTTTCTTGCCACTTTTCGACTCCTTTATGCCAAACGAGATGATGTTCCTCGCCGAGGTGATGATACTCTGACCCTTGTCCGACACCACGATTTTGAGCTTGTCAAAGGCATCGAGCGTCTCAGCAAACCTATCCTCGACGGCCTTGAATCGCTCGGCAAAGCGCTGCACACGCTCAATCATCTTGTGCGCCTCGGCCACAATATCCTTCTGGTATTGCAGCTGACGGCTCTGCGTCCACATAAGCTCGAGCACACGCAGGTTCATATACATTGTCTGCGGGCCCATAATCAGCACACCCTGATTGTAGGCATCGCGCCACAACGACGAGTCGTTGAGCAGCGCCAGGTTGAGCGCGCCCTCGTGGAACATATACATAATCACGAAGTTGAGCTTCGTGTACTTGGCATCGAGGTAACGGCTATAATCCTTCGCAGCAAGGCCCTTGAAGTGCTCACGCACGCTCCTTATATGGGCCATCAGGTGCTCCGTGCGCTCCATCTCGTCCTCGGCATTTATATAGCGCTCGTACTCCACGAGACTCACCTTCGAGTCGACGATGATGTCACGATTGTTGGGGAAGTGGAGGATGAAGTCGGGCACCATACGCCTATCCTCGTCGCTGCGCAGGCTCTTGCCGTAGCGCGTCACGAGAGTCTGCTGCGTGCTGTACTGCTCGCCCTCCCTAAGTCCGAGGTCCTCGAGCAGCTGGCGGAGCTTGAGCTCACCGAAGTTACCCTGCACCTTGACCTTACCGAGCAACGCGCGTGTGAGCCTATCTGCCGTATCGCCAAGCTCGGCACTGCGGCGCATATTGGCATCAATGGTGGCGTCGAGGCGCGTCATAGCATCGTGGTGCTCACGCTTTGAGGCCTCCAATGCCTCGCGCATACTCCTAAGGCTCTGATTTATAGGGTCAACAATCTTCGACATCTGCTCTGCATTATGCTCACCAAGCTCCATCTGTCGGGCCTTGAGCACTCGCTCCGAGGTTGCCTGCAACTGCTCGCGTAGCAGCGACATCTGGTTCTCGCTCTGGCGCTGCGTCATCTCACGAAGCTGGGCGATAAGCTGCTCGGAGCTGGCCTTAATCTGCTGATGTTCGCGCTCGTACGACGCCTTAATCTCAGCCACCTGCTCGCTAAAGAGGCGCTGCATCTCCTCCTTCGATGCGGCAAGGCGCGCCGCAAGCTCCTCGGCACGCGCACGCTCCACATCCCTCGCAGCGGTGAGGCTACGCAACTCCTCCTGAAGCCCCTCAACACGCGCCTCACGAGTCCGAAGTTGCACCCCAAGGTCACTATTTGCCCTTTCGAGCGCCGCCACCTCACGACGGCGGCGACCACTTACCGAGGCGATTATGGTTATAGACAACGCCACTGCGAGCAGCACTATGCCACCCGCAATGGTGATAATGGTAGATGTGTACATTTATATATAGGTATGCTTTGCTATACGCGCTTAAAGTCGGCACTCGATGGCGCCTGATAGAGGCGGAGGTCGAAGTATGGCGCAAGGGCAATCACATAGGAGATAATCTCGGTTTGCAGATTCTCGTGTGGCACCCAGTCGACCGCAGCGGTGAAGAGGTACAGCTCCACGGGCAGACCCCACTCCGTAGGTTGCAGCTGTCGCACCATAGATATCATCTTGTGGTTAACGCGAGGATGCTCGTCGATATAGCGCTTGATAGCGCGCATATATAACTCGAGGTTCGTAATCCTACCGCCCTCGGGTAGCGTCGTATCGAGACCCTCAACCAGCTCCTTCGTAACGCTATTCTCTGACAGCTTTCCCAGCAGCTCGTCGCTGAGGAAGTCGAGGCTCGTCATATCGATATTCAACGAGCGCTTGATTCGTCGACCACCCGCATCACGCATAGCCTGCCAATTATCAAACGGCTCGCTGACAAGCAGATATGGGGGTATTGTTTGCAGCGTATTGTTCCAGCCACGAATCTTAATAGTCGTAAGCGTCACATCCACAACCATACCGTCGATACCACGGCTTGGCATCTCGATCCAGTCGCCCTCCTTGAGCATATTGTTGAGCGAGAGCTGCACGCCAGCGATAAGGCCCATAAGGCTATCCTTGAAGATGAACGATATCACCGCCGCCGAGGCACCAAGACCCGTAAGCAGACCCACTGGCGACTTATCTACGAGTATTGCGACGATGAGGATTATGCCCACCAGCGCAATGAGCACCTGACCCGTCTCGAGGAGACCCTTAATCGGCTTACCGTGCCACGAGGGGCGCGAGACAAGCAGGTAGTAGCTCGTCTTAAGCAGGCGGTTGACAAACCTCAAGCAAGCAAGTACGATAAGTATGTCGACACCCTTATAAAGTACCGCCAGCATCCACGGCTGCGTAATCTCCATACCCGCCTCGACCAACGGCAGCATCAGCTTTACAACCACGGGCGTGGCGATGCCCGCAAGGCGCTGCATAACCTTCTCGTCGAAGAATACATCGTCCCAAGAGGCGTGTGTGCGTTGCACCACCCAGTGTAGGCCCCGCATAACCACCCAGCGCAGCAGGATGTTGATAGCAAAGATGAGCAGGAAGAGGTAGAGCAGGATGATGATGCCGTCAACAGCCTCGGCCATCGGCTCGCTCATACCCCACTCAACAAGTTGCTCGTATATCTTTACCTTGATGCTATTGTCAAAAATCTTCATAACTCCCTAAGTTTAGGTCGTCGGCACCTAAAACGAGATGCCGATGCCGATGAATACCGACTGGTTGAACGCCGCACGCCTTACATCCTTTGGCTTATAGCCGAATGGCTCCTTAATTACGGGGCGTGGTGAGAACATAATAGCCTGATAGCCAAGCATTATATCAAACTTATAGGGACTATCTGGCTTCTGCAAGCGGTAGCCTACACCTCCCGCCGCCGTAGCACCGAAGCGCAGACCCTTGTCGAAGAGGATATTCGTGCCGGCGTTGACGAAGTTGAAGAGGCAGTTCTTGCGCTCACCGTAGAAGTAGTGCGCCGTAAGGTAGAGGGGCACCACCGTATAGTTATACTGAATCTGAGCACCCACCTCGGCACCGAGTCTCCAATGGTTGTCGAAGAAGTAGCCACCCGTGGCCATCACACTACCACCCAGGCGCGCCTGACTCTTGTACGAGCGCACGACGGGCTCACCCTTGATTTGCATATGGTTGAGTTCGTAGAAGAAGAGGTTGAAGCGGCCCGCAGCACCCCACTCCCAACCAGAGTAGTGGCGCGTCTTACGCTCAATCTCCTCAGGCGTCTCACGACGCTTGGCCTCAGCCATAGGTATTGAGACGAGGGCTAAAAGTAGTATGAGGATAAATCTCTTCATTGCCATAATATTATTCGTTTATGCGTTATGCTATTAGTTTCCAATTAGTTGTACCGCCTTGTTATATCTTGCGCACATTGCGCTCCCAGGCCCAGGCAGCCTTTAGCGTATCGCTGAGCTCCCTCTCAGCACGCCAGAGCAGCACCTCGTTGGCACGCGAGGTATCGGCCCACACCGCCGTAACATCACCCGCACGACGGGGCGCCACGCGATAGTTGAGTTTCAGGCTATTAGCCTCCTCGAAGCCCTTGACGAGCTCGAATACCGACACGGGGCGACCTGTGCCGATGTTGAATACCTCGTATCGCTCCTCCGACCTCTTAGCCACCATACGGCCTATCGCTGCGGTGTGTGCGCGCGCCAGGTCTACGATGTCGATATAGTCTCTCAGGCACGAGCCGTCGGGCGTTGGGTAGTCGTCGCCAAAGATGCTCAGGCACTCCCTCACCCCCGCTGCCGTCTGCGTGATATAGGGCACGAGGTTATTGGGCACGCCACGAGGCAACTCGCCAATGAGCGCCGATGGGTGGGCGCCGATGGGGTTAAAGTACCTGAGTGCTATGCCCCTAAGTGCACTATTAGCCGCCACATTATCTCGAAGAATATCCTCCGACATCTGCTTAGTATTGCCATATGGCGAGGTTGCGCTCTTGCGCGGCGTGAGCTCCGTAACGGGCAGCACATCGGCATCGCCATAGACCGTAGCCGACGACGAGAACACGATGTTCTCCCTGCCGTACTCGACCATAAGCTCCACGAGGTTAAGCAACGACAGGAGGTTATTGCGATAGTACTTTGCCGGCTTGTCGACCGACTCGCCCACGGCCTTAAATGCCGCAAAGTGGATAGCCGAGTTGAAGTCGTACTTGCGGAATACCGCCTCGAGGGCCTCCCTATCGCAGCAGTCCACCTGCTCAAAGGCGGGGCGCACACCCGTAATACGCTCGATACCATCGAGCGACGAGGGGTCGCTATTGGAGAAGTTATCGACGATGACAACCTCATAACCTGCATTTATCAGCTCGACCACCGTGTGCGAGCCGATGTAGCCAGCACCGCCAGCCACAAGTACACTCCTATTGTTCATACGGCAAAAAGTTTTTTCAACCTACAAAGATAAAATTTTTATTTGCAATAACCACCGCTTTTCCGTTTTTATCGCACATAAATAAAATATTATGGTCGTAGTGTGCAAAAAAATTGCTAAAATGTGCGATAGTTCTATCGAATTTTATACCTTTGTACTGTTTTCAACGAACCAGTGAGCGGGAATAGTGTGACCGAAGTTCGTTTTATTAGTGTAACTAAACATTGGAATTACAGTGAAAGAGATCTACGAGCAGAGTCTTTGCCAGCTCGAGAGCGGCAACTTTGCAGAGGGTATAAAGCTATTGCAGGAGGCTGCCGACGCAGGCTGGGCCGATGCACAGTATAAATTGGCGATGTGCTACCTCGAGGGTCAGGGCGTGGAGTGCGACGAGGCTAAGGCAGCACTGCTACTCTTCGACGCCGGCGTGCAGGGTCACGCCGCCGCACAGCGCGAAATGGGCCGATGCTATGCCGAAGGCAGGGGCATCGAGCAGAGCGATGTCGAGTCGTTCAAGTGGTACCGTGCTGCGGCGCGTGGCGGTAATGTCGAGGCACAGTACGAGCTTGGCAACTGCTACCACAATGGCGTAGGCGTGGAGGTAAATATCGACCTTGCAGCCAAGTACTACGGCGCTGCGGCAGAGGGTGGCTACGACCTTGCACAGATAGCCTATGGCCACTGCTATGCGCTGGGCGAGGGTGTTGTTGCCGACCCAAAGATGGCATTTAGATGGTACCTCGACGCCGCACACCAGTGGAAGAGCGACTACGCGATGTTCATCGTGGGCAGCTGCTACGAGCAGGGCAAGGGCGTGGAGCGCGATGTGGAGCGAGCACGCAAGTGGTACAGCCGTGCCGCTACGGATGGCTACGAGGATGCCATCCACGCACTGCACGACTTGGAGGGTATGTTGGTGTAAATCACCACTATAACCCACACATACACAGAGCACTAACAACAAACTAAGTGGCGCGAATGGGATATGTCGTGCCACTTTAATAGGTTAATACAGAATTAAAGGTATGAAGGTATATAAATTCGGCGGCGCCTCGGTTAAGGATGCGGCAGGCGTGAGAAACCTACGCGATATTGTCCTTGGCGAGAGCGACCTCTTCATCATCGTTTCGGCGATGGGTAAGACCACCAACGCCCTCGAGGGCGTATTCCAGGCTATGCAGCAGGGCGACGAGAGCCTCGCCTTGGAGCGCATCGACGCCAGCTACGCCTACCACCGCACCATTATCGACGACCTTATGGGTGCCGACATCACCATCGAGCAGGTCGACAAGCTCTTCGAGCAGCTACGCAACACCGTGCGCAACACCATCTACCGTAGCTCCGATGCCGAGTTGTGGTACGACACCATCGTCGCCTTTGGCGAGCTTGTATCTACAACCATCATCTCGAACTACCTCAACGGCCACGGCGTGAGCAACCATTGGGTCGATATGCGTCGTGCCTTCATCACTGAGCAGCGACATAAGGATGCCAATGTCAACCTCGAGGCCACTGCCGTGCGCCTCAAGCGCGAGATTGAGGGCAGCAACGCCACGGTATTCGTGGGTCAGGGCTTCATCGGCGGCGCCCCCGACGGTACCACCACCACGCTCGGTCGTGAGGGCTCGGACTACTCGGCTGCCATCGTGGCAAATGTTCTCGATGCCGAGTCGATGAGTGTATGGAAGGATGTCGACGGCATCCTCAACGCCGACCCAAAGATCTTCCCCGATGCGCGCAAGATTGAGCGCCTGAGCTATACCGACACCATCGAGATGGCGTATAGCGGTGCACAGATCATCCACCCTAAGACTATTAAGCCCCTGGAGGCCAAGCGCATACCGCTCTATGTTCGCCCCTTTGGCAACAAGCACGCCTCTGGCTCAGCGATTACGGGCGATGTGGAGCGTGCCTACGAGCCTATAATGATTCAGAAGAGTCAGGTGCTCCTCAACCTCCACTCGCGAGACCTCTCGTTCGTGCTCGAGGAGAAGTTCGCAAAGGTCTTCACCACGCTCGATAGCCACCGCATACGCATCAACCTGGTGCACAACTCGGCGGTTAACCTCTACATCGCTGTCGACGCCTCGTGGCATATCGACGATGCCGTCTCGGAGCTTGCCGCCGAGGGCTTCGATGTTGAGAAGATTGAGGATGTGGAGATGGTCACCATCCGCTACTACACCGACGAGCTCTACCACCGCTATGCCTTCGACGAGCGCATCATCATCAAGCAGACAACCCCCCACTCTCTCCGCTTTGTCAGGACGAAGTAATACAACAAGCAGGAGCGGCGCACCCA
>JAGBTP010000006.1 GCA_017631255.1 Alistipes sp.
GCTTATGGAGGTGAATAACGACTTCCACGACCGCCTTATCTATACCTTTGATATGATTAACGACCGCTCGTACTACCTCGAGCTTATCGATATGCAGCGCCCTCAAGAGGGTTTGAAGTACCCTCGTGTGGCGTTCGAGCACGCCCCTGTGCCCGATCAGTTCGACCCTGATGCAACGGTGCAGTCGGGATCTATCTTCGATGAGATGATGAGCGACTACAACGAGTTTGACGGTGACGACAACTACGACGATGAGTACTAAACGCGGAACGCTTATTGTGGTCGTAGGTCCAACGGGTTCAGGTAAGAGTGCGCTTGCTGTAAAACTCGCTCAGCACTACAACGCCCCTGTGATATCTACCGACTCGCGTCAGGTATTCCGAAATATGGCCATCGGCACCGCTCAGCCTACGACAGAGGAGCTTGCCGCTGCGAAGCACTACTTTATTGCCGATCGTGAGGTGGAGGATGACTTCAACTGCGGTAAGTATGAGGTGGAGGCTCTTGCACTACTTGAAGGGCTCTTTGCTGAGAATCGCTATGTGGTGGCGGTAGGTGGCTCAGGACTCTATATTCAGGCGTTGTGCGAGGGTATGGACTCACTGCCAGAGGCCGACGATGCCCTGCGTGCTGAACTTAAGGCACGCCTTGAGAATGAGGGTCTGGAGGTGCTTGCCGACGAGTTGCGTAGGCTCGACCCTAAATATGCAGAGGAGGTAGATATTCAGAATCCTGCGCGTGTGATGCGAGCCTTGGAGGTCTGCATAACTACGGGGCGCCCATACTCCGAGCAGCGTGTGGGTAAGGTGGCGGAGCGACCATTTAATATCGTGAAGGTGGGCACGGATATGCCTCGTGATGTGCTCTATGAGCGTATTAATAGGCGTGTGGATATGATGGTGGAGCAGGGTCTTGTCGCTGAAGCTATGGCTATGTACCCTAAGCGACACCTCAATGCGTTGCAGACGGTGGGTTATCGTGAACTCTTTGAGCATTTCGATGGCAACTGCTCGCTCGATGAGGCTATTGAACTGATAAAGCGCAACTCGCGCCGATATGCAAAGCGTCAGCTCACTTGGTTCCGTCGTGATGAGAGTACGGGATGGTATTCGCCAGATGATATCGAGGGTGTAGTGGCATTTATTGATGGCGCGTGCTGATTGAGATAAAAAATATTATGTGCCCGATTTAGATATATGTGGCTGATTAGATGATAGATGAGTGCTGGAGTGGCTCGGTATAGCTTAAAATGTCGGCGTAAAATCTAAAAATAGTGGCAAAAAATTTTGGATAATAGAAAAAAGTGTGTATCTTTGCACTCGATTTGAAAAAATCGATGATGGTGGATGTAGCTCAGTCGGTTAGAGTAGAGGATTGTGGTTCCTAAGGTCGTGGGTTCGAATCCCATCTTCCACCCTGAAACCTTGTTACAAGCAATTGTAGCAAGGTTTTTTTGTCTCTTATAGTCTCGTATGTGCTGCGGGTTGATGCAATGGCGGTAAAAAGGCCGATAGCGTAGTTTGAAGATATTGCAAAAATAGTGCAGCACGCTCATTAAAAAATCAAAAAAAATAGCCATATATATTGCAAAATATATTTTTTCGTTATATTTGTGGGATTAAATCAAAATAATGAGGATTTTAGTTATGCAATACTTAAAAAAGAGCTGGCTTTGGTGTGTGATTATTGGCCTAATATGTGGTGCTATTACCATATTTATATTAAATAGGCAGAAGCCCGTTCCCGTTGTATATCCTGTGGTAGCAACTCAGCCTGTTGGTGTGGATGATGTCAAAATCTATGGCGACTATGTAGGTCGTATCCGTGCCCAGCAGTTTGTGGAGATTCACGCGCGTGTGGAGGGATATCTCGAGAAGATGCTCTTCGACGAAGGTACATACATCGAGAAGGGACAGACGCTATTCCAGATTGACCCCGTATTATACAGGGCGCGTGTAAAGCGTGCCGAGGCGCAGCTAAACAAGGCAAAAGCACAGGCCTTGAAGGCAGAGCGTGACCTTAATCGAATCCGTCCACTCTTCGAGTTGAATGCAGCCAGCCAGCTTGATCTTGATAATGCGATTGCTAATTACGAGGGTGCAAATGCCGATGTCGCGGTGTGCGAGGCGGATATGGTGCAGGCGCAGATGACATTGGACTATACCACGGTAAAGTCACCAATATCGGGATATATCTCGGAGCGCAATGTCGACATTGGTGCTCTTGTGGGCCCAGGTTCGCAGTCGCTGCTCGCAACGATTGTTAAGAGTGACACGGTGCAGATTGACTTTAGTATGACATCGTTGGAGTATCTCAACTCCAAGGCGCGCAATGTGAACTTGGGACATACCGACACCACGCGTACCTGGAACCCTTATGTTACGGTGACAATGGCCGATGGTACGCACTATCCTCATCAGGGCTTGGTTAACTTTGCTGATCCGCAGATTGACCCTAAGACGGGAACATTCTCGGTGCGTGCCGAGATGCCTAATCCTGAGCAGATTCTCCTCCCAGGTCAGTTTACGCGCGTGAGGTTGTTGATGGATGTGCGTGAGAATGCGTTGGTGGTGCCTACGAAGTCTATCGTGATTGAGAGCGGTGGTGCATTTATATATGTTGTGCGTCCCGATTCGATTGTCGAGAAGCGATTTGTGGAGCTTGGTCCTGAGCTAAAGAATACTACCGTTGTGGAGCGTGGTATCGTCGAAGGTGAGCAGATCGTTGTCGAGGGTTATCACAAGCTCTCGCACGGAATTAAGGTAGAGCCCGTAAAGAGCAACTAAGAGGGAGGAAGGTATGAAGAGAAACTTCTTTATTGAACACCCTGTATTCTCGATGGTGATATCTGTCGTTATCACCATTGTGGGTCTCATTGGTCTCTTGCTGCTGCCTATTGACCAATATCCGCAGATTGTGCCACCGGTGGTTAAGGTGTCGGCATCGTATCCTGGTGCTGATGCGCAGACAACGACACAGGCTGTGGCGACGCCGATTGAGCAGGTGCTAAATGGCACTCCAGGTATGACATATATGGAGTCGGTATGCTCAAATTCGGGTAGCTTCTCTGCGACAATCACTTTCGATATTGATACCGATCCTGACATCGCTGCGGTAGATATTCAGAATCGAATTAAGCAGGCTGAGTCACGCCTCCCTGCCGAGGTGGTGCAGAATGGTATTGGTGTAGAGAAGCAGGCATCGAGCAAGTTGTTGACCATCACGCTGCTGTCAAGCGACCCGAAGTACGACGAGGTGTATCTGTCGAACTATGCCACGCTCAATGTTATAGATATGTTGCGACGCGTGCCAGGTGTAGGTAGCATCTCGAATGTGGGTAGTCGTTATTACGCTATGCGAATATGGGTGATGCCCGACAAACTTACGGATATGGGTCTTACGGTCAAGGATTTGCAGAGCGCTATCAAGGATCAGAATCGTGAGTCGGCTGCTGGTATCTTGGGTCAGGCTCCGATTGAGAATATTGATGTTACAATCCCCATTGCGGCGCAGGGTCGACTATCGTCGGTCGAGGAGTTTGAGCAGATTGTTGTGCGTGCTAATCCCGATGGCTCGATAATTCGTCTTAGGGATGTTGCGCGAATATCGCTTGAGGCGCAGTCGTACTCGACAGAGAGTGGTATCGACGGCGGCAATGCTGCGGTGATGAATGTGAATATGTTGCCAGGCTCAAATGCTATCGAGGTGGCGGAGAATGTTAAGACGGCAATGGCGGAGATTGGTAGGAACCTGCCTGAGGGTATTACCTACTCGATACCGTTTGATATGACCACCTACATATCGCAATCCATCAACGAGGTCTATAAAACGCTGTTCGAGGCGTTGTTATTGGTGATTTTGGTGGTCTACCTATCGTTGCAGAATTGGAGATCGACAATCATTCCCGTGGTGGCTGTGCCAATCTCGCTTATTGGTACATTTGGCATTATGCTCATCTTCGGCTTCTCGCTCAACCTGATGACGCTGCTCGGTCTTATCCTCGCCATTGGTATCGTTGTAGATGATGCCATTGTGGTAGTGGAGAGTGTCGATAAGATTATGAAGGAGGAACACCTCTCGCCCCGCTTGGCAACGCAGAAGGCGATGTCGAATATGACAAGTGCGCTGATTGCAACATCGCTGGTGCTATGTGCGGTATTCGTGCCTGTGAGTTTCCTCGGAGGCATAACGGGATTGCTGTATAGGCAGTTTACGATCACCATCGCGGTGTCAGTTATCATATCGACCATCGTGGCGCTAACCTTGACACCGGTGATGTGCTCGTTGATATTGAAGCCTGAGAAGGAGGGTGAGAAGCATCCCGTCTTCCAATTCATCAACCGTTGGCTGGAGAGGGGTAATAACTTCTACGGCGGCAAGGTGACATCAGCCATTAAGAACTCGAAGAGGGTATTTGCTGGCTTCGGAGTCATCCTTGTGGGCATATATCTGCTTAATGCGTTGACGCCGCAGAGCTTTATGCCTAAGGAGGATCAGGGTTATTTTACCGTCGAGCTGGAGTTGCCAGAGGGCGCTACCATCGAGAGAACGCGTGAGGTGACAAAACGAGCGCTCGACTTTTTGATGCAGGACCCCGATGTGGAGCATATCCTTGATGTTGTAGGCTCGAGTCCACGAGTGGGCACTAATCAGGCGCGAAGCCAGCTCACCGTAATCCTCAAGCCGTGGAATGAGCGTGAGGCGGAGGATATGAACGAGATAATGGACAGAGCACGACGCGAGTTTGCGCGCTATCCTGAGGCTAAGGCCTTTATCTCGACACCGCCCGTTATCCCTGGTTTGGGTGCGTCGGGAGGCTTCGAGATGGTACTCGAAGCGCGAGGTAACGCCTCGTACAACGACTTGCAGATGGCGGTGGATACATTGATGCACTATGCTGGTAAATCACGCGAGTTGACGGGCTTGTCGGCATCTATCCAGAAAGATATTCCTCGTCTATATTTCGATGTCGATAGGGATAAGGCCCGCCTCCACGGTGTGCAGATGGCCGAAATATTCTCGACACTTAAGGCATTTACGGGCTCGCTATATGTGAACGATTTTAATCTCTATAACCGAGTGTATCGTGTTTATATTCAGGCGGAAGCGCCATATCGTGCATATAGAGAAAACCTCAATCTTTTCTCTGTAAAGGGTACAAACGGCGCTATGATTCCGATTACGGCACTCGGCAATACGGAGTACTCTACCGGCTCGGGAACGATTAAGAGATTCAATATGTTCCAGTCGGCAACCATCACGGGTGAGCCTGGTGCGGGATATAGTTCGGGTGAGGCGATGGCGCGCTTAGAGGAGATTGTAGATAAGCACTTGCCTGAGGATATTGCTGTTGAGTGGAGCGGTTTGTCGTATCAGGAGAAGAAGGAGGGCGGCAAAACAGGAATGATTCTCGCGTTGGCGTTCTTGTTCGTATTCCTATTCTTGGCGGCTCAGTACGAGAGTTGGTCGGTGCCTATTGCGGTACTTTTGTCGCTGCCAATCTCGATTTTGGGAGCCTATGTCGGCATCTTTGTGTGCGGCCTTGAGAATAATATCTACTTCCAGATTGGCCTTGTGATGCTCATTGGCTTGGTGGCAAAGAATGCCATCTTGATTGTTGAGTTTGCAAAGGTTGAGATGGATAAGGGTGTAGATGCACTGACGGCAGCAGTTACAGCATCGAAGCTGCGATTTAGGCCTATTGTTATGACATCACTCGCCTTTATCCTCGGTTTGTTGCCCCTTGTGATGTCGTCGGGTCCTGGTTCGGCGAGCCGTCAGGGTATTGGTACTGGTGTCTTCTTCGGTATGTGTGTAGCTATCACATTGGGCATCGTATATGTACCATTCTTCTTCGTGTGGATTGATCGTATTAAAAGAAAATATCGCAAATAATGAGAGTAATACAATATATATCGCTCTGTGTGGTACTATGTATCGCGCTCTCGTCGTGTGGCGTGGCTGTGAAGATGTGCAAGGAGCCGCAGCTAAATATGCCTACGGAGATTGTCGAGGGGCAGCTGGATAGCCTCACCATTGCCGATTTGAAGTGGTGGGAGTTTTATGGCGATAAGACGCTATGTAAGTTTATTACGCACGCATTGGAGAATAACAAGGATATCCTTGCTGCGGCGGCTAAGGTCGAACAGTCGCGCGAGCTTAACAAGAGTGCGCGCGCAGCGTGGTTCCCCAAGGTCGGTGCGTCGGTGATGGCGGACAACGAGATTGAGAACTATACGAATAAGGGTCGTACCGAGACGCCGCAGTTCGATGTTAAGCTCGATCTGAGCTGGGAGGTTGACCTTTGGGGTAATATCAAGTGGACCACGCGCAAGGCTGCGGCGGAGTATTTGGCAAGTGTCGAGGCGCAGCGAGCTATGAGAATGACGATTATTGCGGAGGTGGCAACGACATACTTTCAGCTGTTGGCCCTTGAGAATGAGTTGCTTATCGTCAATCGTACGCTTCAGACGCGTAGTGAGGGTGTTCAGCAGGCAAAGTTGCGCTACGAGGGTGGCTTGACATCGGAGACGGTGTATCAGCAGGCGAAGGTGGAGTATGCCGCAACTGCGGCATTGATACCAGCCATTGAGACGCAAATTGAGGTGACGAAGAATAGTCTCAAGGTCTTGATGGGTGAGTATTCTAACTTCGAGCTTGAGTATGCAAGGATGAAGGTGCTCGATAGGGATATTCCTACGGAGCTGCCCGTCGGTCTGCCATCGGATTTGCTCACTCGTCGTCCCGACTTGAGGGAGGCGGAGCAGGGTCTTAAGGCGGCAACAGCAGCTGTGGGCATTGCCTACACGGATCGCTTCCCTAAGTTGGTGATAGGACTTACGGGTGGCTGGGAGAATGGCTCGCTTGTAGACTTGTTTAGTGCGCCGTATGGTCTTGTGACGGGTAAACTTGTTGCGCCGCTATTTGAGTTCGGTCGTAGGAAGGCTAAGTATGAGGCGGCGATACAGGCATACGATGTAGCGCGATTGAACTATGAGAAGCGTGTGCTTATGGCCTTCAAGGAGACCAACGATGCATATGTTCGCTACCACAATGCTCGCAAGGCTACTGAACTAAAGAATAACTTGCGTGAGGCGGCGTTGAAGTATGTGGAGCTTGCGACATTCCAGTATAAGTATGGCGATATCAAGTATATCAATGTGCTCGATGCTCAGCGAAGCTACTTCGACTCGCAGATAGGTCTTGCAAATGCCGTTAGGGATGAGTATATCGCCCTTGTTCAGCTATACAAATCGCTTGGTGGCGGTTGGGAGGAGTAGTATACCCCCCCCCTTCAAAAATGAAATAGGTGCGAGTCCCGGAGGAACTCGCACCTTGTGTTTGTTGTGTAGTCTATCTACTACTGGTTGATTACGCCCTGAGTAGGATCGCCAACAACCATATTCTTGTCGATACGGAGAGTTACATTGCTGTCAACCTCGATGAGGAGTGATGTCTCGTGTACCTCCTTAACAACGCCATAGATACCACCTGCGGTGATGATCTTGTCGCCCTTCTTCAAACCCTTGCGGAAGTTCTCCATCTGCTTGCGACGCTTAGACTCTGGACGCCACATAAAGAAGTACATAATTGCGATCATCGCAATGATCATAATCCAGAAGGTCCAGCCGCTACCAGCAGGAGCAGCCTGAGCGGTCTCAGTTGCAACCTCGTTCAAGGTCTCAACAGCCTCGCCATCAATAAAAAGTAAGTTCATAATTTCTAATTTTAATGTTTATCTGTTTGCAATCTTTTGTCTTATAAGCGCAAATATACGCAAATATATTGTATCGCACAAAAATATAGTCCTTACGGCCATATTTTACTCCACTTCGGCAGCTATCCACAACACGATGGGTGCTGCCTCACGCGAAGTGGTAATCTTGATATAGTTGCCCACTGAGCCCCACTCACCTCGCGAGTCAAACGATAGCTCTATGTCGCTATACTCGCCCGGCATAATGGGCTCACGCGAATAATCGAGCCACATACAGCGGCACTGTGTGGTGTAGTCAACAAGAACAAGTGGGGTGGTGCCTTGGTTTATTACTCTAATAGTCTTAACTGTTGTAGATGAGTATGGTACGCTTTCAAAGTCAACCAATACTTCACATACATCGTCACTCACCTCGGCAACGATACCACTATACGCATTAGCCTCCTGCGTAGCACTCTCAGCCTCTCGCCTCCTATTATCAGACTCAGAGTCGACGATACGCAAAACGAGTGCCAAAGCAGCTATTGCAACAAGCAGTGCTGCAACAATGAGCCAGCGGTGCTTCATATTTTTGTTTAGAGCAGGCCGCGACCCGACTTGTTGATGCGGCCGCTCTCGGTAAAGTCGGCAACGATCTTATCAAGGACACCATTTACGAAGTTGCTGCTCGTAGGTGACGAGTAGTACTTAGCGATGTCGATCCACTCGTCGAGGGTAACCTTAACGGGGATAGACTCGAAGTGGGTGAGCTCAACAATGGCAATAGAGATGATAAGGCTATCCATAAATACCACGCGCTCAACATCCCAATTCTTTGAGTACTTGTCAACAATCTCTTGATTGTCGTCATACTGAACGAGGGTCTTTACAAGGAGGGTCTTGGCGAAGGCGAAGTCATCCTCGCTCTTGAACTTGGGCAATACCTTAACCTCGGTATGGCTACGCTTGAGGTGCTGTACGGTGCGGATAGCGAGGTACAGGGCAAAGCCGTAGTCGTCAGACCAGAAGAGCGACATCTCGTTTACGATATCTGCCAAAGCCTCGTCATCCTCGAGCCAAGCGAAGAACTCCTCGACAAACTTGCGGTCGTCGGTAAAGGTAGATACGGGGGCAGACATATAACGCTTATAGAAATCGGCCTCTATAAGACGGTTGTACACCTCCTTCGCAGCGTCTGGCTGTGTTGCCCAGCCAAGCTTGCGCGATGCGAGTACATCGTTTATAGAGTCGCTATTTGCAATAAGGTTAATCACAGCATTATCAACAAAGCGGCGATTTGGGTTGAGATCCTCATAGGTTGGCAGCTTCTTCTGCTTAGCCCACTCGATACGAGACTCGGCATAGCGTGCTACCTCCACGATGAAAGACATCATCTGGAAATAGAGGTCATAGGCTTTGTCAATAGATTCAACGAGATTCTTCTCCGAGGCCTTAAGGTTATCGGAGCCTGATTTTAGATGTGCGTAAAGTGTCTTAGCAACCTTTACTCTGAGCAATCTTCTACTCAACATAACTAATGAACTGAATCGGTTAATGCTTAATGCGCCGCAAAGATAGTAAAAAAATGTGTAATACTGAAATAAAGATGACCATAAATTGAGCTGTGAGCAACAAATTATACCTTCGTCCCTGGGCTTTGGCTCGGTCGTTGAGCGAGTATCTTGAGAAAGGTATTTGTTTTGTCGCCAATTTTTCGTATATTTGCAGATAGTAACAATCGAAACCTAAAACAATACTACGATGAATAGCTTTGTATATAACATCCCGACGAAGGTGTATTTTGGCGAGAATCAGCTTGGCAATCTAACCAAGGAGCTCCTCAAGTTTGGTAAGCGTGTGCTTATGGCTTATGGAGGCGGCTCAATTAAGCGTATCGGTCTCTACGATAAGGTGATTGGTGAACTTAATGCTGCTGGTATGGAGGTCTACGAGCTTGCGGGCATCGAACCAAACCCTCGTATCGAGTCGGTGCGTGCTGGCGTTAAGTTATGCAAGGAGCATAATATTGATGTGATTCTAGCCGTTGGCGGTGGCTCGACTATCGACGCTGCTAAGTTTATGGCGGCGGGCTCGTGTGTAGAGCACGATCCCTGGGAGTTCTTCGGTGCAAATGCTAAGCCTATCGACAATGCGTTGCCAATCGTCACCATCCTTACTCTTGCGGCTACGGGTTCTGAAATGGATACTGCGGGCGTAATATCAAATCTTGAGACGGGAGATAAGCTTGGTCGTTTGGCACCTGCGCTTCTTCCAAAGGTGTCGTTCCTCGACCCTACACTCACATACTCTGTGAGCAAGTTCCAGACGGCGTGTGGTGCGGCGGACATTATGTCGCATATTATAGAGGTATATTTCAATACGCAGGTGGATCTGTTTATGCTCGACTGTTTTATGGAGGGTATGCTCAAGACTATCGTTAAGTTTGCCCCTGAGGCACTTGCCGATCCAGAAAACTACGAGGCGCGCGCTAACCTTATGTGGACATCGTCGTGGGCAATCAATGGCTTTATCAATGGCGGTAAGCGTAAGGCGTGGAGCTGTCACCCTATGGAGCACGAGTTATCGGCTGTTTATGATATCACACACGGCCTCGGCTTGGCAATCCTGACACCACGATGGATGGAGTACTGTCTCGATGAGAGTAATGTGGATAAGTATGTGCAGTATGGCGTCAATGTCTTTGGCATCGACTCGTCACTCGATAAGATGGACATCGCACGCCAGAGTATTCGCCTAACTGCTGAGTTCCTATTCGATACGCTTGGCCTCCAGCGCACATTTACCGAGGTGGGTATCAAGCGTGAGGACTTTGAACTTATGGCTCGCAAGGCGTGCCGCTATGGCGAAATCAAGGGCTTCAAGACCCTCACTCAGGCAGATGTGGTTAATATATTTGAGATGTGCCTTTAGTAGCATATCTGTATAAATTAAAAATAGCGCAGCCTTGTTGCAGGTTGCGCTATTTTGTTTATGATTGTGTGGAGTTACTCCTCAAGGTCAATGACAATCTCGTATGTGCTGTTAGGCTCGAAGTTGGGATTGTAAACAAGAAGGAAGTTCTCGTCCACAACAGCCTCCCATCCCTGGCCCTCGGCAAGGCAAGGTGACTTAAGACGCTCAGGGAAGAAGTAGCTAAATGGCAAGTCGAGGACATGCTCCTGCTTGAACTTATCGCCTTGCATACGCTCCAGCGAGAAGTTGGCATTGGTGGTGATAGTTACGATGCACTTACCCTTACTAATGGTTGAAGTAATCTCGTAATCTCGTTCAGAGTCAATGCTCTGCAACATAATGCTCCACTTAGGGTCGCCGTAGTATGCCAACACATCACGATCGTGCCAGAAGCCCATCATATCCCAATCCTGAGCGCTGTCAATATCGACCTCACGACCAAGCTCCTGCGATAAGCGCTCCGCTGCGGTTGTAAGCTCCTCCCAGAAGCCGTCGCAGTAGTTGTATGGCTCGTTGAGTAGACCTGGAGTCCAGGCGTTGTGCTGGTGGAGAAAGTCCTGCTGGTTGAGATATACCGCCTCGGCAAGGGTATAGCGATGTGGATTTGTAACCCAATACTTAAGTGCGCCCCAGCCGCTGCGACCGTGCCATGTGGTGACAACATAACCAATCATCGTTGCGGCATTTGAGCCATTCATCCACGCCGCAGCCATACTCTCAGCCGTGTTGTTCATATCGCCGATAAGGCAGTTACCAACAGCGGTGTAGACTCTGCGCTTGCCCGACTCGTTGATGAAGCGCTCCTCGCCAGTAAAAATATTCTCGGAGTAGAGCTTGCCATCGCGTGGTTTGAGGTTGCCGAGTGAGTATGGCATCTCGAGGTTCTTTTGCGTAGCGTGTGCAGCGGTGACAATAAGGTCTGGGTCGTAGGCCTCATAAAGCTCACAGAACTTGTCCAATACCTGCTCCTTTTCGACCATCGAGGTCACAATCTCAGCATCACGACCATTTTTATATCCCCAAAGGCCACGGGTATGGTCGTCGACCCACGCGTAGTTGTCAAACCACTTTGCCGAGTTGAGCTCCATAATGGTTGCTACGGCATCCTTGATTACAAGTGGCTCGGTGCTATTGTTGACCATCTTCATAGCCGCCTCAGCATTGTAGCCGGTGATGATACCCCAGAGGTAGTCGCCGTAGATGTCGCTATCCATCTCGCGACACATACGGTGAAGATCCATAACATATTCGCTGCCAATATTTTCAGGCTTGTCGACAATGGCCACATAGCGAGGGTATGCCTCGATAATCTGTGTCAACGCCTCACGAGGCTCAGTGGTGAAGGTTACGATGTCGGCATTGTGCTTTGTGGCGATAGCATTTGCCACCTCTGCCCACTCAGCATCCTGCATCACGCCCTCCGACGCTATGACCAAGTAGTCGCTCTTTGTACGGTCACCGGCCGTAGCAACGAAGTACATCACTAAGCCGAAAAGCATACAGACGATCGTATAAAGTATGTTTCGTTTCATAGTTACTCTTTATTAATTAGTGAGCGGATATTTTCGATAAGCATACCCACTGCGACGGAGTTGAAGCCGCCCTCAGGGATGATGACATCTGCATACTTCTTCGATGGCTCGACAAACTCCTCGTGCATAGGCTTAACCGTCGTGGTATATTGGTCGATGACAGACTGCATCGTGCGGCCACGCTCGCATACATCTCTAAGGATGCGGCGGGCAAGGCGTACATCGGCATCGGTATCAACGAATACCTTGATGTCCATCAGATCTCTAAGCTCCTTGTGCTCAAAGATAAGGATGCCGTCAACTATAATAACCCTTGAGGGCTTAACGAGCACCGTATCCTCGGTGCGGTTATGCTCGACAAATGAGTAAACGGGGTGCTCGATTGGCACATTCAACTTGAGTGTGCGGATGTGTTCGACAAGCATATCGGTATCGAATGCCGCAGGGTGGTCGTAGTTGAGCTTGGTGCGCTCCTCGTATGTCAGTTCAGGGTGAGCCTTGTAATAGTAGTCGTGGCATAGCGTTGCCACATCGTCGTTTTTGAACGCCTCCTGTAAGCGTTTTACAAGTGTCGACTTACCAGAGCCTGTGCCACCTGCAACTCCAATAACTGTAACTTTCATAGTGGTATATCTTTTATAATTAAGGGTCACGCAAATGCGCAACCCCTAAATTTACTAAGCATCGATATTCGCGTAGTGGGCATTCTTCTCGATGAACTCACGGCGTGGTGGAACCTCGTCGCCCATAAGCATTGAGAATATGCGATCAGCCTCAGCAGCGTTCTCAACGGTCACCTGACGCAAGATGCGAGTCTCAGGGTTCATTGTGGTGTCCCACAACTGCTGAGCGTTCATCTCACCAAGACCTTTGTATCGCTGGATGTGGATACCCTTTGAACCAAAGCCTGCCGAAATCTCATCACGCTCCTTGTCTGTCCAGCAGTAGCGCTCCTCCTTGCCCTTCTTAACGAGGTAGAGGGGTGGGGTGGCAATGTAGATATGGCCATTCTCGATGAGGGCCTTCATCTTGCGGAAGAAGAAGGTGAGCATAAGCGTTGCGATGTGCGAGCCATCGACATCGGCATCGGTCATAATAATAATCTTATCGTAGCGGAGCTTCTCGAGGTTGAGTGCCTTGCTATCCTCGGCAGTACCGATCGACACGCCAAGTGCAGTAAACATATTCTTGATCTCCTCGTTCTCCCACATACGGTGCTCCTGAGCCTTCTCGACATTGAGAATCTTACCACGGAGTGGCATAATAGCCTGGAAGTTGCGGTCACGGCCCTGCTTTGCAGTACCACCCGCAGAGTCACCCTCGACGAAGAAGATCTCAGCGATAGAGCGGTCACGGCTTGTACAGTCAGCAAGCTTACCAGGGAGGCCTGCGCCCGATAATACGGTCTTGCGCTGAACAGCCTCACGAGCATTACGCGCTGCGTGACGGGCCTGAGCTGCAAGGATGACCTTCTGGACGATAGCCTTGGCATCCTTAGGATTCTCCTCGAGGTAGTTGCTCAAGGCTGCCGACATTGCACGGTTTACTGCGCCAGCAATCTCGTCGTTACCGAGCTTAGTCTTGGTCTGACCCTCGAACTGAGGCTCTGCAACCTTAACAGATACCACCGCTGTAAGACCTTCGCGGAAGTCATCACCCGAAATGTCGAACTTGAGCTTTGCAAGCATACCGCTCTCCTCGGCATACTTCTTAAGTGTACGGGTCAACGCTGCACGGAAGCCGGTGAGGTGGGTACCACCCTCGATAGTGTTAATATTATTTACATATGAGTGAACATTCTCCGAATATGAGTCGTTGTACTGCATAGCAACCTCAACAGGCACGCCGCTCTCCTCGGTATCGAGGTAGATGATGTTCTCGATAATCTTTTGACCACGCGTAGCATCGAGATACTCGACAAACTCCGATAGACCGTGCTCCGAGTAGAAGTGGTTTGAGAGTGATTCGCCATTCTCGTCCTTCACGCGGTGGTCGGTGAGGGTGAGGTGGATGCCCTTGTTAAGGAATGCAAGCTCGCGCAAGCGGTTAGCAAGGATGTCGTACTTATACTCGGTGGTGAGTGTAAAGATTGAACCATCTGGCTTGAAGGTGATGGTAGTACCACGGTCATTGCAATCACCAACAACCTCTACTTGACTCTGGGGAACACCCTTAGAGTAGCGCTGACGATAGATCTTGCCACCGCGGTGAATCTCTGCGATGAGGAGTGTTGAGAGTGCATTAACGCACGATACGCCCACACCGTGGAGACCGCCCGACACCTTGTAACTGCCCTTGTCGAACTTACCACCGGCGTGAAGCACGGTAAGTACAACCTCCAAGGCTGACTTGCCCTCCTTCTCGTGCCAATCGGTTGGGATACCTCGACCATTATCTCTTACCGAGATAGAGTTATCCTCGTTGATGGTAACATAGATGTCGGTACAGTAGCCTGCCAAAGCCTCGTCGATAGAGTTGTCCACAACCTCGTACACAAGGTGGTGGAGACCCTTCTCGCCAATATCGCCAATGTACATCGCTGGACGCTTACGCACAGCCTCCAAACCCTCAAGGACTTGAATATTCGACGCCGAATACTCCTCCTCGTGTCTAATCACATTTTCCTGTTCGGTACTCATATATGTAGTTTATTTATATATTCTATATAAAACGCACAAAGATAGCAAATAAAATCGCAATATGCAAATATTTCGCTATCTAAGATTCTTGAAACCTTGACCTTGCAATTTGCTCGCTTGCACCTTATGTCGAGCTTCAGCTCTCTCGTCGGTAATATTCTACCGCTCGGTGAAAAAATATGACGAGTAAGTTGCATTTTATGCATAAAATGTTTAATTTTGTGTGATATGAACGAGATTAAAAATGTTGTTTTCGACTTAGGAGGAGTGGTATTCGCTCGTGATCCTCGCAAGTTTGAGCCCGAATTTATAAAGTTTTTTTCATACATAATGCTGCCTGAGATGCCTCGCTTCTGGGAGGAGTATGATAGGGGTATGAGTACTTATGATGAGGTGATTACAAATCTTGCAGAGTACAATTCGTGCGACAGAGAGCTTGCCGAAAAGAACCTCCGTCGCTCGATACTAACTCAGGAGGAGATACCCGCAACCAAGAGCCTCGTAGAAGCTCTCAAGGCAGCTGGTTATAGACTCTATGTGCTGTCGAATATGTCGCTTGAGTTTATAGAGTTCCTTCATACCAAGGAGGTCTACAAAAATTTCGAGGGCGAGGTGGTGTCGTGCTACGAGCATATCATAAAACCTGAGGCTGAGATATACAAAATTCTCGTCGATAGGTATCAGCTAAACGAGGCGGAGACGCTCTTTATTGATGATCGCAAGGCTAACATCGAGGCGGCGATAGAGTCGGGTTGGCAGGGCTTCCATTTCGATGCTCATAACCCAAATGAGAGTTGCGATAAGTTGCGCAGTATGTTGCTAAAGTAAAACGGTATGTTGCAAAAGCTAATATGTTGTTTTATTGTAAATTAGTAGGGTTTGATACGGTTGAAAAACACAATAACAATTATTATATAAATAAGTATGATACTAAATCTTAGATTAGAGTACCAGACACCTTATGGCCAGGAGCTGTATGTTGTCGTAGGTGCTGAGAAGGAGAAGTCTTATGCTATGCAGTACCTCGGCGATAGCGTGTGGGGAGCTGAGCTTAAGCTTGCCGCCGCTACTGAGTTGGTGTATCGCTATGAGGTACGCTATGGTAGCGAGGTGGTGCGTAAGGAGTGGGGTGCTAAGCATTCGCTCGTGCTCGATAAGAAGGCTACTGAGGTGCGCATCTTGGATAAGTGGCACGCTATGCCTGTGGACCGCTCATTCCACTCGTCGATGTTTGTCGATGGTGTATTCCATCGCGAGAAGGCTAAGAAGGTTCAGGCTGCTGCCGCAGGCTACCTTACCATTCGTGCCGATGTTGCCGTAGTGCGCTCGTCGCAGAGCCTCGTCCTTGTGGGAAGCTGCAAGGCGCTAGGTAATTGGAATGTAGCTAAGGGCGTCGTTATGAACGATGCCGATGCGCCTATCTGGAGTGCACGCATCAAGGCTCCAAAGGAGGGCTTTGCATATAAGTTCGTGATTGTTGATACAGCGTCGGGCAATGTTGTTGCTTGGCAGGCGGGCGAGAATTACTACTACAACGAGACTATGAAGGAGGGCGAGTCGCTCGTAGTCGACGGTCTTACACCTCAGTTTGATATGGCACCTTGGCGTGGTGCAGGTGTGGCAATTCCTGTGTTCTCACTCCGCTCTAAGTCGAGCTTCGGTGTTGGTGAGTTCAACGATATCAAGTTGATGGTCGACTGGGCTGCCGCTACGGGTCAGTCAATCATTCAGATTCTGCCTATCAACGACACCACAATGACTGGCACTTGGCAGGACTCATATCCATACAACGCTAACTCTACATTTGCGCTCCACCCACAGTTCCTCCATCTCCCAGCAGTTGGTGAGCTTAAGGATAAGGAGGCGTCAGCACGCTTCGAGACACTCGGCAAGGAGCTTAACATCTTGCCAAATGTGGACTACGAGCGCGTGAACAACGCTAAGCAAGAGTACTTGCACCTCGTATTCGAGCAGGAGGGTAAGAAGACCCTCGCATCGAAGGAGTTTAAGGCCTTTATGGTAGCTAACGAGGAGTGGCTTCGTCCTTACGCCGTATTCTGCGCATTGCGTGACGAGAAGGGTACGCCAGACTTCAGCAAGTGGGGTGCTATGGCTAAGTATAGTAAGGCCAAGGCTGCGAAGTATGAGAAGGAGCACAGCGATGCCGTTGCTTACAACTACTTCGTTCAGTATCACCTCTCTAAGCAGCTTCGTGAGGTGCGCGACTATGCACACTCTAAGGGTGTAGTTTTGAAGGGCGATATTCCAATCGGTATCTCTCGCACCAGCGTCGACGCTTGGGTATATCCTGAACTCTTCCATATGAACTCATCGGCGGGTGCTCCACCAGATGACTTCTCGGTTATGGGTCAGAACTGGGGTTTCCCAACATACAACTGGGCTAAGATGGCTGAGGATGGCTATGCGTGGTGGAAGGCTCGCTTTGTGAAGATGGCGGAGTACTTCGACGCATATCGTATCGACCACATCTTGGGCTTCTTCCGTATCTGGGAGATTCCACTCGACGCAGTAAACGCACTTCTTGGTCGCTTCAATCCTGCGTTGCCATATAGCTATGAGGAGATCTCATCTTACGGTTTCCGCTTTGAGGATTGGCATAGAGGTAATATTGCAGAGACTGACAATGTACTCTTCGTAGAGGACGCTATTCAGAAGGGTAAGTTCCACCCACGCATCTCAGCATACAACACCGACTGCTACAAGTGGCTTGCTGATGATCAGAAGGAGGCTTACAACCGCTTGTATAACGACTTCTTCTATCGCCGTCACAACGACTTCTGGAAGTGGGAGGCGCTCAAGAAGTTGCCACCACTCACCGAGGCTACGGGTATGCTCGTATGCGGTGAGGACCTCGGTATGATTCCTGATTGCGTGCCTTCGGTGATGTCGGGTGAGCAGATTTTGTCGCTCGAGATTCAGCGTATGCCTAAGGATCCTAAGGTGGAGTTTGGTTCTACATACGACTACCCATACCTCTCAATTTGTACTACCGGCACACACGATATGAATCCATTGCGTGCTTGGTGGGAGGAGGATAGAGGCGTGACACAGCGCTTCTACAACCATGTTCTCGGTGCTTGGGGCGAGGCTCCTTACTTCTGCGAGCCTTGGATTTGCGAGCAGGTGGTGTCTATGCACCTTAAGTCGCCAGCAATGCTCACTGTATTGCCATGGCAGGATTGGATAGCTATGGATGGCTCGCTCCGCAGAGAGAATCCACACGATGAGCGAATCAATGTGCCTGCGAACTCACGCCACTACTGGCGCTATCGTATGCATATGTTCATTGAGGAGCTTCTCGAGTCGGAGGATCTAAACAAGATGATCAGTCAGAAAATCGCAGAGTCGGGTCGTTAAAAGAGTCGATATACATTGAGGAGGGTTGCAGAGATGCGACCCTCTTTTGTTATAAAGTGGAGCTGAAATTTTGTATCTCTACAAAATATTGTAACTTTGTAGCACGATAGTCGCCAATAGCGTGACTGTCGAGATTATTGTAGTGTGATGCTGCGACGAAATAGTGAGTAATGGCGGGCGCTAAATGATATATGCGGCAATGAGGTAGACTCATAGCCGCATATGGTGGTGACTCCGAAAGGATTCGAACCTTCATCGTAAGAACCGGAATCTTAAATTCTATCCATTGAACTACGGAGCCGTAGCGCAAAGATATTACTTTTTTTTAATATCGACAATAATCGAGCAGAATAGAGTAGACAAGTGAAGAATTTATTTCTCAATGACAAATAAGTTTAATAATTGGGAGAGACTATCTCAGGTGATTGAGCGCTTTGGTGTTACCATAAACCAATTTGCTAAGATCGTCGGCCTGCAACGCTCCGAGACGCTGTACCATATTCGTAAGGGTACCTTTGGTATCTCGGCAGATCTGGCCGATCGCATTGTTGCTGCCGATAGCAATATCGACCGCACTTGGTTGTTGTCGGGCGTAGGCAATATGCTGCGCAGCGAGCCTGTGGCGTGTGAGAAGTTGCCGTTTTATCGTTGTGAGATGGAGGGCATTCTTGCCGAAATTGAGAACTACCCAAGCGATGGAGAGATGAATGTGCCTTATAGTACGGGTAGCGACTATGTGGTGCGTTCCTTCTCGAAGGCAATGAGCGACACGGTGACTGCTGCTAATGATCTCTTCCTCAAGCGTGTTGATAAAATCGAGGATGTGGTGCAGGGCAACGAGTATGTGTTGCAGGTGAGTAATAAGATTCTATGGCGCAGGGTGCGATTCGTGAAGGATAATCCACGACGCTGGCGTTTGGTATCGGATAATAGAACCGACTTCCCCGATATATATGTAAATGTAGAGGATGTCGTTAAGGCGTGGCGTGTGATGGCGCGCGTTGCAATCCTTGAGAGCTAAAAGAGTAAACGGTAAACTGAAAAATAGGTATGAATATATTGTCAATAGTATGGAATTGGGACCCAACGCTCGTGATGTTGGGCGACCTCGATATCAGATGGTACGGCCTTATGTGGGCTATTGCTATCCTTGCCGCTGAGCGCATCTGTAATTATATGTTCAAGCACGAGGGCTTGCCTCCACGCACTCTCGAGTCTGCGTTTATTTGGGTTGTGCTCGGTACATTCATAGGCGCGCGCGTCGGACACTGTTTGTTCTATGAGCCTGAGGTCTATCTTCCTGAGCCTTGGCGTATTATTACTGATATCCGCGATGGCGGTATGGCCAGCCATGGAGCTACTATTGGTATCATCTTCGGCATATGGATGTGCGTTAGACGCAATCATCTGCCTTTCGTCTGGGGACTCGACCGCATTGCGATTGTGGCACCGTTGAGTGGCGCGATTATTCGCCTCGGCAACCTATTTAACTCGGAGATTGTCGGCTATCCTACCGATTCTGCCTTCGGATTTAAGTTTGTCTACCATGATGCGCGTCGTGCGTGGTATGAGTTTGCTGGTGATGTACCTCAAGAGATTATCGACGCTATTCCTGCGCGTCACCCCGCACAGCTATATGAAGCATTGTGTTACTTCTTGACTTTCGGTGTGTTGATGTGGTTATACTCGCGCAAAGATTTAGGTCGTCGTCGCCCAGGATTCCTCTTTGGTGTGGCTGTGATTGGCATCTTCCTCACCCGTTTCTTTATTGAGTTCTTGAAGGAGCGTCAGGTAGATTTTGAGATGGGTATGGCTCTTGATATGGGTCAGCTATTGAGCCTTCCATTCATTCTTCTCGGTCTGTTTATGATTGCGCGAGCAATGTTACGCCCGGCTGTGGCTGATATTGATGCCGTTGTGGCTCACGCAAATAAAGAGTATGCGCGTGAGGATAAGAAGCGTGGTAAGGGTAAAAAGCGTTAGTAGAATGGTCTCTGAGGTTAATAAGTTGATATTCAATGCGCTGATCTCCGAGGGTGCTGTTCATCTCCCTGAGGTTGGTACTCTGTTTGTAGAGCGAATACCGGCTGGTATGGTGGCACGCAATGGCGTTGGTGTGCCAAGCTATGCTATTTCGTTCTCTAACCATAGGGATGCGCGATCTATTGTTGATATAATTGCGCAAATAGCTGATATTGAGACATCTCAAGCAATGGATATTTACGAACGCTGGCTTGATAAGGTGCGCCACGGAAATGAGTTAGCAATCGAAGGTGTAGGTGTTCTTCATAATAAGAGCTTTGTTGCCGATAAAGAACTTCTTATGCAGCTTAATCCATTGGGTATCAATGAACTTACTATTTCAAGACGACGAGGCAGTGGGGTAGTTGCGCCAATTTTTGTGTTGGCAATTTTGTTACTTTGTATTGGTGGAGGTGCTTATTATTACTTTACTACTCACGCAGAGGTTGAGTCTCAAAATGATGTGGTAGTAGCTTCTAATGATGTAGTTGTTGAGGAGGAGGTTGCCGAGGTTGTTGCGTCTGAGTTGGCAGAATCATCTTCATCAAGTGACTCAGTAGCTGAGGAGGTGTATATTCCTGAAAATGAAAGTGAAACTATTGATAGCAGCGATGCTATTATAGAAAATATTGTAGAGGATTGGCGTACAAATGCGGATATCAGGCACTATGTCGTTGTCGGTAGTTATTCAACTGAGAAGAATGTCGAGCGCGCTATAAACGAGCTAAGTAGCAAGTATAATGAATTAATGTTCAGCTACTTCCAACTCGGCTCAATGTATGCTGTGGCAGCGTTTGGAAGTACTAATCGTGAGGATTGCGAGCGTTTTGTTAGCGAGTATAAGCAGTCATTCCCACAAGTGTGGATTCATACGCCACGAAAGCATAAGAATTAGATAATATGAGCATCGCAAAGGTACTTATATCCGTGATTGATAGGCTGTATGTAAAGCCAATAAGTGTGGTCGTATCGCGCGAGATTTTTGGATATGGTTTTTGTGGTGCTTTGAATATGTCGCTCGATATTGTGTGGTATTTTTTGATATACCATTTTATTGTTGCAGAGCGATTTATAGATCTTGGCGTTGTTGTAATCTCACCACATATCTCAACGCTATTTGTGGTGTTCCCGATAACATTTTTTACGGGATTTTGGCTCAATCGTAATGTTGCTTTTCGGGTTGCTGAATACAGAACTCGTAGGCAGCTTATTCGCTACGCGCTTTCTGTTGTTGGCTCCATTGTGATTAACTATGTGTGTATGAAAGTCTTTGTCGAGGCATTGCACATCTGGCCAACACCTTCAAAGATGATAACAACAGCTGTATCAGTCATATACAGCTACATCGCAGCGCGATATTTCACCTTTGTTCGAGAGAGTATAAATTAGTTTGTGTGTCATTTTGAACTCTAGCCTTAAGTTAATTTAACATAATGTAAATATTACGACATAAGCTTGGTGGGTAGTAAATCGAGGCCTTTCGTTGTAAATTGGTTCGAAGTATTGTTTATATGTTGTGTGTCCCGAAAAGTTTAATTACTTTTGCTAAATAAAACAGTTGAATGAAGCTATGGACTTGACATTGGCGATAGTTGCCCTGATAATGGGCATCGTTGGTCTTTTGGGCGTGATATTGCCTGTGCTGCCTGGTACGATATTCTCGTATGCAGGTTTGTTGTGCGTATATTTTACGACAGTATCATCGATAACTATCACGCAGTTAGCGGTTTGCGGAATACTATCTGTTGCTGCTATCGTGTTGGACTATGTATTGCCCGGCTATTTTAGTAAGCTCTTTGGAGGTACGAAGGCGGGAATCACAGGAGCAACGGTTGGTACATTTGTCGGAATACTATTTGGTATACCTGGCATTATCTTCGGCCCGTTCATTGGTGCGGTTATTGGCGAAATGTATGGCAGCAAGGTGGCGTTTGATCAGGCAATTAAGGTTGGCTTTGGCTCAATGCTCTCGTTCTTCGTGGGTTCGGGAATCAAGCTCCTGCTTGGTTTATATATGCTATATTACATCGCAAAGGAGTTTATTATGGTGGTAATATAGTGTGTGTTAATACTCTAAAAATCAAGTAATTGATATTTCTCTCGTGTTGCGGTAATGGATATTATCTCCTCAAAATGCCACCACTCACGACGATAGGGATAGAGGCCGGCCTCGTGCATTACCTCTATTAATAATATGCGGTTTTGTGCTGCTACCCTACTTATTAGTCCCTGATCGCAAAGCGAATTGATGTATTGGCGGTACACCTCGACCGTGCGTGTTGTGGGATCACTGTTGTCGGGTGTGCCTTTAACAGATGCGGCATCGGTAAAATCATCAAAACCAACTCCCATATCGAGTGGTGTGCCATCCATAGTGGCGATTGTGAGGTCAACCGCAACGCCATAGTTGTGCCTCCCGCCTCGTGTGCCATCGGCAACAAATCCCTCGAAGGGCGTGCCCTCAACAATGCTGCGCATAGTGCGCTGAACACTTATCGGACGCGCAGCATCGTAGATTAGGAGTGTGTATTTGGGGTGTCTCTGCTTAAGAATCTTCTGCGCTCGCACTACCTTACTTGCAAATTCTGCCTCTAAGTAGGCTTCGTTAAGCTCACCATACATATCGACGCCAACGAAGTTGTCAATAGATGAATACTTCAAATCTATCAATATTTCGCCGTCAAGTGATTGTATATCAACGAGTCCATACTCTTGCATCTTGCGTGTAAAATCGTCGGGAGATGTGGCTGCGGCAGGCTGCGCGCAGAGTGATAGGAGTAATATAGCGATTAGAAATGACATAATGTTTTATTGCAAATATAGCGAATTAATCGCACTATTGAGGCATTTAGCAATAAAATAATTATCTTTGCGAGCATAAAAATAAACTTAAAACAAACTATAATGAAAAAGGTACTATTTATTTTTGGCATAATCGCTACCATCCTTACGGCGTGTGAGAAGGGCGAGAATGTTGCTGGTGAGTCGTTGTTGAAGGTTACATCGAATACGGAGATCTCTGTGGGCCATGGTAATGTTCAGGGCATCATCACATACGAATTAATAAACCCTGTCGTAGGCGAAACAGTTGAAGCAGTAGCTAATGTGGAGTGGATTAACTCGTTTGATTATAGTATTATGGGCAAAATTGGATATAAGGTTGATGCTAATGTTTCGTATGAGGGTAGAGCGGGTGTCATAACCATTTACTATGGAGGTCAGAGCACAGATATCACTCTTACGCAAAGTGCTAAGCCTCGTCCAGAGGTGGTGAATATTGAGGTGCCATACCTGCTTGGCCATTACTATGGTGACTATACACGCCTAAACTACAACTACTATTTGGTGTTCTCAGAGAGTAACTATGATTCAAAAGATTCGTTCTACAGCGCTGGTTACAAGTATTTTATAGATATCTACTCGTCGGAGCGTCCAGAGGATTATAACAATATTCGCGTGCCAAATGGTGTCTACACCTTTAATCCAGACAACGATGGTCGTGCGGGTACATTCTTGGAGTCGTTCAGCATCTACAAAGAGTACGATCTCTCAGGTGCTGAGATTGGCGAGGAGCCGTACGAAGAGGGTACACTCACCGTTACGGATGACCTTGTAAAGCTCGAGGTTAGGTTTGCTAGCGAGAACAAACTTCGTGTCTTGACATATGATGGTGAGTATAAGCTTCTCGATCGTCGTAGCGAGGCGGGTGGCATCTACTAATCTACTGCCTATAAAACAGAGGGCTGCTTACAAATTGTAGGCAGCCCTTAACTTTAGGTGGATATGGTTAAATATCTGATAATGAGACAATGTTATTCAATACGGCATAGACCGTGAGTCGGCCGATTGAACGCGTATTGAGCTTCTCGGAGATATTGTTGCGGTGAAATACAACGGTTGTGAGCGATATCTTAAGCTGCTCAGCTATCTCCTTATTTATAAAGCCCTTAACAAGTAGTGCCAACACATCCTTCTCGCGCGACGACAGCAGTGGCGTGTGCGATATCTCGCTGTGGTGTGCGGGGCAAATGTTTATCGGATGGCCACCAGGGTGTCCTGTCGAGTGAATCTCCATAATCTGGCGCACGATATGCTGCTCCGAAACGGTGACATCAATGGTCTTAAACCCAGACTGCACAAATGGCGATGCCTCGCCCTCGGTGAGCACAAAGGTGCGCTGCATATGAGGATGAAAGAACTCAGGATTGCGGAACAAAACGCCTGCTGATACGAAGAAGTGTGCCACGCGAGGTGATTCCGTACGAAACTCATCTACGCTCTTGTAGTAGACGATATCCATATCTGACACCACATCTAATAGCAGGCTACGCAGGGCCATTGAGCTCAGTGTATTCTCACATATTATTGCGATGTGTGGTGTCATAATCAGCGCGTTGTATCAAGTTACTTAATGTAAACCTCCATCAACTTACCACTACCCTTAATGGTGATGTCTCCCACCTCTGCTGGAATAAGCACCACCTCACCCTCGTCGAGTGTCTCGCTATTACCGTCGGCGATAATCTGCATCGAACCCTTAATAGCGATGTAGATAATAAATGAGTCGATCATAGAGCGGTCGAACTCCCCCTCGCCGTCAATCTCGTGGAGTGTCATGGTGAAGTAGTCGGACTCAATGACCTTATAGCTCTCGCCAGCCTTCAAGTCATACTTCTTATGTAGCAAGTCGGCATCGGCCTCGAAGTCAATGGCGTCAACTGCAAGTGCGGTGTGTAGTTCACGACCCTTGCCCGCAGCGTCGACTCTATCCCAGTCGTAGATGCGGTAGGTAATGTCGGATGTCTGCTGCACCTCTACAACCTCGATACCTGCACCGAGTGCGTGGACCGTGCCCGCAGGGATGAAGAATACATCGCCTGGCTTAACCTCTACCCTATTCAACAACGACTCGAGTCGTGACTCGGCTACGGCAGCGATATACTCCTCGCGTGTGATGTTCAAGTCCTTGAAACCGAGATATATGGCAGCGCCTGGTTTGCAATCTACTACATACCAAGCCTCAGTCTTGCCGAAACTGTCGTGACGCTCGAGTGCCAGAGCATCGTCGGGATGCACCTGCACTGAAAGCTTGTCGTTGCAGTCGAGGTACTTGACCAACAGCGGAAACTCGAGGCCGTAGCGCTCGAATATCTCTTCGCCAACAAGTTCGCCCATATAGACCTCGATGATCTCCTGAAGGTTGTTACCTTTAAGGAAACCGTTGGTCACAACCGAGATGTCGCCTTTCACTGAAGAGAGGTCCCAACTCTCGCCGTATAGCTTATCCTTAGCAAGGCGACCCGCCGCCTTACCTTTCTTGCTGAGTATTGCCTGTCCGCCCCAGATGCGCTCCTTGACGCGTGGCTTAAACTTTAAGGGATAGAGCATATAACTTTAGTTAAAATAGTGATTCTACATAGTTTATAATCTCATCGTGGTCAGCCATAAGTGTGAACACCTTGCTTGGCTTGAGATTCCACAATGTGCGATTTTGCTTCGCAGCCTCCTCGCCAGCACCTGTGATGTTGAGCATAATGCAAGCATCCTTATCAATGGTGCCAGCCTCGACCATCTTGATGAGTGATGCGAGTGCAACGCCTGGTGCTGGATGGATATCGATGCCCTCAAGCTCCTTGAAGAGCTTGCAAGCACGACGCGCTTGGGCGTTTGTTGTAACCATCACATCGCCTTCAGTGGCCTTAAGAGCATCGTACAAGCCGCCCGCAATGCCGTATGGTGGTCGTCGGTTAGAGAGAACCTTAGCGTCTATGAGTGACGCATCACGACGGGCCTTCTTCATATCGTACTGCAACATCTCTCGTGAATCGGCTCGCCAAGCGTCGTAGATAGGTACGAATGGTGCATTCTGCGATACAATGAGTTTCATAGTATTGGTGCCATAGCGGCCATCCTCGATGAGTCGCATATTTGCCTCCCAAGCAGCAATAGCACCTGTACCGCTGCCAACAGCCTGGAAGTAGTAATCAGGGATACGGCCGATGGTTGTCGCTGCCGATAGTACGGTGGTAGCCATACCGTCGCGTCGCGCAACATTTTTGGCACCGCCCTCAGCATAGAAGCGTGATGACTTAAGTACTATGTTGCTCAAGTGTATAGCATCGTAGTAGTCACCACCCTTCTCGCAAGCGATGAGCTTCACACAGTCGTTAAGTGGCTCGGTAAACCATAGTGCGTCGAGATTGTCGGCTGGTACAACAAGCAACAATTTGATGTTATTCTCCGAGCAAACCTTTGCGAATGCGCGCGCGGTGTTACCAGCAGAGGCAACGACAAGCACTCGCTCCTCCTTCTCGTCGATGCGACCGCAAACGGTGTATGCCTCGGTCTCCTTGAACGAGCAGGTCGACATCTTTACGCCGTGGCGTGGGCAGTAGCCGCTAAGGGTAATCCATAGATTTGTCAAGCCAAGGTGCTTTGCCAGAGCCTCACTCTTGTATGTCGCAGGGGCTGATGAACCCTGAAGCGCGCGCTTCACAGGAAGCCAATCGCAGAACTTATAAAGGCCATAGTCGTCGGACTTTACTTCCAGTTGCTTATTTTCATAGTTTGCGCGCACCAGTGATGGCGCCTTGCACTCTGCATCATCCAATACCCAGCCGGTATCATCGAACTGGCGACCAGTGGCTACACACGACAAAGTGTACTTTGTTGACTTGAAATTTTCCATATTTAAGTTTTAGTTATTCCCTCAAATAATTTATCGTGCAAAATTACACTTTTTTTTCGTGAAAATCAAGAATAACTGCGGATATTATTCTTGATAAATAGCTGCTATTAAGTGCTATTTTTGAAAAATAATTTATACCTTTGTATGGCTTATAGTGTACATAATCGTTATTATGTAGTGATAGCGAGAAATGCTATATAGTGTTAACTTAAAGTGATGATTAATTTGAAGTATAGAAATAAAGCATATGAAAACAAGTACTTTAATTCTTAGAATAGTCGCGATTTTAGTTGTTTGTGCAGCGGTGGTCTTGCTCTTTCTTAAACGGGATAGTATCTTTGGTGAGAAGGAGCCTGAGCGAGCTCCGATAACTGAAGCTATGGTCTACTATTTCGATGTTCAGCAGCTTGCGACTAAGGCGGCGATTAGTAAGCATATCGGCCCTGAGCAGCGTCGTCTGCTGGCAACTGCGGCAGCGGCGAATATCGAGGATAGTATCCTTGCATCGCACGCAGAGGCTATTTTTAATGACTTTAATCAGAGCGGTATCGACTTTACAAAGCCTATTTATGGCTACTTGCACAAGGGGAACAATGCTTTTGTTCATGTCGCTGAGGTGTGCGATGTAGATAACCTCAATAAGACTTTTGATGTCCTCTCCTATTTAGCAGAGCAAGAGACGGATGTGCCACTTAATATCGAGTGTTTTGATGATTATAGGGCTGTCTATTTTAATGAGTTTACAGTCTATTACAATGATAGCCGATTGGCGGCCATTGTGGTAGATGGTGCTGATGCTGCCGTGGTTGCAGATGAGGTTATGAGTTTGCCACTTTTGGATTTGTCTCTATTTGGTGATGCCGATGCAGCACTCTATGTGGATATTAATCCAGCACTTAGCTATGTCGAGCAGAAGTATGCGGATGATGGTTACTCTAATCTTGTCGGTGCCCACGAAAATATTGGCGAGAATGCTCAGCTTATCACATCGCTTACATTCGACCCGGGTAGAGTGATTGTAAGTACTCAGATTAGTGGAGTAGATACTTTGTCGCAAGATATTGAGAAAAAGATTGTTAGTAATAATCATCTAAACTATATTAATGATGATGCTCTTGCGCTACTTGGAGCAAGAGTTGATGGTGTAAAGCTGGCCGAAATGCTTAAGCCTATGCTCAGTCGTGAGCACTTGGCAAGGGTTGGCGTTGGATACAATAATGAGACTAGTATGGCCATTGCCATTATGCTTGATGCTATCGAGACCATAGATGGCGACTTGACAATCGCACTCGATTCGCTCGATATGAAACTTAAAAAGCACATAAACTATTATTGGGATAGCGCATCATATTACCCTGAGTTTAAGAGTGTTGATGCTGCGATTATGGCAGATGTGTCCGATACATATATCATCTCGAATGTTGCTCAGTTCGGTGCAGGCTTGTTGCAGAAGGTTGGTAATAATCACTACGCTTTGAAGCTTGGTGATTATGCGTTTAACCTCAAGCAGGATGAGAACCTACTCTTTGCTGGAGTGAATATGTTGCCAGAGCCTGCTGCATCGCCTGTTTCAAATGCTAGGTGGTTTGAGGATGTTAAAGAGAGTGTTTTCTACTTCGTTGTTAATGTTGATGAGGTGGAGAAAAATGGAGCGTATAGGTCGTATATTGAGTACACTGATGATGAATATTTAGCTGCTGTTATTGAGATGCTTAGTTATACTTACCTCACATGTGGTGCAGATTATAATATGGAGCTTGCAGTGGTATTTGATAATGCAGAGGTCAATGCGCTTGAGCAGTTGAGTGATATCGTTATTCCTGTGTTCATTCAAGAAATGGATAGTCTTTATTAAATAGTTTGGAGTTGTGAATGAGATAAAATTACACTATGTAGTGCCAGAGATCTTTGCGCAGCGAGAAGGTCTCAGCTCCGATATTTGGCGCTCTGATATAGTTTTTGAGCGAGGTAAAAGCTATCTTATCAAGGCTGTGTCGGGCACGGGTAAATCGTCGTTGTGTAGTTATATGTATGGTCAGCGAGGAGACTATCGTGGTGATATCCTTTTTGATGGCGAAAATATCTCAAGTTTTACTACAAATAGATGGTGTGATGTTCGTCAGCGCGAGATATCTATATTATTTCAGGATCTTAAACTCTTTGGCGAGCTGACTGCGCTGCAAAATGTTGAGATTAAGAACAATATTACCAATACCAAGAGTCTTGCGGAGATAGTATCTTTGTTCGAGGAGCTGGGTATTGTAGATAAGCTCCACGCTCGCGCAGATCATATGTCTTTTGGTCAGCAGCAGCGTGTGGCGCTTATTCGCGCTCTGTGTCAGCCGTACGATTTTATTCTTTTGGATGAGCCAATATCGCATCTCGATGATTGTAATAGCGATATTATGCGCGATATTGTGGTGCGCGAGGCTAAGCAGCGTGGTGCAGGTATTATCGCAACATCCATCGGTAAACATATGAATATAGATTACGATATATGTCTAAGTCTATGATACTTATATGGCAGCTTCTAAGGAAGCACATTAGCATCTTCGAGCTGGCGATTTTCTTCGTTGCCAACTTAATAGGTATGACCGTGATTCTGGCGGGTGTTCAGCTATATAGCGACCTAAAGCCTATGCTGTCGGGCGAGCAGGCGCTAATTGGAAGTGATTATCTCGTAATCACGCACCCTGTTAAGCGTGTGGGTATAAATGCGACTTCGTTTAGTAGCGAAGATATTGCGGACTTGGTAAATCAGGAGTTTGTTGAGTCGGTCGGAGCCTTCTCTGCCTCGAAGTTTGAGGTTGACGGAAGTATTGTGTTCAATGGTCGTAGGCTGTCGACGATGCTATTCTTTGAGAGTGTGCCCGATGAGTTTCTGGATGTCGAAAGCAGGGGGTGGAAGTTTGATGCTAATAGTTCAATTATTCCTATAATTATACCTCGTAACTACCTGAATTTGTACAATTTTGGATTCAGTGCAACGCAGCAACTACCACAGATTACCGAGGATATGATAAAGAGTGTAAGCCTTGATATTCGCCTTCTTGGTAATGGTATGGCGGGTGAGTTTGTGGGGCGCATCGTAGGTTTTTCGAACCGCATAAACACCATCCTTGTGCCTGAGGAATTTATGGTGTGGGCAAATGCTTACTATGGTGGAGTTGAGTCAGTGGAGCCAACTCGCCTTATTTTGAAGGTTGGTAACCCGAGTGACCCTGCGTTAATGGCCTATTTGGCGGATCAAAATTACGAGATTGAGAATCAGCCTTCGGAGAGCAGCAAGGCTCTATTTATACTTAAAGTATGCGTTGCGATAATAATATGTATAGGTGTGTTATTTACGGTGTTATCGCTAATTATACTTACGCTTAGTATCTATCTTTTGTTGCAGAAGAATATCACGAAACTTGAGAATTTGGTTCTTATTGGATACCCCCCTGCTCGCGTGGCAGTGCCGTATAATCTCATTGCACTTGTGTTAAACCTCACAATACTTGCAGTGAGCCTTGTTATCATCTTCCTCTCTCAGGATTTGTATATGGCGCAGCTGTCGGAGATCGCTGGCTATGAGATCTCGTCGTCACCGATGGTGGCAATACTTGTTGGCATCGCCTTTACGGCTCTGATTATAACATTCAACTTCTTTATAATCAATAGAAAGATAAGAAGTATATCAAGGAAAAGATGATTAGAAAGACCGTAAGCACTGACATAGAGCCGATTATGGCTATAGTACACGATGCCCAGCAGGCATTGCGCGAACTTGGCATCGATCAGTGGCAAAATGGCTACCCTACGCGTGATATAATTCTGGGTGATATTGCCGATGGTGTGGGCTTTGTGTGTGTTGATGGAGAGGGCACTGTGTTGGGTTATGTGGCAATAGTGTTAACGGGTGAGGTGGTCTATAAGCAACTTGATGATAGTGCGTGGCATACTGGTGAGGACTATGTTGTGGTGCATCGTTTGTGTGTTAAGTCAGGCTCCTATCGCAAGGGTGTTGCGACTGCGCTTATGCGCTATGCAGCGGATTGTGCGCGTAAACACGCCTTTACGGGCTTCCGTATCGATACGCATCGAGGCAATACAAGGATGCTCAATATGTTGGCGACCTTGGGTTTTGAGCCTACGGGAGTGATTGATTATGATGGCAGCGAGAGGGTCGCGTATGACCTAAATCTTGGTTTAAGTAAAATATTGTAACGAACAAATATATGGCAAGTTATCTGCAAGTAGATAATATTTCAAAATCCTATGGCGATAGGACACTGTTTAGAAACATCAGTTTCAACATCAATGAGGGTGACAAGATAGCACTTGTTGCACCTAACGGCACGGGAAAGTCGTCGCTCTTGAAAATCCTTGCTGGCGTGGAGCACTCCGATGGTGGTGGCGAAGTGAAGTTTATGAAGGACATCCGTGTGGCGTTCCTCGATCAGGATATGATCTTCGATCCTAAGCGCACCATATTCGAGGAGGTATATGCGCGCATCGGAGATATATCGCCAGAGCTCAGTGAGTATGAGGCGGCGCTTACGGCGGGTGACGAGAAGCGTCTTGAGCTTGCTATTGCGGCAATGGATGCCTCGGATGGTTGGAATATTGAGCAAAAGATTCGTCAGGTGCTCACCTCGCTAAAGATTGAGCGCTGGGAGCAGGCTATGGGTGAGTTGTCGGGTGGCGAGGCAAAGCGCGTGGCGCTGGCATGTATGATATTGCAGAACGCCGAGTTCCTGATAATGGATGAGCCAACGAACCATCTCGATATCGACATTATCGAGTACTTGGAGGGTTACTTACAGCGTTCACGATGCACCTTGCTTATGGTAACTCACGATCGCTATTTCCTTGATCGTGTGTGCAATACGATTATGGAGATAGATCGTGGCAGTATCTATACCTATCGTGGTAACTATACCAAGTACCTCGAGAAACGCGAGGAGCGATATACGAATATGCAGGCTGAGATTGATAAGTCGCGCAACCTGCTGCGTCGTGAATTGGAGTGGATTCGTAGTACGCCACAGGCGCGTACGGGCAAGGCGCGATACCGTATAAATGCCTTCTACGATCTAAAGGATAAGGCTTCGGTGAGCCTGCGTACAGATAACATTGAGATTGATGTGGCAACATCGCGCTTAGGTCGTAAGATTATAGACTGTATGGATGTGAGTCTTGCCTACGAGGGTCGCAAGATGCTCGACAGCTTCTCGTATAAGTTTACGCGTGGTGAGCGAGTAGGTATTGTCGGTCGTAATGGTGTGGGTAAGACCACTTTCCTTAATCTTATCTCAGGTAAAATAGAGCCTGATGCGGGCGTTATCGAGCAGGGTGAGACGCTGCGTGTGGGTTACTACTCGCAGCGAGGCATATCGTTTAAGCCAGGTCAGACCGTACTCGAGTGTGTGCAGGAGATTGCTGATGTTGTTAAGGCTTCGGATGGTCACGCCATCTCGGCTACGACATACCTCAATCGTTTTCTCTTTCCGCACGATAGCTTCAACAAGCGCGTGGATATATTGAGCGGCGGTGAGCGTCGTCGCCTCTACCTCCTTATGGTGCTGATGCAGAACCCTAATATGCTTATCCTCGATGAGCCAACTAACGATCTCGATATTATGACACTCAATGTGTTGGAGGAGTACTTGCAGGAGTTTAAGGGTTCGCTTATCATTGTTTCGCACGACCGCTACTTCCTCGATAAGTGTGTCGACCATCTCTTTGTATTCGAGGGTGATGGCCGAATTAAGGACTTTGTGGGTCATTATAGCGAGTATCGTGAATATATCAAGGAGAAGGAGAGCGCTGAGCGTAGTGCCGAGCGCAGTGCAGCTCCACAGAAGAGTGCACCGACGCGAACACACAACACTTCGAAGCGCAAACTATCATACAAGGAGCAGCGTGAGTTGGAGCAGATTGAGGCTGACCTTTCGGCACTTGCGGAGGAGCGTGCGCAGCTTGAGAGTGAGATATCATCGGGCACACTACCCTACGACCGCCTTAGTGAGGTGTCGAAGCGCATTGAAGCCATCATCACTATAGTCGACGAGAAGGAGATGCGTTGGCTGGAGCTAAATGAGTAAATGTGAGAGCTAAGGGTAGTTAGTCAATACCCTACTACCTGCAGTATTGATAAATTCGCATAATTACAAAATGCCTTGCAGTGTTCAGTATCGAATCGCTGCAAGGCATTTATTTATGTCGTAATTAACCTCTCTTACCCCAGGTGTTGATGATGCCGATGGCGACAAAGGCGAGGATGAAGAGGAGGATAGCGATGAGGATGGTGTAAATCTCAGGCATTATCTGCATAAGAAAAACTGCGCCCGCAACAACAAACATAAGCGTACCGAGCACTCCTCGTACCCTGCGCATATTGTACCTCTCTCGCTCTTCGTGCGATGCGGTGTTATACCCTGCTATCAGCCAATCTCCTTTGCCTAAGAGTATTACAATTCCAAGTACAAGCAAAAGTCCAGGGATTATGAAAAGCCCAAATGACATAGGTTAATAAGAATGGAGGGTGAATTTCACATCGTCGAAGTTTTGCTTGGCAAGGGCGTCGGGCTTCATCGTAAAGTTGATAAGGCCGCAGTCGTAGAAGCGCAAGTTCCAGCGCTCCTCCTCGTCGACCTGAAGTAGCGAGATATCATCGGCTTCGTCCTCGTAACCCTCTGTCATTGCAGGTCTACCGAGGAGTTTATGTCCGAAACTGCAATCGTCAGTGGGCTCAAAAGTCATCTTCTCGGCAGCAAGCACAGCTGAGCTGCCATCCTCCCAATAGGCTTCGTGAGTACATAGCTCGTTGCAGTTGGGTGAGTATATCACCTTAAAAGACTCCTTGTCCCAATCGCCGATGCACTCCACCATAGCATCCTCGTCGCCACAAAAGTAGTCGATGTCGGCAAAGAACCATAGCATACCGCTATGAGGAAGTAATCCCTCGGTGTCGAGATGTGCGATATCCTCAAGGCGAATCTGGCATATGAATGTCAGGAGTGCCTCGCCCTCATCGTCGCTGCCAGCACGACAAGGCCATGCTACACCCTTTGGAAGGTCGGGTGTACCCCACCAATGACTCTTACCACGAAGGTCCTCGGTTGTCGGCTCTGTTAAAATCTTAATTGCCATAGTATCATCAATTTAAGCCCAAGCATCGTAACGACCATCGTCGTCCATCTCTGGGTCTGCCATATCGTTGTAAATAGGGATAAAATACTTCTCAATCTCGTCGGCGTACTCCTTTAGTCTACCCTCGTAGTAGGCGTCAACCGTAGCAACAACGAGCCTTTCCGAGCCACCGCGTGCGCCTTTGAGGGCGCATTGGTCGCTAAGTTCGTTATCCTCATCCAATGCAGCAAAGAAGTCGTTTTGAAGCATATCGTACATTGCCTCGACACATATAACAGAGTTGAAGAGCACACCTCGCTTATATATCTCCATGGCCATACCATAGTCTACATCTTGGCCATAAAGACCATTCTCATAGACCTTGCCGAGGAGATAGCACGCAACAGGAAGACCCGCTTTGTAGCCCGTATCGTATGCACTGATGATGCTGTTGGCAAGGGCGGCCTTCTCCGCTGCATCCTCGTTACTCATCTCCTCCCAATCCTTTGCTATGTGGCAAGCGTAATGCACGAGCGATGTCGTGTCGTTTCTATCAATGCCCTCTTGAAGTGTCTCCTTGTACCACTCCTCATCCTCTATCTCGTAGTCATCGTCGAAGGCCCGCGCTACGGCCAAGTTGTACCACGCGTCGTCGTAGCCACCATTCACAGCACCTTCGTACCATACTGTCGAGAAGTAGAGCCCATCCTTAATTTCGGTGGCCAGACCCATCATATGATGCCATATTGGGTTGTCGCTGGTTTGCAGGAGTTCTGAAAGAAGCTCTATGGCCTTGTCCAAATCGACCTCATAGCCCCACTTGCCGAAGATGATGTTCTCGATATATACCTTGGTGGCATACTCACTCTTGTTCTCAAGTGCGAGCTCCAGGAGTTCTTGCGCATCTAAGAACATTTCAGGTAGCATACCCTCTTCGCAGAGTATCGCAGCCTTTGCTACATAGGCATCTATGACGCCACCCTCTGCTGCGGTTGCCAGAAGCGGATCTACTTGATCAAGATAGTCGTCCGTATCGCGCCACGCAAGCAGAATCTGTGCCAGCTTATAACTTGCTACGGGGTCGCCCTCGCTCGCACGCTGCTCGATAATTGTAATTTCACTCTCAGGAAGATTCCTCACCTTCGATGGTATAAAAAAGTCTCTCATAGTCGTATTCGTTGTTAGTCGAACATAACTCGTGGGTTCATCGTTGCGACGCTTCGCCACTCGATGCCTCTGCTGGCGAGGGCCGCCCTCTTGGCACTCCAATATGCGTGGCAGAAGCCCATACCGCGTAGCTCATCCTTGAACATATCATCGAGCTCGCACTCTACCTCGTAGATTGACTCCTCGTATTTGCGTGACATCTGCACGGTATCTCTCTTTAGCATTCCTCCGAGGCCCTGCCATAGCTCCTTCGCATGGTCGCTAGGCGTCTCCTCAACTATCCAGCATAGCTTATCACGATACTCGTCGACCTGCGTGAAGAAACAGCGTTGTAGGTCTTGGCCAATCTCTTTGTCGCACGCATCAAAGTCTACAAACTCCAGCATATGTCGATAGTACTCGCAGAATGATTGATAGAGGCGAGGCGCCTCGGTAATCTCTATCATATCCTCGTCGATTACGCGCTGACAAACAAGTAGTCGTAGTTCTGGTAGGAACTCTGCATCGTTAAATGAGATGCAGTGTTTCATTAGTCTCAAGCACTCACGACCAAGCGCGATATTCTTCCAAAAGTTGCCCTCGTTGGCATTGGCGAACATCCTGTTAAATGCCTCGACAAACGCATCGGTAGCACCCTCCTTTGTTACCTCGTTTGACTCAAAGAAAAGTATATAGCGCTCAGTGATAGATAGATGTTCGTTTGGAACGCCATATGCGGGAGTGCCGAGCACCTGCCAATCGCGATTTAAGACCATCGTTGCGTTATGATAGCTAAGCTCCACCTTGGTATCATCGACTGACACAATGCACAGAGGTGCGTCGAAAACCTCAAATTGTGCACCTTCGACAATCTCTGCCGCATCAATCTTTGCGTAGTGTCTGCTGCGGTTGCAGAGGCTCATATCCCACGACTCGACTATCTTTATGATGTTTAATGATTGCTCCATAGCCTAAAGTGTAAAAAAAGTTAAAACCTACCTTGTGGTGTAATGTTTAGATGGGGGCGGGTTGCAAGGTCTCGACATATGCCGTAGCGGCATAGTTAAGCATTGTAAAGTTAGTATAAAATATTGGAATCTCCAAATAATAGGTGTTGTATCCACGAACATAGTGGCGATATGTAAGGAGCGCGCGTGATGGTGAGGTGCTGTGGATACAAAAAAGCCCTGCCGTGGATGCGTACATCTTCGAGCAGGGCTTCGGTGTTAGTGCGTGATTTTGCAATCGTCGCGCTGTGTAGTATTTACGACACAAAAGTGTCGGTTGAGAGGGTTAGAACCAGCGGGTGTCGAGGTCAGCATTGTCGTTAATCGACTTAGCTGTGTAAGGCGCTATTGCAGAGTTCTTAACATCGTCTGGAATAGTTGTCTTGGTGTAAATCATTGCCTCCTCCGAGCTGTTGGTTGCGGTAAGAATCATATTCTCGCCGTCGAAAGACACCTGGTAGCTACTACCCCAGCTCTCGCCGTCGGAGTATGTGCCGTTAAGGATATCCTTCTCGACAAACCAAGTGCCCGCATAATGGCGGTAGCGACCCTCGCCGATGCGCTGGTAGTGGTTGAAAGAACCCTCAGTGTCGAATGCAACATATACATCGACATCGTAACCCTCAGGTGCGCAGTGCCACTCGCCAACCACGAGCGATGTGAGGTTTATGGACTCAGCCTTCTCCTTCGAGCAGCCCAACAAGGCAAATGTGCATAGCACAAGCGCCATCATATAAAATCTTGCTTTCATTAGAACCATCCTCCATTAGTTGAATATACACCACGCGAGATGATCGACACCTCACGCTTAATCTCGGTACCACCAATGTTATTGCCGCCGCCAAGCTGACCGCCACCAGCGATAGCCGATACGGTAATCTTAGCAGAGCCATTCTTGGTACACTTAATCTCAAGTAAGCCCTTCTTCATCGTTGGGTTGCCGCTGATGCCGAGTGTCTCCTTTGCCTCGTCGCTAACCTCCACACCTAGGTATGTGAGGTCTGTTGCTGAGCCGCCAAAGTACTCCGCAAGGTCGATGCTGCAACGCTCGCCTGTGGCTACCACGATAGATGGTGTGCCCTCGATCTGCATAAAGAGGCGCCAAGTGTCGATAGCGCCTGTACCCATACGCTTGTAGTAGTCGTTGAGCACCACAGCGTTAGAGACACCGTTGTAAGGCTTGGTGCCGTCCAAAAGGAGTGAGTTGATGTCGTTGACTGATGTGAGAACGATATCGCGATACTCGTCGCCATTGAACTTCTTGCCAATCTTTGCAGCGTACGAGATGCCGAGTGCCACAACGCCTGAAACATGTGGGCAAGCCATAGAGGTACCCTCCATCCAAACATAGTCGTCGCCCGCTACCTCTCTAACGCAAGTAGAGAGAATCTGGCTCTTGTTCGATGAGTTCTGCGCGCCGATTGAGTAGTCGCCACCAGGGGCTGCGATGTTGCAACCACGACCATAGTTAGTGTAGCCCGTAGGCAGGTAATCAGGACCGTAGGCAGTCACAGATACGCAGATAGGTAATGCACCAGGATAGCCTGCGTTGGATGTGGTCTCGTTGCCCGATGCGAAGATTACAAGGTTCTGTCCGATAGATGGGTGGTTGCAGTTCTCTGGGTTAACGAAATACTTGATGGCGTTGTACTCGAGCGATGTCGCGTTGATATAGGCGTTATCGCTAGCGTATGAGCCTGGGTCGTAGCCGTATGAGCACTGTGCGATGCAAGCGCCATTGTCGGCAGCGTAGATAAAGGCGTTGCTCATATCACGATCGCTGGCAGCATAGCTACCGTCAAATACCTGACAACCCATAATTCTTACGCCGTCGCCATTGCCTGAACCACCTGCCACTGAGCTTACGCCGATGCCGTTGTTGTTGACGGCGGCGATGATGCCCGCAACATGGGTGCCGTGTCCTGACTCGCCACTTGTGGTCCAATTAATCTGGCCATTAGAGTAGCCCGCAGTGTTGAAGTTATAGCCGTAGATGTCGTCGACATACTTGTTGCCGTCGTCATCTACACCTGCAACGCCATTAAGCTCCGCCTCGTTGACCCACATAGAGGCCGCAAGATCGGGGTGGGTGTACTTCACAGGGCCGTCGATAACCGCTACAACGACATCGGGTGATCCTGCGCACAATGTCCACGCGTCGAGTACACCTACATCGGCACCCTCGCGTGCTGTTTCAGCGATGCTCTTATCGCCCGTATTGTGCAGATTCCACTGATAATGAGCGTATAGATCGTTAAACGATATCTCGGTAGCTTTAGTATCGGCATAGCTGCCCTCACTAAATGGGCGTACCTTATAGTCAGCAGCAAGTGTCACCATTGTATTGTACTCAATGGCAGAGATGTGCTTGCTAGGTGCAACCTCGGCAGCGAACTTGCGAACAGGGATATTGCTGTCGAAGGTGACGCTATACCAGCGGTGCAAGCCGAGTTCGCGTGCAAGGCGCTCGTTCTTAGGGGTGCGGAGCGCTGGCTCGAAGCAGATAATATTCTTATCGACGAAAATGTCGCTCTTAACAGCCTCCATTTCGCCACTCTCAATGCGTGCGATAGTCTCCTCCTCGAGGAACAAAAGCAGAGTACCCTCCTTGCAGTTGTCGATGGTGTTGCCCACGAGTTTCTGCGAAAGGATGACCTCTGCATCTGTTGCCATCTCTCCCTCGACCACTCCTGCATCTTTGGTGCAGGAGATGGTCATAAGGATAGATATAATAGCAACGCTAATCGCTATTAATGAGTTCTTCATGCTACTTTACGAATTTGCGTGCTGACTTACTCATTGCCACTGCAGATGGGTCGTATGGAAACTCCGACGCATCGGCGCAGTTGTTTGGATCGAGATACAATGGCACGCGTACCACAGGGCTATTGTTATCATCCGAGTCCTTAGAGAAGTAGATAAGGGTCAATGGCTCGTAGAAGTAGCAGTACGACATTGTGAGAGGCGCGTTCTTCTTACCATACTGCACGAGGTCGAGGATAATCTCGTCGTCGGTAGGGTAAGTCGTGTCTGTCACATCGCCAACATATACATCGTAGTAGTAGTCCACAACATCTCCGTGAATCTCCACCTCGAGTGGCAATACTGCCCAGCCGTCAGCATCGCTGAACTCCTCGGGGTAGAGCTCGATAAGCTCAAAGCCATCGTAGTAGTTGTCGGTGTTGATGGTGATGTACGATGAAGATACCGCCTTAGCAGGTGTTGTAATCACATCCGAGAAGTAGACATCGGTATTGAACTCGCCACTATGCTCGTCGATGCCGAATACATATACGCGATACTGCGACTCAGGGTAGAGACCTGTAAACTCGAATGTCTGCGAGCCCTTGTTACCAACGATGCGGTAGCAGGTTGCGATGTTGTCGTAGTAGCCTTTGTCTACATACCACTGTGCCGCCTCACGGATAGTCTCCTGAAGCTCCTCGGCAGTGTCATTAATGCCACATATATCAATGTAGTATAGTGATGTTGTAGGCTCTACATCAAGTGATGCTTTAACACGGTAGTGGGTAACCTTGTCGATTGTAATCTCGAACGATGGCACAGCCTCAGGATTGTAGGTGAGGGTGTGAATCTTCTCGCGCTTAATCTCGGTGGTAGCCATACCGTACTCATAGCCGAAGTAGTAGATGTAGTAGTCGGTATCCTCCTCGTGAAGAAGGTATGACTTAGAGCAAGAGCCGAAGTTTAGGTATGACACATAGCCATCAATCTTGTTAAAGTAAGCGATGAACTCATCGTCGGTAAACTCCTCTACCACAGTGGCTGGTAGTACGATAGTAGCGTACTGATCCATATTCGAAGCAGTGATATCATACGATACGCGATCTGTGTTCACTGCCACATTTGAGAGTGTGAGCACATTCTCCGATGGAGCAACAGGGCCTGTCTTGAAGGTTGTGTAGACCACATCCGACTTAATCTCGCCCTTATTGCTTACTGCGCAACCAAAGGCGTAGAACTCAGTGTCGCCATTGAGCTCAAACTGCTGTGTTGCTTTGCCAACAAGGGTAATCTCTGCCACAGCGGCCTCTGCGTCGTAGCCAGCGTATGCACCGTAGTAGATTGCATTTGAAATATCAACCTCGATAAGACGCTCGAAGTACATCTCAATAGTAACACCTGGCGACTGCTCCAAGGCTGTCTCCATACTCTTCACTGAGTAGTACCACGCGTAGTAGCGGATGTTCTCAGGCGTAGGTGTGGTGGTCATACTAACGAAAGGACCGTTGATCTCAAACGCGAAGTCGATATTCATCTCAACCTCAACAGCCTCGCCACTCTGTGTAACGACGATCTTATCCTTGCTCTTGCCATAGTTGAGCGTAATCTCAGCAAGTCGTGTCGAGCCGGTGATGTTGGTATCTACAACGAAGCATACCTCGCCCTCGGTTGAGAAGTCGAACGAGTGAATCCAGTCGACATTGTTGCTCACCTTTGCACTCATAAGCTCTGCGTTGAAGCTCTGAATAGGCTCGCCATCCTCAGTCTCAAGGGTGTAGGTGAAGTAGTAGTCACCACCATCGGCCTTTACCTGGACTGCATTATCATCAATCTTCAATACGACAGATTCGGTTGGGGGAGTGGGCTCCGTCTTTGGCTTCTCGCAAGAGGCAAGACCAAGGAGTGCCACTGCCAATATCAAAAATGATTTGAAAGCGTTCATAATGAATACTATAATTAAAATTTTCTCATCGCTCGTACGCGATTGATAGCCTTCTTATCGTGACCATAGTCCGCAAAGTCGCCCGTTGCAAAGCTTATAGCATATGCGCCCTGCACGCCGTACTCCTCCGATGACCAGTAACCGTCGTTTACGCCGGTAGCGATGGTCTCAAAGCCCTTCTCCGCAAGGGTTGCGTTAATAGCCTCGACATTTGCGGCAGCCTTAGCAAGCTCGCTAGGTGCTGGAAGGTACCACGACGAGAGACCAAGGGCGTTCTTGTTGTCGCACCAAGCAACGGCGGGATAAATCTCCTCCCAATTCTCCTGCTGCTTGATGTATGCGGTGTTGCGCGCGCCATCCTCACGCGAGAACTCACCGCCCTGAACAACCAACATAATGTAGTCGGTAGACCACTGTGTCATACCCTCGTCAACTGAGATGATAAGACCGTGCTCGCCGCTCTCGTCGACATATGCAACGATACCCTCTGCGATACCTGATTTGTAGTAGTCTCCTGGCTTGTACTTAGGCTCCTCGGTTACGGGTGGCTCTGGCTCGACGCCTGGTTCAGGGTCGGTGGTTACCGACTCTGAACAAGCGAATACGAGCATTACCATAGCCAAAAGAAAAGGTATAAACTCTCTTTTCATAGTTTACTGCTGTGGATAGGTTGTACGAATGATTGTGTAGTTGCCGTCTGGATCGTAAACAGCACCTGCATAGTAGATTACATCACCGTTCTCGTAGTTCTTGTCGAAGATGGAGAAGTAGTACTGGTTGGTAACCTCGTTTACATAGGTTGTCTCGTGCTCCTCCTGAAGGTATGCAAGGAGAGCCTCATCTGACATAGTGTAAACAGAGTCGTCGTTCACGATGTGGCTCATAGCGAACTTAGAAACAGCGGTCTCATCGTCGATGTAGAACCAAGCTGCGATGGTTGTACCCTCCTTATTGAAGAGAATCTCCTCTACATGAGGGCCCTCCTTCATCTCCTTGGTCTTGATCTCCTTGAAGAATGCCTGAGTTGTGTATGTGCCATCAGGTACCAAACCTACGGCGTAAACAATGTACTGAGTGTTAGGCTCGAGATCTGTGATTCTCCAAGAGTTGTAAGATGTCTCCAATGCGCGTGACAACCACTCCTCACGACTCATCTTCGATGGATCCCACAACTGGTTGATAAGCTCGTCGTTATACTTCTTGATAGCTGCGTCGTTGCGACCATACTCACGGTAAACTGAGTAAGGCATAATGTTGAACATATGAGGCATAGGGGTTACATATGGGTCGAACGATACAGAAGCCTCGGTTGTGGTAACCTCAGCTACGGTAACAAGGATATCAGCGTCTACCATATCAGCCTCCTTGGTGTGGAACGACACCTTTGTGAGAGGAGTAGTGATCTCGCCACCGAAGTAACCGAATACCAAACAGTAGTAATCCTTGTTAGGAATAAGTGGGCACTCGCTTACAGAAGATGTACCAGAGTAGATGTGGTTGCCGAGGTAGCTGCCCTGAGAGCGGATGATCTCAGACATAATCTGCTCGTCAGAGATGGTGTTGCCATTCTCGTCGATGAAGTACTCCTGCAACTCGAAGAGAGCTACATATGACTCAGAGTGGTCTGGTGCGACATAGAATGTAGCGCGGTCATCCTCAATGTTACCCTGAGTTACCTCAAAGGTATTCATAGGAGGACGAGCGGTCTGTACCATCTGTACGGTAGCCTCAGTGGTAGCAGTACCGTCAGCACCAATACCGATAGCAAATACATAGTATGCGTTAGAAGCCTCGATACCATCCTCAGCGGTAAAGTCGTGAGCGATAGTGCCGAATGCTGAGATAGCACCAACGGCATAAGGTACGGTTACGCTATTCTCCGATGCCAATGCAACGATGTAGTCAGCGATGAATGCTGGCAAGTTGGCAGCGTCACTCAAGCAGTACTCCTCGTACATAGCAGCTGGGAATACATCGTAGTAGTAACCTACGGTGTCGTCCGATGGGATGATGGTCACTGAGAATGAGGTAGCAGTTACATTGTCGCCAATCAAGATCTCGAAGTCGCAGTCGAGCTGCTGAACCTTGGTAGTGGTGAATGTGAACTGGTTTACGGTAGTCTGAGCCTCGCCAGTGGTGCTGATGCCGTACATATAGAGTACATACTCGGTGTGAGCCTCGAGGCTTTTGTAACGCCACTCTATATCGCCATAAACGAGGTTATCGTTTAGGAGTTGAGTAAGCGTCATGCCGTAGTAGTCAGCCACATAGTTGAAGTACTCGATGTCGGTAGCAATAATTGCCTCGTCGGTCTCAGGCATCTCCTCCTTGATCTGGAGTGAGTACCAATAGGTCATCTCCTTGTTGTTTGGCTCGATTGAGAACAAAACATCGCCAGAGTGGAGTGCCTCAAGCGTAACGGTGAAGTCCTCCATAGCGTAAGGCTTGCCCACCTCTACGGTGTTCTCGTCGCCTGGCTCAGGGGTTACAGGTGTAGTTTTCTCCTTGGTACAGCTTGCTGCTCCGAATGAGAGTGCTGTAACGAGAAACATTGACACTAAAGAATAGAGTTTTCTCATAGCTAAAAATTTAGAAGTTAATATTTGATAATGTGTTTTTGTGTCGTAGTACCACTACCCCACAATTTGTCGCACCGATGTCGGTGGCGGAAATTTCTTATTTGTGGAGTTTAGGAATCTGTTTTTGCAACTTATACTTGTAGTAAACTTCAGCGGGCAAATGTAAATAAAAAATCGAATTTTGCAAAATTGTTGCATTTTTTCACCTTCTAAAACACTGTTATTCACCATATAATCTCACGCGCATATGCGCCCAGAGGTGGTTGCAGGGCGATTTTACTTGTGTTATAAATTTTACTTATGTGTAAATCAAAATTTCCGATTTGCAGCTTATAATTATTTGTATTAATTTTGCAGTGCAAAAAGAAAATAACAACAAATGAAAAGAGCTTAAAACGAACATAAAAAAGCAACTAAGTTATGACCGCACCAAGCATAGAGTACAGCACTCGAGAAGAGCGACTTAGCTATGTCTTAGATAGATGGGAGTGTCGATGCAGCTGCGAGTTATGCGGCAAGTGCGCCATCCTCAAAGGACGCGATGCGGAGATTGTCTACGAAGACTACATCGAGGGCAAGAAGTCATACAGAGATATAACAATGGAGATTAGAAATTATAACTATTAAAACTATTAAGATTATGAACGCAAAAGAGAAAGTATTGGCAACTATGGTAGAGGCTGGTGAGCCTATGAACGCAGGTAAGATTGCAGAGCTCAGTGGCCTTGATCGCAAGGAGGTAGACAAGGCGATGAAGGAGCTCAAGGAGGAGGGCGCTATCGTGTCACCTGTGCGTTGCAAGTGGGCGCCAGCAAAGTAATAAAGATATAAACCAACCAAGCCTAAAACAAAACCAAAATGAGCGTGTCCCAGGGGTAGCAATACCCTTGGGACATATTTTTGTGCGTGGTGCTGCGGGTGGAGTTTGAGGTTATGGTCCACTGCGTACCAAACTCCCACGAGTGCACGACTATCGAAAACAAAAATCCCTGACACTGCGACCATTACGATCGGCAATATCAGGGAATATAGATAGGCGTAAAGCTAACCTATTGGCTCTGTCGGTGCTTACTTCTTAGCCTCCTCGACAGATACCTGACGGAACTCCTTCAAAAGCTTAGAGAGCTCCAATGCTGCCTTACGAGCACGAGTACCCGCTGCCTTATTATTCTTCTCTACCTGCAATGCTGCGTTAGCTGCAAAAGCCTCATACTGAGCTGCGATGTTTTCTACCAAAGTCTTCATATCAAATAGTTTTATTAAGGTTTTTCGTTCTGCAAAGTTATAAAATATTTTTATTCTGCAAGTAATTTGCCCATTTTTTTAAGCATAAGGCGGTGATTTTCGGGCAAATCGCCCACCTTGAGCCGCATCGCGTAGCACAACTTAGCTATTCATTGCAGCGCTAAAAAAGCAAAATCCCTAAATGTGGGGATTGCGCTAATCGATGATAATATATACCTTTGCGCACAGTAATGAATAAATAATTAAAATAGCACAATGCGTCTAAGCGAACTTAAAACAGGAGAGTGTGCTACCGTGGTCAAGGTACTTGGCTATGGAGGCTTTCGTCGTCGAATAATGGAGATGGGCTTTGTGCGCGGACAAGAGGTTACGGTAATTCTCGATGCACCACTCAAGGATCCAATCGAGTACCACATAATGGGTTACGACATCTCGCTCCGAAGGAAGGAGGCCGAAATGATTGTCGTGATGACACGCGAGGAGGCGGCGAAATTAACCGCTGCGGAGAGTATGACCATTATCGAGGGCGAGGACTTGATGAGCGAGGCGGTGCGCAGTAGCCATAATCACATCAGCGTAGGCCTTGTCGGCAACCCAAACTCAGGCAAGACATCACTTTTTAATACCCTCTGTGGCCGTAGCGAGCATGTTGGTAATTATAGCGGCGTGACCGTAGATGCCAAGCGAGGAACACTCAGCTACAAGGGTTATACCATCGAAATCACCGACCTACCAGGAACTTATGCCCTATCGGCATACTCACCTGAGGAGGTCTATGTGCGTAGGCATCTCATCGAGCAGACGCCCGATATCATCATTAACACCGTCGTTGCATCAAACCTCGAGCGCAACCTATATCTTACTACCGAGCTTATCGACATAAGCCCGAAGATGGTTATTGCGCTTAATATGTACGATGAGTTGGAGCGCAGTGGTGCCAATTTCGACCACGAGGCACTCGGTAAGATGATTGGTGTGCCTATCATTCCTGTGGTTACGCCTACGGCAAGGGGTATCGAGGAGTTATTGAATAGTGTTATCGCCGTGTACGAGAATCGTGAGCAGAGCGTGCGACATATCCACATCGGCTACGGTTCAGTTATCGAGGAGCACCTCAAGGCTCTTAACGACGATATGCGCCACTACTACACCGAGTTGACGGCACACTTCCCACCCCGCTACTTTGCACTCAAACTCATCGAGGGTGATAAGGAGATTATCGAGTTGCTGCACACCGCACCGCACTTTGAGAGGTGGCAGACGATGGCGCAGCGTGCGCGCAAGGCTATTGAGCAGGCGCTCGACGAGGATATTGAGACAGCACTTGCGGAGGAGAAATATGGCTTTATATCGGGAGCGCTAAAGGAGACATATACGGCAGCGGAGTATAAGCGTAACACCCTCGGTGATAAGCTCGATGCCATAGTTACACATCGTGTGTGGGGATTCCCTATATTCTTGGCGCTGTTGTGGTTTATGTTCTACTGCACCTTTTCGCTTGGTGCCTATCCGCAGGGGTGGATTGAGGCTGGTGTGGGTTGGTTGTACGACACAGTAAGTGGTATGATGGCCGAAGGAGCGCTGCGCGATATGCTCACCGATGGTATTATCAATGGCGTGGGTAGCGTGCTTGTCTTCCTGCCCAACATTATGATTCTCTACCTCTTCATCTCGCTACTCGAGGATTCTGGTTATCTGGCACGAGCTGCGTTTATTATGGATAAGGTGATGCACCATATGGGCGTGCACGGCAAGTCATTCATCCCTATGATTATGGGCTTTGGATGCAATGTTCCTGCGGTTATGGCGTGCCGCACCATCGAGTGCCGCACATCACGCATTATTACAATAATGGTAGTGCCGTTTATGTCGTGCAGCGCGCGACTGCCTATCTATATGATGATTGTCGGCACCTTCTTCCCCAGCTATGCCGGTACAGCACTTTTCCTGCTCTACCTCTTCGGTATGCTTATGGCTGTAGTATCGGCACGCCTTATGCGTCGCTTTATGTTTCGTGAGCAGGAGGCGCCATTCGTAATGGAGCTATCGCCCTATCGTGTGCCTACGGCAAAGACCACGCTGCGCCATATGTGGACGAAGTGTGCGCAGTATATAAAGAAGATGGGTGGCTTGATTCTTATTGCTTCGATAATTGTTTGGTTGCTAAGCTACTACCCTCGTCCAACTAACAATGCAAGTGAGGTGGATGCTCCAAACTACGAGATGTCATATATGGGTAGGATTGGTCAGTTCTGCGAGCCTGTGTTTGCGCCTATGGATATGGAGTGGCAGGCGACCGTAGCCCTTATTTCGGGTATTCCAGCCAAGGAGATTGTCGTGAGTACGATGAATGTGCTCTACGCTCAACCTGGTGATGCGGAGCCTGAGAGTGATGATGAGCTTTCGCCAAGCGTGAGCGATAGAATTGCACGCAGTATGTCGCTGCCTTCTGCTATAGCCTTCCTTATCTTCTCGCTGCTCTATCTGCCTTGTATTGCTACTATCGTAGGTATTGGCTCGGAACTTAATTGGAAGTGGGCTGTTGGTTCGGCAGTCTATAATACCGCTATTGCGTGGGTTATAGCCTGGTTGGGCTACTTAATAACCGGCTTAATCGTGTAGTTATGGGCTGGCAGGATTGGGCAGTGGCCGTCATCGGCATTGTGGCGGTGGCGGTAGTCGTGCGGCGCGCGTGGAGGCTATTCGTTTGTGGCGATAGCTCAGCTTGCGCAGAGTGCGCAAAGGATTGTAAACTGCGAAAGCGAGATAGATAAGAATAATGGGTTACCTCGAGAGGATAACCCATTATTTGTTTTATGGTGTCGGTAAACACTACCAGTCGATAAACTCGCCACTACCCTTGAATGTGCCTCGGATGATGTTGCCCCTATCGTCGGCAGTGTCGAGCGTAAAGATGTACATATCGCCCTCCTTGGCTACGGTAATACTGCCTCGTACGAGTGGCGCAAACTCAACATAACCTGCAGTCATATACCAGCTATTCTGCTGCATATACTGGCCACCAAGATCCTCTGCTGAGCCTGGGATGAAGTGGCCCGCAGTTGTTCCGTGTGTATAAGTACCGCATACATCGCGGCTACCAGCGGGCAACTGCAAATCAATCTGGAACTGATCACCACGCTCCTCACCAGTCTCATAATCGAGGTACTCGTACATAAATACTTGGCAGGTGTTGCAACCGTTGTACATCAAATCGCCAACGAAAGCCCCTACAAATACGCCATTCTCAATATCGAAATAGTGATCATCAACCAATGTGCTAAGACCCTCGGTTACAGTGTTAGAATATACGGGTATCTCAAGTGATCCGTTATACTCGATACGGTGGTTCTCGCCATCTGCGAGCGACACATTGGCAATGATGCTACCATCCGAAACGACAACCTCTGCATCGCTGAATGCAATCTCATCGCCGTACAGGTAGTAGCTATACATATAGTTAATCGAACGGTCGCTCAACTCGCCAGTTGTCGAGAGGCGGTATGTGCCGTTTGGGATTGTTGTAGATGCAGCCTCCTTCGATGGTGCCTCTGTTGCATAGAGATCGAAGCAGTAATACTTTGCAGTGGCATACATCGAACCATCCTCTTTTACGCCCTGAGTCGAGAGTACTACGAAGTAGCTATGTACATTGTTTGTGTTGTCGCAGTGCTGGAAGAGGCTACCGGCTGTTGTTGTGGCTTTGAACTCCTGGTCAATCTTGAAGTGCTGCATTACTGTAACCTCAGCCTTTGCCTTGCCATACTTGAGATTAATCTTACCACGACGCTCGCCACTCTCATCGTTGGCCTTGACGAGGTACGACACGACGCTCTCCTTGATCTCGAGCACCCTAATCCAATCGACATTGCTATCGGCCTCCAATTTTGTCCCCTCGCTTGCGTTGGTGATTGCGTACTCAATCTCGTAGATACCCTCTACGCTATCTACCCATTGTGTCTCCTCGGAGAGGATTGTGATGGTGGTGTCCTGTGGATTTGTCTGACCAGGGTCGGTGCCCTCCTTCTTATCGCAGGCAATGGCTGCCACAGCGATAGCAAACAACATTAAAAATCTTTTCATTCTCATTAAATTTAGTAGTTTATAGGTGTTGCCAGTGGGTAAAAATCTCATTGGCAAATACAAAGATACAAAAATATCACTTATTGCCATATATAACAATCAGTTTTTGTCAGTTTTTGTCTGCCGCAACCCTCTCCGCGATAATTGCGCATACGAAATATAATGCAGCAAGCAGGGTAAGGAGCCATATATTATGCTCCACATCAGCGAGCGATGCACCCGCAGTGCCCACCATAACGAAGGCATTAACAGCACTGCTACTTGGTAGGGTGTGACCCAATATGTAGAGCCACTCTGGAAAGGCCTCGTGAGGGTATGAGATACCAGCAAGCAAGAGTATTGGCACAGAACTCCATAGTAGTAGCATTAGCGGAGCTTCTCTGCGACGGAAGAGGTGAGAAAGGGTTAAGCCCAGCGAGCACGCAGCGGTGATATATAGCAGCATAATCACGGCAATACTGAAAATATTACCCGCACTCGGGAAGCCAAAGATGGGCCAAATGATACCTAATATAATGATTAAGTTGATGCCATATATTGCAATGTAAATCACTATTTTCATAGCGACTATCTTTGCCGCATAGAGTAGTGTTACTCCCCTACTTTTTATGCCCATATTCCTACGCCTTACTGCAAGCATCGCAAGGCCTATGATAAGTGTTTGCTGAATGATGACCACCACGATTGATGGCATCACGAACGATCCATAGCCAAGCGACGGATTGTAGAGAATATGGCCATCGTATGTGACGGGTTCGGCGATAGCCTCAGCCACAATATCACTTTCGCCAGCTGCTGCGAGGTGCATAATCTCAATTTCGGCGCAGTGTGTGAGAATGTCTGCCGTCACCTGCTCGAGGACTTGTCGATAGATGAGCAGGTGGCTGCCGTCCAAGATGAGTGCGATATTTCCCTGAACGCCAGCGGTCACATCTCGCTCAAAGTTGTCTGGTATATAGACTATTGCGCTCACCTTCCGGTCAAAGTATAACTCCTTGGCACTATTTATATTAGTTGGCTCATACGCGAGGTTGGTGTTAGGCCCTGAGCGCAGTCCCGATATAATCTCACGACTCATCGGTGTCTTATCCTCATCCACAACTGCAATCGGCACACACTCCACCACCTCACGACCATAGGCCACGGAGTAGATGATCGTATAAATAAGCATTGCGAAGAGTAGTAGAAGCATAGCTCCGCTGTCGGAAGCTATACCCCTAAGTTCCTCTTTTGTTATGTCAAATATTGTTGTGTTATTTGATTTTGCGTCGCTCATATCAATCTCTACTCCAATAGATCTCATTTGTCATTATTCGTCTCAATCGCCTCCATACAAGTGGTACAAGGAACAAGAATAGACTAAGGCACAGCAGATTGTTCACATTGTATAAAATAGGCGCGCCAACAACGGCCTGATCAATCAGTATATCGCTAAAATAACCCAATGGAAAGAGTTTGGATAACCATTGTGCAATGCTGTACATCGCAATTACGGGAAAGGTGATGCCTGAGAATGTAAATGCCATTACCGCATAGCCGCCACCGAGAGATAGGCCAAGTCTAAGATTGGCTGTGAGCGTAACTATGAAAATAGCAAAAGATTGATAAGCAAGAATAAGTAGTATGTTACATATTGTTAACATTAGGTAACTACCTTTGCACTCCATGCCCATAATCACAAACAGAATTGCGAATGCTAACTGTGAGATTATGGCCATTGCAAGGGTGATTGGTAGCGCCTTGCCAACGACTGCGGAGAGGAGTGATCCGTTGGCTGAGGTTATCCACTCCGGCGCCGTTGCATAGCGTAGCTCGCGACCGAAGGCGTAGATTGTCGCTACGACGATAAAGATTACAATGCCCATAAACATAAATATCGGAGCGAGGTAGTAGTCATAGTTTAGATACGGATTACCTACTATGTTGTTCTGTATGTTAATAGGCATTATATCAATCATCGCTTCATTATATCCTATTCCCATAGCCTGCAACCTATTTAGTGCAATTCCTGAGGCAAATGTCATTACCGTCTGCTCAATATCTCGACCTATCACGCCGCTGGCTGAAATATTCGTTCCAAGTAGGTAGCACTCTATCTTTGTCGGCACGCCACCATATATATCAGCCTCAAAGCCTCGCTTTATGTAGACTATTCCTAATGACTGAGAACTAAGTATTTGTCTCTCTGCCTCAGCGATTGATTGTACTTGGTAGGCAATCTCCACTCCCCGTGTTGCATCAATCATCAAGCATAGCTGGCGAGACATAGGCGTATTGTCGTGGTCAACAACGGTAATAGGTAGTTCATCGATGGAGCCTTTGTAGAAAATCACGGCAAAAAAGGCGAGCATTACAAGAGGTAGAATGAGTACAACTGATAGGTATAGTCGTGATTTTCGCACCTCATCTACTTCGCGTATGAATGATGATAATACTCTATTACAAAACATATTATGCACTATAACCTACTACTGTTAACAACTATACTCATACCTGGTAAAATAGCGGTATCTTTATCCACTCTCCTTGCTCGCACCTCAAAGGTTCTGATATCAAATCCTCCTCTTGCGCGTGTTGCACTCCAGGTGGCAAAGTCCGCCTCGGCAGCGATGTGGTAGACCTCAAAAGTCGCACTCTGCTTAAGCGCGGGGATATATGCCTCGAATTGTGTTCCAATGGTGATGCCGGCCATATTATCCTCCTTGATATTGAATGTCGCCCACAACTCCGATAGGTCGAGAATCACAACCACGGGATAACCTGCCGACGCAAGCTCGCCTGGCTCTGCGATTATACTTGACACGCGCCCGGTGATTGGTGCATAGACACGCGCATCGTCGAGGTATGAGTTTACCTCGGCAACGGCGGCCTGAGCCTCGCGCATCTTTGCTGCTGCAGCCTCTCGTTGTTCGCGCGTTGCTCCTTCGATAACTAATTCATACTCAGCCTTTGCGCTATTGGCTGTAGCTATCATAGCTTCGTAGTTTGCTAATGCCTCGTCATACTGCTGGCGTGGTACGACACCCTTTTCGTAGAGATTCTTCACTCTAATATAACTCTTCTCCGCCAGCGATTGCCCGACAAGCGCCTTTTGCCATATATTTTCAACGGCTACGATTTGCTCCTTGCGCGCACCTCGCTCCACCTCTCTGTTGAGTGCTGCCGCAGCGACCTCTAACGCCTCTACTTGTCTAAGTTTCGCATCTAGTTCAGGGGTGGAGATGGTGTATAGAAGCTCGCCAGTCCTAATCCAATCGCCCTCAGCGACGAAAAGGGAGTCGATGCGCCCCGCAAGTTTGGATGAGGCTCGGTAGGTTCGGCACTCAACAATACCCTCGATTACGGGACGATTCTCCTTTTCGGCAAGCCACCATATTAATAGCGACAAGATAACTATTGCAAGTGCTACTAATATGGTATATGTAATGTTTTTAGTTTTCATAATCAAATGTTTATGTGTTTTATATAAACCCTATTCGATGTCGATATTACCGCAATTAACACGATATAAATCGAGGGTGGAACTTAAGCCCGACGCCTCGAGCAACCTTGCAAGAGCAACGCAAGAGTTGTAGGCGGCATTGAGATACTCCACGCGTGAAGCGGCTAATTCTGCGCAGGCATCCATAAGATCGGAGCCAGAGGTTAAACCCTCGTTAAAGCCTACTATCGCGGAGTTGTAGTAGCTTTCGGCAAACTCTATGGCACGCGCAGATGTAGTGACATCTTGCAGTGAGTTTTCTAATGTAAAATACTCTTTATCAATAAGTAGAAGTATGTTATCTCTTGCGTTATCCACCATCTCGCTGACGCCCATTGCGGCACTCTGTGCTGCTTTGAGTCTGCGCTCCTTGCCAAGTCCGTTGAATAGGGTGAAATTAATACCGACACCCACGGTCCAGCGAGGCAGAATGTCACTTAATTGGTATCCGTATATAACAGCGCCTCCCATTGCAACCACCTCGGGAAGGAGTGCTGCTCGCGCCAACCTAACACCCTCATTGGCTATATTTTGTTCGGCCTCAGCCTCCTGAAGTATGTGGTTAAGGTTAAGCGCTGCTTCGCGATAGTAATCAATGCTTTGAATATTGTTAGATAGAAAAATTCCATCAGTAGGATTTACTATTACATCCTCTCCGACTATTGTGGATAGGGCATATTCTGCTACCCTGTTTTTGCTCTCCGCATCACGCAGTTTTCCCTCCTCCTCAGATAGGCGATATTGCAGATAGACGACAACGCTATGTGCCACAAGCCCCTCCTCCTCCATTGCTTTTGCGTCGGCAAGATGTTGCGATACTGCGTTCACAACCATCTGGCGTACCTCTACCACCTTGCGAGTGAGGATAACGCCATAGTATCGCTCCACAAGCTCGGTAAGGAGGTGCGACTCTGTGGCATCGAGGCTATATCTTGCCATATCGAGTTGCTGCTTAGCAATGTGGTTGGCGATGTTTACTCTGCCGCCGGCGTATATGGGTATTGTGATGGTTGTGCCTATGTAGCCAACTGTCCATTTTTGTAGTGTATAACGCCAATCGGCTCCTATAATCGGAGCCAAACCTTGCGATAGTAATGATGCTAAATCATTACTTAATATGCCACTATTAACTCCGTTGTTAATAAGTGATTGTAAGGAATTAGTCACAATGCCTTTTGCGCCTCCTAAATCAATACTTATATCGCGTTGAAGGAGCGTAAATCCTCCCATCATATTAATCGTCGGCAAATACATTCCTCGCGTAGCGCGCATATTATCGTACGCCGCATCGAGTAGATATCGTTCACCACGCATAGCGCTATTATTCTCGAGCATAGCGCTGCGCGCAACACTAAAGCTCATATCCTGCTGCGCCAAGCTAAGGTGTGATGCTATGCATACGGACACAAGAGTCAAAAGTAGTCGTCTCATTGCACAAGTTTTTCCTCTCGCTCTATCAAATATCGCGCATAAACTGCCTTGTCGGGCTATAAATATCGGCTCTACTATTTGGCATATAACTTGTGAAGTGTTGAGTCGTCATACAAACTATAAAAATTGTTAACTTAAAAAACTTTCAGTATGAAACGATTTAGACTTTTCTGGGCACTGCTACTCTTGGCAACACTCCAGACTGCTCCTATCCTCGCACAAGGCGTCACCTATTATGAGGTGGAGGAGTATACGCCAACGGTATATATGATTGCAGTAGGTGAGACACTGCAAGAGTATGACCCTGAGGCGTCGCGCCAGACTGTTGTGGATGACTTCAAGAAAACACATAGGTGCGGCTTCCAACAGTCTCACAATCCGCAGTTTATATTTGCAACGCGCAATAATCGCTTTGCGCTGGGAATAGGTGGTTTTGTTAACCTTCGCACCAGCTTCGACTTCGATGGCGCAATGGGTAATATTGACTTTATTCCATACGACATCCCGATGAGTAAGGGCTATGCCAACAAGCAGCGCATTATGATGGACGCCTCTACCTCGCGCGTATTCCTCAAGGCTATCATCAATAGCCAGACGCTTGGCAAGGTGCAGATCTACACCGACATAGACTTTCGTGGTGGTGATCAGTTCTCCTATATCCCTCGACTCAGGTCGGCCTATATCAAGGTCAAGGGCTTTACCGTCGGACGCGATGTGACCACCTTCTGCGACTTGGCGGCAGCTCCTCAGACCATTGATTTCCAGGGCCCTAACGCCTACAACTTTGCCTTCAATGAGATGATACGCTACGAGCACAGCTTCCTCAAGAATCGCCTAACAGTGGGTATTGCGGCTGAGATGCCATCAGTTAATGGTACATATGGCGAGAACTTTTCGCCTATCTATCAGCGAGTTCCAGATGGTATCCTCTACGCACAGTACGCCTGGGGTAAGGAGCGTATGAGTCACATCAGAGTATCAGGTGTTGTGCGCGATATGTACCTTCATGACAATGTTAACGGCGAGAATACCACACAGGTAGGTTGGGGTGTTCAGCTTAGTGGTCACATTGGCATTACTCGCTGGGTTGACATCTATATGAATGGTGTATATGGCAAGGGTATTACGCCTTATATTCAGGATCTTGCTGGCTCGCCATACGACTTTGGATACAATCCTGAGAACCCTGAGCAGATACAGACCATGCCTATGTGGGGCTGGCAGGCTGCGGCACAGGTTAATATCATTCCAAGCCGATTGTGGCTCGCTGGTGGCTACTCACAGGTGACGCTCGATAAGCACAATGGCTATCTCAGCGATAATCAATACCATAGGGGTGACTACATCTTCGGCAATGCCTTCTTTAATCTTACCTCTAATTTGACGCTTGCCGTAGAGTACCTGCACGGTAGCCGCAAGGATATGAGTGGTGTGAAGAATTCGGCAAATCGCTTTAGCATTATGGCGCAGTATAACTTCTAAAAATCTCAAAAACTATCACATATGATAGGTGTGCAACCCTTTCGGGGGTTGCATTTTCTTTGTATATTTGTGGCGTAAAATTAATATTAATGAATATATAATTATGGAGCTAAACTTTGACGGAGTGATAATTGGTGTCACTACATTTTTAATAATAGGACTTTTTCACCCGCTGGTAATCAAGGGTGAGTATTACTTTGGCGTGAAGATATGGTGGGTATTCCTGCTTAGCGGTATTATCACGGGTGTCTGCGCACTACTCGTTGCAGATATCCTCTACTCTACACTCCTTGCCATATGGTCAGCCTCGTCGCTATGGAGCATAGGTGAACTCTTCGAGCAGCGTGAACGCGTCGCAAAGGGGTGGTTCCCAGAGCGCAAAGAGGGAAAACTTTGGCAAAAGAGAGATGATACGGCGAAAAAATAGCGAAAAATAACGGCTGCAATGTTACATTTGTGGCCGTTATTCGTTATATAGGCAAACAGAAGGATAAACGAGCTTTGAATACGGAGAGAGAATATATTAAACTTGTAGCCCAACTACGGGAGACGCTATACCGTCTGGCGAGGAGCATCGTGACGGATGATGCCGAGGCGGAGGATATTGTTCAGGATGCCTTGGAGCGTGGTTGGCGACTACGCGATGCTGTTATGGAGAGTGAACATCCGAGGGCTTACATTTGCCGTATCGCACACAACTTAGCCGTAGATCGTGTGAGACACAGGAGTCGAGAACGAGCCTTTGAGATAAGTGGAGATGGCGAAAGACATAGTGATGGTGAGAGGAGTATTGACATAAGCAATATGGCAAGTCTTACGATGGCTCTAATTAACACTCTGCCGGACAAGCAGCGAATCACGATACATATGCGCGATGTGGAGGGGTATGAATTAAGTGAGATTGCCACTATTATCGAGAGCGACGAGGTGAGTGTAAGGATGAACCTCTCGAGGGCAAGAAAGCGAATTAGAGAGGAATTAACTAAGATAATCAACTATGGAGTTTAATGATATTAACAACCTAATAAATAGGTATTTCGACGGTGATACTTCACAAGAGGATGAGTTGGTGTTGGCGCGCTATTTTGAGGAGTGTAGCGACCTGCCTGAGGAGCATAAGGTGGTGAAGGCGATGTTCGACTCCTTTGCTCAAATTCGCACCGAAAAGCCTTTGCAGCGTACCACGCCTACTCGTAGATGGGCGATCTCGTGGCGCAAGGTTAATCACTATGTTGCGAGTATTGCGGCGGCGGTTTGTGGTGTAATTTGCATTACTGTTATTGCGCTTACGAGTGCTAAGGAGGAGGTTACATTGCCAAGTGAGTGCTTGGTATGTCACATTGACGGCGTGAGGATTAACGACCAGAGTATTGCGATGGCTGAGACGAACAGAATACTCGAGGGTGTTGCGGTGAATGTGCAATCGGCGATGCAGTGCGTCAATAGCATCACAAATCTATCGAAATAAAAGATTTATATAACAAATATTAACTCACAATGAAACAGCTAACTACTATAATCGCTGCAATATTTATGACCATTGGTGTGGTTGCAGCGCAGCAGACTGAAACAAAGGGCGAAGAGACCATCATCCACCTCAGCGGTGATGGCAGTAACACCATATCGGCCAACAATGGCAAGCTCTCGATAATGCTTAATGGTGCACAATTCGAGATTGGTGGCAATGCCACCAAGACAGAGATGGGTCAAGCATCGCTTGAGGATAAAATGGAACTTAATGGTGCAGATAACGATAAGCGAGTATATGTGGCTTGGTTGGGTATTGGAGCGCCTCGATTCAATCACTTTGCGGCAATGGAGTATGGTGTCAGTCCGCTGGTGAACACGGGTTATAGTATATATACGCCTGAGGAGGCTACTGCGCTGATGTTCAACAATAATAAGTCATTCAACGCAAACTTTAATTTAATTACACTCAATGTAGCACTTATGAAGAGTCGTGCTCTTGCGCTCTCTATGGCTTTCGGCTTCGCGTACGAGGACTATGTTTTTGCCGATAAGTACACGATGAAATACGACCAGGGTGTAATGCGCCCAGTATATCTGGATGGAGACAGAATTACTAAGTCGAAGCTTAGTGTGTCGTATATTCATATACCTATCACGCTCGATTGGAACATAAAGCAAAACTTCTTTATATCAGCGGGCATAAACTTCGATATATTAATGGGTTGTCAGACGGTATTTAAGAAGCCTCGCACCAGCATTAAACACGACACCATAACGCTTAATCCGATTCAGCTCGGAGCAACAGCTCGCATTGGCTGGAAGAGATTGTACCTATATGCCAACTACTCCTTCTTGCAGATGTTCAAGAAGGGCACAGGTCCTGAGGCGAATAGAATGTCGATGGGTGTGGGCATTTGGTTCTAAAAACTACATAAAAATAGGTTGATATGAAACGGTTTATTCTATTAATAATAACGCTGCTGCCTGCTACTCTCTTTGCGCAGAGCATAAGCTTTGACGATATGATTAGCGAGTACTCGACTAAGAAGGGATGTACGGCCATAACCATGTCAAATGTAATGCTTGAGACTATGGGCGTGGAGGTAGGTGCTGAGAACCTGAGTGCGATATCTGTGGAGAATAGCGAGCTACTACCCCGTTTTAATGAGCAGATAGCCGAATTGGTCAAGGGGATGGAGGTTATGATGACGGTGAATCACGATGGCCAGTGCGTGAATATCTATCTAACCAGACAAAAGGATGTCGTGAGGCAGATAGTCATCGTGACAAGTGATAGCGACAAATGTATACTGATGGTGCTATGGGGAAATAACCTTGAGTTACAGATGGTTAATTCGTTTATAAACAATAAGTAGACATCTGTGAAATAACACAGACTTAATAAAAGTAGTCGTAATACTCTAAAGATATGAGCATTACGACTCTTTTGCTTTAGTCTGTGCAATTACAAGTATCACCGCTAAAATAATTAATATAAGGCCGGCAACACTCGTAGCATCAAAGTGTTCGTCAAAGTAGACTACGCCCACAATAACCGCTGTAAGCGGCTCCATAGACCCGAGTATGGATGTGCGGGTTGAGCCGATGCGTTTGATGGCCAATATCAGTGTATAATCGGAGAGTACGGTGCATAGCAGAGCGAGCATCGCGAGGTCTCGCCAATCGCTTAATCGATGGATGGGCTCGATGCCGCTGGTGAGAAGAGCATATACAAATATCAGTGCGGCGCCTATGACCAGCACATAGAATGTGAGGGTGATGGAGTCGACCCTCGCCACACGGCTGCGCATAACTCCGACGATATATGCTGCATATGTCACTACGGTTATGAGTGCAAGTGTTACACCTCGCCTAAAATCACCCTCTGTATGGTTGCCCCAGGCAAGCAGTGCAACGCCAATGATGGAGACGGCAACGGCAATGTAGGTCACCACCGTTGTCTTCTCCTTGAAAAACCACGCCATAGTAAGCGTCACAACGAGGGGATAGAGAAAGTGGATGGTTGTGGCTATTCCGCTCGGAATATACTCGTAGCTCTCGATAAGGATTATTGCTGTTGCGGCATATAGTATCGAGAGGGCTATTATCATCCCAATATGACCATGCTCGAGGCGAAAACTGCGGCGGCTGAGCAGCATAATCACTGCCATAGCTATGGCCGCAAGCAGAAAGCGATAACATAGTATCGTCGGCGCGCCGATGCCTACATTGAGGAGTGGTAAGGAGAATAGCGGTATAAGTCCAAATGTTGTGGATGATAGCACAGCAAACACCACTCCTGTGACTCTATCCCATTGTGACATACCTCATATGGTTAATCATTGGTTACAAATATTATAATGGCTACTATATAAACAATGTGTTTAATAGTTATCAGCCATTGGCTCGAAGTACTTTTGCTCGTGCTCACACGATGGACATAGCTTCGGTGCGATGCTTGCCTTAATAATGTAGCCGCAGTTGCGACACTGCCAAACGATCTCGCCATTGCGACGGAAGAAGTCGCCATCGGTGAGGCGGCTAAGTAGCTTTAGGTAGCGCCTCTCGTGTTCCTTTTCGACCTCGGCGACATGTTTGAATGTGAGTGCAATCTTCTGAAAGCCCTCGGCGTGTGCTGTTTCAGCAAATGAGGCATAGAGTATCTCCCACTCCTCGTGCTCGCCAGCCGCCGCTGCGACGAGGTTGTTCTCTGTGGTGGAGATTATGCCTGCGGGGAAGGTGGCATTGTGAATGGTGGCCATACCGCCCTCGAGGTATTTGAAGAAGCGCTTGGCGTGCTCCCGCTCCTGGTCGGCGGTGGTGTTAAATATGGCAGCTATCTGCTCGTAGCCATCCTTCGATGCTTGCGAAGCGAAGTAGTTGTAGCGGTTGCGCGCTTGGCTCTCGCCAGCAAATGCCTTTAGCAAATTCTCCTCGGTAAGAGTTCCTTTAAGTATGCTTTTCATATCAGTTTGATTTTTGATTCACACCTTGCAGTGCAAATAGAGAGCCAAATCTATTTCCATTAGGAAATATCATTTTTTTTACCTACTTTTGTGCCTTAATAGGCAGTCGCTGCACAATGACGAAAACAATAATTTAATACACAATACAATATGGCAGACGAGAAAATTATATTTTCGATGGTTGGCGTGAGCAAGGTTCTCACCAACAACAAGAAGATTTTGAACAACATCTACCTGTCGTTCTTCTATGGCGCAAAGATCGGTATCATCGGTCTTAACGGCTCGGGTAA
>JAGBTP010000063.1 GCA_017631255.1 Alistipes sp.
GAGTATCACGATAAGCACAGACTCCACAAGATTAAGGGCAAAGGCGTTGTTTGCCTCGCGAGCAATGGCGTCCTCGGGATATAACGAGACGACATCGAGACCTGCGGGTAGCTCTCGTCTCATAGACTCTATAACCTGGCGCACCTCCTCGCCCACCTTAACGATATCCCGCTGTGGGTCGCTCGCAACGGCAACACCAATTGCATCAAGACCACCGACACGCATAATAACCGAGCGAGGCGTATGGTAGCGGTACTCAACAGTGGCCACATCACCGAGACGATATTGCTTGCCATCAGGCGCAATAAGAAGTTGATTTTCAAGCGATGAGAGTGTAGAATATGTAGTACCCTCGACAATCTCTACCGCCACATCGCCAGCACGATATTCACCCAGTCCTACGATATCGTTTTGGCGCGCAATAGCCCTGCCTATATCCTCTGGGCGCAGCTCAAAAGCGGCGAGCGTAGCGGGGCTGAGCCATACATCGACCTCAGGCGAGGGTGCTCCGTAGAGCATAACCTTCTCAACACCTGCAATAGCATATAGCCGCTGCTCGAGAGCCTTGGCATAGTCACGCATCTCATCCCAATCGTAGCCACCCTCCGAGACCAAGGCGTAGTAGAGACCGTAGACATCACCAAAGTCATCGGCAATGGTTATCTCGCCCACACCCTGCGGCATCGAGGGCCGCACCTTATCGACCTTACGGCGCAGCTCGTCCCATAGTTGCGGTATCTGCTCCGACGGCGTTGCGGGTTGCAACTCGACCATAAGGCGCGCATAACCAAAGTTGGCATCCGACTTAATCTTATAGATATACGACAGCGTGCGCAGCTCGCGCTCCAGAGGTTCGACAACGAGGCTCTCCACCTCCTCAGGCGTAGCGCCGCCGTATGGAACCACGACAACGGCGCTCTTTATGGTAAATGTGGAGTCCTCGCGCTTGCCGAGTTGCCAGAAGCCGTAGATGCCACCGCAGAGCACCGCAATAAGGAGCGTTACGATGACCGAGGTGTGCGATATGGAGTATCTTGAGATGTTAAACATAACCAACAACACTAATCATTCAACACTCGAACTCTCTCGCCCTCAGATAAATGATAGACACCAGCCACCACCACCCTATCGCCCGACGCCACGCCCTCGAGCACCACGATACTACTACTACCAATAGGCGAGCCAAGCACCACACTATGTATATGCACGCGGTCATCGTCACCAACGACCCACACATAGTCGCCACCACCCACGGGAGCATATATCGCCGTAAGTGGCAGTTGCACAGCATTTTTATCATTTTCGGGAGTGATGACCTCAGCCACACAGGTCATACCTGGCGTAATGTTATATTGCGTACCATCGACACCCACAAGGCGCAGCGAGACAGGGAAGCCCAAGGCATCGGAGGAGGTACGAGCAAAGCTCTTAATGACGGCATTGAAGCGAACACCGGGCCAAGCATCAAATATAACAGCGTAGCGCGTAGTGGGCAGAGCAAGCTGCTGAACGACGCCTTCGGGAGCAGTAAAGCCGACGGTCGTGCTAACTGGATTGACGATACGAACGACGGTCTCGCCTGAGGCAACACGCTGGTAAGCATCGACATATACGCGCTCGACAACACCGTCAAACGGAGCGACGATACGCGTGTCGACAAGTAGGTCAAGGCTATTCTTATATGCCGTTTCTGCCTGCGTGAGTGCACTCTCCAGCGCCTCGACCTCCTGCGCCGAAATAGCCGAATGGAGCAGCAGGCGGCGGGCACGGTCGAGGCGTGACTGAGCATCGCGGTAGGCTGCGCGCGCAGCATCGACCTGCAACTCTACATCTCGACTATCAAGTTCTGCAAGGAGCGCACCACGCTTAACCGCAAGGCCCTTAGCTATGGGCACATCGACAATACGACCAGAGATTTTGAAGGCTAAATTGACAGCATCGTCAGCGGTGGATAGTGCTGCGAAGTCGCGCGTGACATACTCCACAGCCGTCGCCGTAACGCACTTAACAGATTGAGGTTCAGTCGGTTCATTACGATGTGCTCGACCACAACCAACTAAAAGCATAAGCAAGGCTAAATATCTATACATAAGACAAAAAAATTGACCATTCACTTTCGAAAGTAAATGGTCAATTATCTTGCCACGAGGCGGCGCACTATAAATCGATGATGTTAGACTTTAGTTCAACAATGCCGTCATTTAGCACCACGACTCCGACATCGGCACGAATAATCGAGCGCAGCGTCATTGCATCAACTCCGAGTTGCTCTATACCATCGGTCCACTCGCCCTCAACGGGCACCGCCCTCAAAATAAGGATATCATCATTAGAATACTCCGACTTAAGAGTCGCTATACCACACAGTTGTCTCTTGCTTATTACGCTATCATTAACGCATAGCAGAGCCACACGACCACTGTATGAGAGCACATCTTGAGTAACATCCTCACCCGCATTATTATATAGGTGAAAGTCGCTATACACCATCTCAGGAAGCTCCGAGGAAATGGCCACAGCCTCAACAAACTCCAACTCCTCGTCGAGCCAGCAATCGCTATTGGTAGCCTCGAATAGCACCTCCTCGCCGGTCGTCAGGTTGCGGAACTTAAGCCACGACTGCACTCCCTCGCTCGCAAGTCGTCGCTCCTCGAGTACACTCTCCCTGAGGTTAGTACCCTTGTCGTATGGCATAAAGTCGATAATCGGCAGGTGGCGCAGGGCGTAGAGATTTATTGCCAGAGGTATAACAATAGCAAGGCTGAGCGACAGGTAGTTTCTGCGCTGATTATCGCCCTTGGCACTTGCCCACACCACGATTGCGAAGGTCAGAAGCACCACATTCTTAGCAAAGGTCTGCCAGGGCGTGAGCTCAAAGGCATTACCAAAGCAGCCGCACTCACCGATAGGGAGGACGGTAGCGCTCAGTAGCGTTATGATAGTAAAGGTAAAGATTAAGGCGAGCGTGATGGTTGACACGGCCCGATAAAACACCCTATCAATGAGCAACATACCGAGTGCGAACTCCGTAACAGCAAGGGCTATGGCGATAGCAGTTGCGAGCGGAAGCAGCGCTTCCAACGAGTATGTTGCGAGGTATTTTTCGACAAAGATAGCCGTGCCGACGGGATCGACGCACTTAACGATACTCGAGAAGATGAGCGTTGCGCCAAGTATCTCACGAGCAGCCGTTAAGCCGATATTTCGTAAATCGAATTTCACGACTACCTATTAATTAGCGGCGAGAGGTGCTCCATAATGCGCTCGAAAATCACCTCTGGCGAAGCCATAGCACCCTCCGCAGTAGCACAATCCACGACCTTGATGTCGTTGCCCTGAGCCGCCGAGTCGATATATACCTCACGCACACGACGCTGCAAGTCGAGAGATGCCTCGTGGATATCCTTATTGCCGTTTAGGTAGGCTCTATCATCACCCTCACGCGTCTCGCTGAGCTTCTTTGCCGTAAACGAAAATGGCACATCGAGGAAGAGCGAGAGGTCGGGACGAGGAATACCAAACTCCTCGTACTCGGTATGTAGAATCCAATCACGAAGACGGTCACGCTCCTGGCCAGCAGCCATCTTAGCACACTGATAGCCGATATTCGAGTAGACATACCTATCGACAATAACCACCTTACCCTCAGCCATCCAGCGACGAATCATCGTGGCAGCATCTGCCCTATCGCCTGCATACAACAGCGCTACAAGATAGGGATTTACGCCCTCGACAGTGCCCAAGTCGCCTCGCAAGAAGCGGGCGATGAGTTCGCCATAGACGGGGGCATCGAAGCGTGGAAAGTGGAGGTACTCCGACTCTACACCCTTTCTGCGAAAGAGTTCCCTGAGCTTGGCAATCTGGGTAGACTTACCCGCACCATCTAAACCTTCAAGTACGATAAACATATCTATTCTAATTACTTAAGCATCATAACTGCGCGCTCGACACCCGCTGCCAAAGCCTCAACCTCGGCAAGAGTGTTGTACATACCAATCGACGCGCGACACATACCCGTAACACCGAAGTGCGTCATTACAGGCTCAGCGCAGTGGTGGCCAGTACGAATGGCGATACCGAGCTTATCGAGAATCATTCCAACATCGTAGGGATGCGTGCCGTCGATTGTAAAGCTCACGATTGGGCACTTTCTCTTAGCCGTACCATATATACGCAAGCCCTCGATGCGGCTAAGTCTCTCGGTCATAGCATCAAGGAGAATCATCTCGTGCTGCTCGATACTCTCCATACCGATGCCCTCGACATATTTAATAGCCTCGGCAAGGCCCACAGCGCCAATAAAGTTAGATGTGCCAGCCTCGAACTTGAGGGGCAGTGGTGCGTATGTAGTCTTAGCGAAGGTCACCTTATCGACCATATCGCCGCCACCCATAAATGGAGGCATAGCCTCGAGCAGTTCCCTCTTGCCATAGAGCACACCTATACCGGTAGGGGCGTAGAGTTTATGGCCCGAAAAGGCGTAGAAGTCATAGTCGCGCTCCTTGACCTTGCCGCCACCGTGGACAATGCCCTGGCAACCGTCAACCATAACCTTTGCACCGACAGCGTGCGACGCAGCGATGATAGGCTCGAGGTTAGGTACAGTTCCGAGAGTATTCGACGCCTCGGTAACTGCAACAAGGCGTGTGCGGTTATCAATGAGGCTACCGAGCATATCGACACGAAGCTCACCCCTATCATCGAATGGTAACACCCTAAGTTCTGCGCCGTAGCGCTCGGCAGCAAGCTGCCAAGGTACTATATTCGAGTGGTGCTCCATCTCCGACACCACGATATTATCGCCTTCACGAAGATTACGCGCACTCCAGGCATAGGCCACAAGGTTAATCGAGGCAGTAGCACCAGCGGTAAAGACAACCTCCTCCTTATGCTCTGCGCCGATAAACCTACGCACCGTCTCGCGCGCCTCTTCGTACATAGCGGTCATAGCGCCCGAAAGGTGGTGGACACCACGATGGATATTGGCATTGCACTCGCGCATAAGGCGGGCGGTGGTATTAATAACCACCTCGGGCTTCTGCGCCGTAGCGCCGCTATCGAAATATACCAGCGGGCGGTTGTTTACCTTGCGCTCCAGAATCGGGAAGTCGCCTCTAATAGACTCTACATCGTATGCCATAACACCAACTTATCTATTTTACAAACGAGTGAGTTTCTCGCCCAACAACTCGGTAAGCGCATCGGTGATGCCCTCAACCGAGGCGTGAAGCACCACATCATCCACAAAGCCCTCAATCTGGAGGCGCTTAGCATCTACGAGGCTAAGACCTCGCTGACGCATATAGAGGATAGCATCGACATCCATCTGTCCAACGGTAGCGCCGTGGCTACACTTAACATCGTCAGCATAGATCTCCAGCTGTGGAAGCGTCTCGATGCGTGCCGTACCGATAGTCACATTGCGGCTGCTCTGCACCGAGTCGGTATGCTGCGCATCGGGTGCGACATATACTAAACCCGAAAAGCTACCGTGTGCATTGCCCGAAGCAACACCCTTGACCATAGTGCGTGACACCGTGTCGGCAACCATATGGTTTACATCGACCGTAACACTTGTCTGATCCTCATCCGTAATTACAAAGACACCTCCAAGCTCAAAGCGTGCACCGCTACCCACAAGGCTTGCAACAACACGGCTATCCGACGACGAGATTACAGCCTGCGTCATACGACACACACCGCCCTCAGCAACAGCGATGGAGATATTCGTTGAGCTGTGCTCCGTAACGAGGTGCACAATACTAAGGTTAGCACCCCTCTCCACATCGATATTTATCTCAATGGCACCAGGAGCGTCGGCGATAAGCAGCTGCGCCGTAGTACCCTCAGCAACGGTGACATCCGTAGCACTATCGCCACAGATGACATATGCACCAGAGCTGAGCGCACCACCTGCATCAACAGGCTTAGCACCCAATATTTCATTAATTCGCTCGACAACCATAACTACTCCTCCTTATAGTCGTTGATAAGCCAGTCGTAACCCTCCTTCTCGAGCTTGAGCGCAAGGCTCTTATCGCCCGTATAGATGATGCGGCCCTTGTACAACACATGGACATAGTCTGGAACGATATAGTCGAGCAGGCGCTGGTAGTGTGTGATAACTACCGTAGCGTTCTCCTTAGTTTTGAGGCGTGTTACACCCGTAGCCACGATGCGTAGAGCGTCGATATCGAGACCCGAGTCGGTCTCATCGAGAATCGATAACTTGGGCTCAAGCATCGCCATCTGGAAGATCTCGTTCTTCTTCTTCTCTCCACCCGAAAAGCCCTCATTTACGGCACGCGAGGTGAGCTTCGAGTCGAGCTCGACGATAGCGCTCTTCTCCTTCATCATACGAAGGTACTCGGCAGCCGTAAGAGGCTCCAAACCTCGCGCCTTACGCTGCTCGTTGACCGCGAGCTTCATAAAGTTTGCCATCGTAACACCCGGAATCTCAACAGGATACTGGAAACCGAGGAAGAGACCACGGCGTGAACGCTCTTCGATGTTCAAGTCCAAGAGGTTCTCACCCTCGAACTCTACGCTACCCTCGGTAACAGTGAACTTCTCATTACCAGCAAGTACCGACGCGAGAGTCGACTTACCCGAACCGTTAGGGCCCATAATAGCGTGAACCTCACCAGCCTTAACCTCGAGGTTAATACCCTTAAGAATCATCTTGTCGCCAACCGAGGCGTGCAAGTTTTCAACCTTTAACATATATATTCGTTTTTTCATTACTAATTTAATACACCCAATTATCTGATTAATTGGTCTTTATCCCACACTACCCTCAAGGCTAAGCGAGAGCAGTTTCTGTGCCTCGACGGCAAACTCCATAGGCAACTTCGCCAGCACCTCACGAGCATAGCCGTTGACGATGAGTCCCACAGCATCCTCGGTCGACAAGCCTCGCTGGTTGCAGTAGAAGAGCTGATCCTCCGAAATCTTTGAGGTTGTTGCCTCGTGCTCAAGCACCGCCGATGGGTTCTGCGAGTCGATGACGGGGAATGTATGGGCACCACACTTATCACCGATAAGCAACGAGTCGCACTGCGAGTAGTTACGCGCATTATCCGCACCCTTAGCCACGCGTACAAGACCGCGGTAGGCGTTCTGCGAGCGACCTGCCGAGATACCCTTTGACACGATGCGTGAACGGGTGTTGCGGCCAAGGTGAATCATCTTTGTACCTGTGTCGGCCTGCTGGTAGTTGTTGGTCATCGCAACCGAGTAGAACTCACCCGATGAGTTATCACCCTGGAGGATGCAGCTTGGGTACTTCCAAGTGATTGCCGAGCCGGTCTCGACCTGCGTCCACGATAAGTGAGCACCCTCACGACAGATGCCTCGCTTGGTAACGAAGTTATAGATACCACCCTTACCCTCCTTGTCGCCAGGGTACCAATTCTGCACCGTTGAGTACTTAACATCGGCATCCTTCTCCACGACAATCTCCACAACTGCGGCGTGAAGCTGATTCTCATCACGACGGGGTGCGGTACAGCCCTCGAGGTAACTCACATACGAGCCCTCGTCAGCAACGATGAGCGTGCGCTCAAACTGACCTGTACCCTCGGCATTGATGCGGAAGTAGGTCGATAGCTCCATAGGACAACGAACGCCCTTAGGAATGTAGCAGAACGAGCCATCAGAGAATACCGCAGCGTTGAGCGCCGCATAGAAGTTATCGGCATAAGAGACTACCGAGCCGAGGTACTTCTTAATGAGCTCAGGGTGCTCCTTGATAGCCTCCGAGATTGAGCAGAAGATGATGCCCTTTTCGGCAAGCGTATCACGGAAGGTGGTCTTAACCGATACCGAGTCCATTACGGCATCGACAGCAACACCGGCAAGTGCCATCTGCTCCTCGAGTGGAATACCGAGCTTGTCGAATGTGCGCTTAAGTTCAGGGTCTACCTCGTCCATAGAGCCGAGGGCCTTCTTCTGCTTAGGTGCTGCGTAGTAGATTACATCCTGAAAATCTATCTCTGGAATATCGAGATGGGCCCAATGGGGATGCTCCAAGGTGAGCCAATGGCGATAGGCCTTGAGTCGACGCTCGAGCATCCACTCAGGCTCGCCCTTCTTAGCTGAGATAAGGCGAATGACATCCTCTGAGAGTCCACGACCAATGGTCTCGGTCTCGATGTCGGTCACGAAGCCGTATTTGTAATCTCCGCTTTCGAGTTCCTGAATTATATCTTTAGTATCTTTTTCCATATCATTTTTTAATAGCTTGCAAAATTAACAAAAACTATTCACAAAGACAAAATATTATTAATCTTTATTTTTTATATTGGTATAACGCTAACTTATCGCCCCTCAAAACAACAAGAAAACAAGCAAATTGTAGGCCTCATATCGAGCAAAAAGGTACAAAAAAAGGATTATCCCGCTGCGGGGATAATCCAAAATCAGGAGCCATAAAGGAGCTACTTTCGAGCCTCCTCGTAGGCATACTCGATAGCACGATTCGTCTGGTCAAGAAAGGGTTTACAATGGCGAAATAACTCTGCTGTGCGCTCCAGCCAATCGGGTTCTAAGAACCACTCTGAGGTTAGACTTCGCGCAATAATAAACTCTCGCTGGCGCAACAAGTATTCATATTCCTCGGCAACACTATAACCCTTGGGCGTGCGTTTAAGAGCATTGCTACTATCTAATACAAAGCCACTTGCCACGATATTATGCACAAGCATCGGCGCATTATCCTCGACCTCCTCGCGCAAACTTGCAAGCACATAGCCCTCAGGCGCAACATTACCCGCAGCGAGGAATGAGCCCTCGCCCCAGGTGTGCCCCTTCGGCGAAATATGTAGGTAGTAGCCACCATAACCACTGCGCTTACCGCCACGCGCAATAAAGACGCTGAAGAAGTCCTTATATGGCGTCTTATCCTTCGAGAAGCGCGTATCGCGATAGATGCGATAGGTACAATCTGCAACAGTAAGACCCTCGACCGTAGAATCAAACTCAGTAATAAGCTCAAGAAGGCGCACAACATTGTCATTATGTTGCTCCAGCACCCTGCGGTAGCGAGGTTTGTTAGTCTCGAACCACTCGCGCGTATTGTTGTCGTGTAGCTCCGAAAGGAAATCTAAAATCTCTCTCATATCCTATTAAAATATGGGGCTGCCCCGAAGGACAACCCCACTATCATCTTGATATTGTTAACCTTTATAGGCCATCCTCGACTACCAAGCGAAGAGAGGATACTCCGACATCAAGGCATTTACATCCTTGCGAACTGCTGCGATATTCTCCTCGTTCTCTGGGTCAGACAACACGCGGTCGATGAGTTCAGCAATGTAATCCATCTGATCCTCCTTAAGACCACGGGTAGTGATCGCTGGAGTACCGAAGCGCAAGCCCGATGTGGTAAATGGGGTGCGTGAGTCGAATGGCACCATATTCTTATTAGTAGTGATGTCGGCAGCTACCAAGCACTTCTCAGCAAGCTTACCTGTAAGCTCTGGGAACTTTGTGCGGAGGTCGACAAGCATAAGGTGATTGTCAGTACCGCCAGACACGATCTTATAACCACGCTTTGTAAGAGCCTCAGCCAACGCCTTAGAGTTCTTTACCACCTGCTGCTGATACTCACGATACTCAGGGGTGAGAGCCTCGCCAAAGGCAACAGCCTTAGCAGCGATGACATGCTCGAGTGGACCACCCTGGATGCCTGGGAACACAGCCGAGTTAATAATCTGCGACATCTTCTTAACCACGCCCTTAGGAGTTGTGTAGCCCCAAGGATTGTCGAAGTCCTTACCCATAAGGATAATACCACCACGAGGACCACGAAGGGTCTTATGAGTTGTAGATGTCACGATGTGAGCATACTTAACAGGGTTATCGAGAAGGCCTGCTGCGATAAGACCTGCGGTGTGAGCCATATCCACCAAGAGGAGAGCACCTACCTTATCCGCAATCTCGCGCATACGCTTATAGTCCCACTCGCGAGAGAAAGCCGATGCACCACCGATGATGAGCTTAGGCTTGTGCTCGAGTGCCAAAGCCTCCATCTCATCGTAGTCGATGTTACCAGTCTCCTCTTTAAGCTTATAGCCTACGGCGTTGAAGTACATACCCGACATATTCACAGGTGAACCGTGTGAGAGGTGACCACCGTGTGAGAGGTCGAGACCCATAAATGTATCACCTGGCTTGAGGCAAGCGAAGAACACCGCCATATTAGCCTGAGCACCTGAGTGAGGCTGAACATTTGCATACTCCGCATCGTAGAGCTTGCAGATGCGCTCGATAGCGAGGTTCTCAATCTTGTCGACTACCTCGCAACCTCCATAGTAGCGTGCTGCTGGGTAGCCCTCAGCATATTTATTAGTACATACAGAGCCCATAGCAGCCATCACCTGGTCGCTAACGAAGTTCTCCGAAGCGATAAGCTCAATACCCTTCATCTGACGAGAGCGCTCCTCGGCGATCAAGTCAAAAATCTGTAAATCCTTGTTCATTTTAGTTGTAGTATGTTGTTATTTTTATTTTCCAGCTAACAAAGATATGATATAAAAATTAAAAATCAAAATATTTTAACGACATATTAACTCCACAAATGGCATATATATTGCCCTCGAGGAGAGAAAAACGAGCCTACATAAACGATAATAAGCATATAAGTTATGAATATCAACACCGGAAAGGGTACAATCCCCGCAATAGCCCTCGTTGCAATATGGTCGATATCAGCCGTCGTCTCGCTGCCAGGCCTTGCCATATCGCCCATCCTCGATAAACTCGACTCGATATTCCCAACGGCAAGCGAACTGGAGGTAGAGATGCTCGAATCGCTGCCTTCGCTACTCATCATACCATTTATGCTGCTGGCGGGCCACCTCTCGAAGCGAGGCAATAAAATCAAGATGCTGACACTCGGATCGGCTATATTCCTCCTCAGTGGCATCGGCTCGCTGCTTTCGCGCAGCTTGGTCGAGCTCATCCTCCTCGGCGCCATAATGGGCATAGGTGCGGGCATCATCATACCCCTCTCGACGGGATTTATCGTCGACTACTTTACGGGCGACATACGCCTTAGACAGCTTGGCATCAGCTCGGCCATAAACAACCTCACGCTCGTCCTCGCCACCGCCCTTACGGGTTACCTTGCCGACATTGAGTGGCACCTCGCCTTTGCCGTATATATGCTCCCAGCTGTGACGCTCATCCTCATCCCTGCGCTGAACCACACCACGCCTTCGCCAGAGCCAACAACGGGTGCGCAGAACCGCCAGAAGGGGATGAATTGGGGCATCATCGTAGGTCTTATGCTCTTCTACTTTGCCATAACATACTGCTCGCTCGTCGTGACATTCAACACCTCGTACATAGCCGTAGGTGAGGGTATGCACAACTCCGTTGCGGGCATCGTGATAGCACTCTTCTTCCTGGCCATTATGGCGCCAGGTTTCATCCTCGGAGGCATCGTAAAATTCTTCGGTAGCAGCGTAAACCTCTGGTCACTACTCATTATGGCTCTCGGCCTTGGCACACTATCCATCAGCCACCCTACGCCCTATACCCTCGCCATAGGAGCGATACTCGCGGGTTTGGGTTACGGCGTGATGCAACCGATAATCTACGACAAGGCGGCGACAAATGCACCGCCAGAGCTATCGACACTTGCACTCTCTATCGTGATGGCCGTAAACTACCTTGCCATACTTGTTGCACCATTTATTATAGACTTCATTGGCCACATCTTCCACTCGGCAAGCCACACCTTAGCATTCAAGGCCAACGCCCTCATAACCCTTGCACTGGCAATTGCCACCCTGATACTCTATCGACGCAGTCGTGTGCTTGGCTCGGACGATTAGGTCTACATAGTTTCGCACACTATTTACACCGCAAATCGGTACACCGAGACATACCTATTTTTATTCTCAATAATTTTTAGTATATTTGTGGACTTAAGAAACCATAAAACGCTAAAAATATGAGAAAAACACTATTACTTGCCATAGCGGTTATGTCTATGGGCGCGCTAAGTGCGCAGCAGAACAATGGCGGCATCAGCGCAGAGATGATGAAGGAGATACGCCTCGGCGAGAACGGCTCAGCAGCAGAGAAGGCAGCACGCAACGCCCTTGCACTCAATGCTGTATCGGAGCTGGCGACAAATGCCGATAACCTTGCGATGATAGACACCAACTTCTCGCATCGCGTGCGCACTAAGGGCATCACAAACCAGTATCAGTCGGGCCGCTGCTGGCTCTTTACGGGCCTCAATATCTTGCGTGCCAAGATGATTGACGACCACAACCTCGGCGGTATGGAGTTCTCGCAGAACTACCTCTTCTTCTATGACCAGCTCGAGAAGTGCAACCTCTTCCTTCAGGCCGTTATCGACACCAAGCACCTCGCTATGGAGTCACGCGAGGTGGAGTGGCTATTCAAAAACCCACTTAGCGACGGTGGTCAGTTCACTGGCGTATCGAACCTCGTAATGAAGTATGGCGTTGTGCCAGCTGAGGTGATGCCTGAGAACCACCAGTCGAACAACACTTCACAGATTTCAAACCTCATCAAGCTCAAGCTGCGTGAGTATGGCCTCATCCTCCGTGAGCAGCGCGACCGACGCGCCCCCGTAGCACTCAAGACCGAGATGCTCAAGGAGATTTACTCGATGCTCGTACGCGCTTATGGCGTACCTCCTACCGAGTTTGAGTGGACAATGCGCGACAAGGACAACAATGTCATCAGTACCAAGACCTATACCCCACAGTCGTTCTATGCCGAATATTTCGGCGAGATTGACCTTGAGAAGGACTTTGTGATGGTGATGAACGACCCATCGCGTGAGTACTACAAGGTTTACGAGATTGAGTACGACCGCCATATGTACGACGGCGACAACTGGCTCTACCTCAACCTTCCAATCGAGGAGGTTAAGGCTATGGCTATCGCCTCTATCAAGGACAATACAGCGATGTACTTCTCGTGCGATGTGGGCAAGTTCCTCCTCTCAAAGAAGGGTACACTCGACATCAACAACTTTGACTACGAGTCGCTTATGGGCGTTGAGTTCCCAATGAACAAGGAGCAGCGTGTGCGCACCTTCGCCAGCGGCTCATCACACGCTATGACACTCATCGCCGTTGACCTCGACGAGCAGGGCAACCCTAAGAAGTGGATGGTTGAGAATAGCTGGGGCCCAACATCAGGATGGAAGGGCAACCTCATTATGACCGACGAGTGGTTCGAGGAGTATATGTTCCGCGTGGTGGTGGACAAGAAGTACATCCCTGCTGAGACCCTCAAGCTCCTTGAACAGAAGCCTATCGAGCTACCATCGTGGGACCCTATGTTCGCATACGAGGAGTAGCGACCAAGGAGCGTATGGCACAGGAGATTGAACGCAAGTTTTTGGTTATGGGCGAGTGGCGACACCTCGCCCATAGCTCTTCACGCCTCGCACAAGGCTACATCGTATCGGGCAAGCGTACTGTAAGAGCTAGAATTAGCGACGATAGGCGCGCCTGGTTAACGATCAAGGGACCATCGTGCGATGGCGGCCTCTCGCGCTTCGAGTGGGAGGTGGAGATTGATGTGGAAAAAGCACGCGAGCTACTCACCATCGCCGAGGGCGCAATCATTGACAAGCGCCGCTATCTCATTGACCACAAGGGCTACACCTTCGAGGTAGACGAGTTCTATGGCGACAACCTTGGCCTTGTAGTCGCCGAGGTGGAGCTATCCGCCGTAGACGAGGAGTTTCCCCGCCCCGAGTGGTTAGGTCGTGAGGTTACGGGCGAGCGCCGCTTCTACAACTCTCACCTTCGAGAGCACCCATATTCCAAGTGGAGCGCCGAGGAGCGTGAGTAGCGAACGAAAAGGCAAACACAAAGCCTATATTAAACAACAAAGGACTGCCCCGAGGGAGCAGTCCTTTATGCTGATAGAGTATAGTTCGACACTATCGGCGAGCCCAAGTATATTGCAGTATCGCTGATATTATAGCAATAGATAGAATCACCGACGAGTAGACAATATTACCGACATCCAATATCTCAAGCAGCCAAGCAAAGATGAGTAGCAACAACATTGATACCGAGGTGAGAACACGCAGGCGTACGATATTATATTTCGAGCGCTCCTCCTTTGTCGAAGTGTTGTAGCCCGAAATAAGCCAATCGCCACGACCGAGGAGTATGAGCGTTATTATTATTAGCACGACGAACGATGCAACAATAGCTATTATAAAACCCACATTCATAGCATCCTCCTTTCATTACATATACTCAGCACGACGGCGGCGCTTCTCCCTGAGGCGCATCTGTGCAATCGTAGCGCGTGAACGAGCACGGATGTAGCGCAAACGCAACAAGCAGCCGACAAAGAGCAGCCAGAGAAAGAGCGAGCAGAGACTGATGTTACGCGCCTCGAGTGCGGTAAACTCATCAATAGCATAGAACACCCAGGGCACAGCACTGATAAAGGTTGCAAGCATACCCATTGCCCACGAGGCATTTATCCAGCGGCGGCGTGGTGCCTTGCGGCGGAGCGTGATAACTGCACTGATAATGCCGAGCACCACGAAGGCGAGAATGTTGAGCTCCTCCGAGTACGGAACTGTATCAGGAATGGGTCGCACATTGACAAATACCAACATCAGGACGATGAGCGTAACCTCAACGATACCCAACTTCTTATCCTCCTGCTTTCCCAAGCGACGCATCGCCATCTTCTCGATATTGCCAAATGTCAGGCGCGCGCCAATGCCATATTTATGCTTCTTAATCTTCATTTTTCATATCCTCCATCTTTTGCTTTTTAGCACGAGGCTTGCGACCACTGCGTCGCAAGGCCTCGGCTATAATCCATTGCAGCTGGCCATTCATCGAGCGAAACTCGTCGGCACTCCACTTCTCGAGAGCCTCCATAGTTTCAGCATCGATGCGAAGCACGAAGCTGCGTGTATTTGAATCCTTAGTAGCCATCGTTGGGGCTTTTAGGGGTTAAACCTCGAACGACTTAGTTATGCAGCGTACCGGTATTTACCACTGGCTGAGCAGCCTCGTCGGCACACAACACCACGAGAAGGTTGCTAACCATAGCCGCCTTGCGCTCCTCGTCGAGCTCAACAACCTCCTCAGATGAGAGGCGCTCAAGAGCAATCTTAACCATTGACACAGCACCCTCGACGATCTTCTCACGAGCCGAGATAATAGCATCGGCCTGCTGTCGACGAAGCATAGCGGCAGCAATCTCTGGCGCATATGCCAAGTAGTTAAGGCGTGCCTCAACAACCTCGATACCAGCGATTGAGAGGCGCTCATTAAGCTCATCGGTGAGTTTGTCGTTAATCTCATCACCACCCGAACGGAGGGTTACGGCGTTATCCGAGAGGTTAGTATTCTCGTCGTAGGCATACATACCAGCTACCTGGCGCAATGCCGAGTCACTCTGCACCGCTACGAAGTTCTCAAGCACATTCATACGCGAATTAATGCCCGACACGCCCACCTCAAACTGGGGTGTATCAATCTCGAACACAGCATTATAAGCGCCATCATTCTTAATCTTCCATACTACTACAAGGCCAATCAAGATAGGATTACCCGCCTTGTCGTTAACCTTGATAGGGTCGACATTGAGGTTACGCGCACGCATCGAAAGCTTCTTAGCCACCATAAATGGATTCACCCACCAGAAGCCTGTATCGTAGAATGTACCACGGTAGTTACCAAAGAAGAGTAGCACGCGTGACTCGTTGGGCTCGAGCATCATATAGCCGCCAAGCATAACCAAAAAGCCGAGTGCCGCAACAGCGAGAATAGCAATGGCAAGACCCACGAATGTCCCGTGCGTTGCAAGCCATACGATAGAGAGTACCACAACGGCCAAAAGCACCAAATTGATGAAGAGAGCGACAAAGCCGTTTAGCTTCCAGCCTGAATAAACATAATTTTTCATAGTTCTAAAGTTTTATAGGTTAAACATTTCAAATTCTATCCTGCCCGCACACCTATATATAATATATAGTCTGCCACCCATCTCCGCACCACCCTACAATCATTTTCGTAGCACAACTATTATGATGCAGTTTGATATCATTTTGATATCACAAATTTCGGAACAAAAATCGGGATATGCAAATATTTTCAAGAGAATTTTCGACTCTGGCGCAAAATTTTCATTCCACCCAGCGATGCACTATATAATACACTTATAACACTATAAGAATATATGATTAACAAAAATGAATAGAATTGCTTGCTATTAAATTTTTATTTCTACTTTTGCAGCGGAATAAACAACGATATAACAAATAATATAACATATGAAAACATACAACAAGAGCTGCTGCTGCAGCGTAAACAAAAATAAGTCAATCTACGACATCGAGGTTATGGCACAGGGCAACAAGCCCGTAAAGCTCAAGGAGTACAAGGGCAAGGTATTGCTCATCGTCAACACCGCCAGCAAGTGCGGCTTTACGCCTCAGTACGCCGACCTCGAGGCACTAAACAAGCGCTACGCAGAGCGTGGTCTTGTCATCCTTGACTTCCCTTGCAACCAGTTTGGCGGACAGTCACCCGAAAGCGACGAGGAGACAACAAAGTTCTGCCAGCTCAACTACGATACCACATTCCCTCAGTTCAAGAAGCTCGAGGTAAACGGCGCAAACGAGTCACCGCTCTACACCTACCTCAAGGCGCAGAAGGGCTTTGCTGGCTTCGACCAGAGCCACCCTATCACGCCAAAACTTGAGCAGATCCTTAGCGAGGTAGACCCTGACTACGCATCGAAGGCCGACATCAAGTGGAACTTCACCAAGTTTCTCGTTGATCGTGAGGGTAAGGTTGTCGAGCGCTTCGAGCCAATGACCGATATGGCAACCGTAGCCAAGGCAATCGAGGCACTACTTTAGAGAAAATTTCCGGATTTATAAGTTGCATAATTCGATGATTACTGCGGGGAGACGAGAGTTTCTCCGCAGTGACGCATTAAATAGGCTCTTTTATTGCTAAAAAACGCATTGTTAGAAAAGTGTGATTATCAGCGTATTTGACCATACAGCCACAGAAAAGCGCAAAATTTATGTAAAAATTTTCACGAAAAAATTTGCAGAATAAAAAAATGTGTGTATCTTTGCACTCGCTTAAGGAAAGTTAAGCACAACATAACGATGGTGCC
>JAGBTP010000064.1 GCA_017631255.1 Alistipes sp.
TGAAAAAGCAGAGTTTACACGAAGTAAATGAGCATTTTTCAGGCAAGCACAATATTGCAGTTTCCTCACATCTCAGCGCAAGCACAATGCCGCAGTTCTCACCTACCTCAGCGCAAGACCCAATTTCTTGTCAGAAGGGCGGCAGATGTGGCAGTGGGTCGCAGACTGAAAAAGCAGAGTTTACACGAAGTAAATGAGCATTTTTCAGGCAAGCACAATATTGCAGTTTCCTCACATCTCAGCGCAAGCACAATGCCGCAGTTCTTACCTACCGCAGCGCGAGACCAATTTCTTGTCAGAAGGGCGGCAGATGTGGCAGTGGGTCGCAGACTGAAAAAGCGGAGTTTTCTCGAAGTAAATGAGCATTTTTCAGGCAAGCCCAATGGCGCAGATGCCCCCTTATCACAAGAAATTATCGGGGAATCTCCTTATAAACCTTATCGCCTCGACGAACCTCTGATACAGTCTTGAGGGAGATGTAGTCGCCCTGCTTTGCTGAGGTTGTTGGCTTCTCGTCGAGCATTAGGCCGTCGGCCTTCTGCTCCACAACGCCGGTCTTCTCGCCCATAAAGAGAAGAGCATCACCCTCGGCAACCTCGCACGCCTCGACGAGAACCTCGGCAACACCGATGCGCTTGAAGTAGTTGGTCACCTTACCCATATATACCTTCTTGAGGGTTGCTGATGAGCCGTAGTGCTGGCTATGCTCGACCATAGTCTTAGCGGCGTAGTAGCCACCCCAGAAGTCACGGTTGAAGACGGTGCGCAGACGCTCCTTGAGTGGTGCCACGGTATCGGCGGAGAACTCACCTCGCTCGAGGAGCATAAGAGCCTCGTTGTACGACTCTACCACGCGCTTGACATACTCGCCACCACGCGCACGACCCTCGATTTTGAGCACGCGGACACCCGCATTGATGAAGGTATCGAGGAAGTCGATGGTACACAGGTCTTTTGGCGAGAGGATATATTGACCGTCGACATCGAGTGCCTGCCCAGAGTCCTTATCGGTGATAGTATATTTACGGCGGCATATCTGGCGGCACGCACCTCGGTTAGCCGAGTGATGCGTCTCGTGCTCCGAAAGGTAGCACTTGCCCGACATAGACATACACATAGCGCCGTGGGCAAACATCTCAATCTTAACAAGCTCGCCCGCAGGGCCGCAAATCCTCTGCTCCTCAATCTGCTTCGAGATAGCAGCAATCTGCTCAAGCGAGAGCTCACGCGCCAGCACCACAACATCGGCCCACTGCGAGAAGAACTTGACTGCGGCGATGTTCGAGATGTTGCTCTGCGTTGAAATATGCACCTCGATGCCCACCTCACGAGCATAGAGTATCGCTGCAAGGTCGGTGGCGATGATGGCGTCGATGCCCTCGGCCTTAGCACGGTCTATAATGCGACGCATAACCTCCATCTCGTCGTCGTAGATGACGATGTTTACGGTGAGGTAGGTCTTGACGCCCGCAGCGTGTGCTATGCGCACGATCTCAGCAAGGTCGTCGAGCGTAAAGTTCACCGACGAGGCAGCACGCATATTGAGCTGCTCGACACCAAAATATACCGAGTCGGCACCCGCCGCAATGGCTGCTGTGAGCGACTCATACGACCCCACAGGGGCCATTATCTCTATATCACTTCTCTTCATATCGTTTCACTATTTCTTTCGTCCCATAAGGTTGCGTGCAAACTCCTGCAATGGCACACGCCTCTCCACATCAATCGAGAGGGTATCGAGCACCGAGAGGGCACGCTCAAAGCGCAACTCAATCTGCTGCTCAGCGATACGCTTCACATCGTACTTGGCGTAGATAGCCTTCACCGTCGCAATCTTCTCCTCGTCCGTAAGATTGGAGTTGAGGTGCGTTGTGCGAAGAACCTCTCGCTCAGCGTCGTCGGCGTGGCTCATAGCCTTGACCATTAGGAATGTCTGCTTACCCTCGAGGATATCGCCACCAATCTTCTTACCGAGGGCCTCGTCGCCATAGCTATCGAGCACATCGTCCTGAAGCTGGAACGCAAGGCCGAGTTCGGTAGCAAAGCGGTAGATCTTCTTGACATCCTCCTCCGCAGCACCCGCCATCGTAGCACCAATCATTGCCGAACCTGAGAGCAGGGCCGAGGTCTTGCACTCGATCATAAGCATATAGTCAACCACCGACACGCTCTTCGTATCCTCGAAGTCCATATCGTACTGCTGACCCTCGCACACCTCGAGCGCCATATCGCCAAAGATACTCATCACCTTAGGCAGCACCTCCGCATCGACACGCGCCAGCTGCTTGTATGCCGTAATGAGCATAGCATCGCCCGAAAGCAGCGCCACATTACCGCCCCACTTGGCATATACCGAGGGCTTGCCACGACGCACATCGGCGTTGTCCATAATATCGTCGTGCAGCAGCGTGAAGTTATGAAATATCTCCACCGCCATCGCCGCAGGCATCGCCTCGTCGATATTACCGCCAAAGGCCTCATTTGTTATCAGCAGCAACACGGGGCGCAAGCGCTTGCCGCCGCCCGACATCGAGTATATGATTGGGGTGTACAGCCTGTCGGGCTCGCCAGGCAGCTGCATCTGCGCCAGCGCGCTCTCAAAGAGGCTCAATATCTCGCTGTTAGAATGAGTCATAATCTACTGTCTTAAAATTATGGCTCAAAAATAACATTTTTTTTGCAGAGATTAAAATTATTTTGGTAACTTTGACCAATAAATTTTACAAAATATTACACTGCTATGATGAAAAAACTTGCAATGGGTATCGATATCGGCGGTACCAATACAGCATTTGGCCTTGTGGATGAGGATGGTAATGTAGTTGCCGAAGGTAAAATTTCTACCGAGCAGTACCGACACTACGACGACTATAAGCCATATATCGACACCCTCGCAGCGGCTATGAAGGATGTTATCGCCTCACAGCCTGAGTGCGACCTTATCGGCGTGGGTATCGGTGCACCAAATGCAAACATTCACTCTGGCCGCATCGAGACCCCAGCAAACCTCTGGAAGTTCGAGGATCCGAACGATCCACGCCCCGACTCAATCCGCATCTTCAACTTCGTGAACGATCTGGGCAAGCACTTCCCTGGTGTTAAGATTATGATTACCAACGATGCTAACGCTGCGGCTATCGGCGAGATGGTATTCGGTAACGCACGCGGTATGAAGGACTTTGCGATGATCACCCTCGGCACCGGCCTCGGTTCGGGTATCGTCTGCAACGGCGAGATGGTCTACGGCCACGACGGCTTTGCGGGTGAGTATGGCCACATCGCAGCGGCATCACGCGAGACCGGTCGTATATGCGGTTGCGGCCGCAAGGGTTGCCTCGAGGCCTATGTATCGGCTACGGGTATCAAGCGCACCGCCTTCGAGCTTATGGCAACGATGACCTGCGACAGCGAGCTCCGCTCAATACCTTACGACAAATTTGAGGCTAAGATGCTCTCTGACGCTGCGGCTAAGAACGACCCTATCGCCCTCGAGGCCTTCGAGCGCACAGGTAAGTTCCTCGGCTTGGCACTTGCCGACCTCACTGCTGTGACATCACCTGAGGCCATCATCCTCTTCGGTGGTTTGGCAAACGCTGGCGACTACATTATGCGTCCTACGCACCGCTATATGGAAGAGAATCAGCTCTCAGTTTTCAAGGGCAAGGTTAAGCTCCTTATGAGCGGTATTCAGGATAAGAATGTAGCCATCCTTGGTGGCGCAGCCCTTATCTGGAAGCAACACCTCGAGGCAGTTATCGAGAACTACTAATCGAGCGACTACCTCCGCATAATTACACTACGCAACAGACTATCTAACACATCGTTGGATAGTCTGTTGTTTTATTTTTATAGGACTCAGCGCGTGGTAGAATTGTGGCAACAGCTCCTCAAAACCAACATCTTAACATACCACACCCTCAACCACACAAATATATCCTTTTTGCCGAGTCATACATCTCCTCCACATTGAGCATTATTGCCGTTTCGGCAACACCTCCCAAGTCCTCGTTTATGTAGCTATCGAAGGTCTGCAACGAGGGCGAAAGACGCATATACGACGAAATAATTGGTGGCACCGTATGCCCCATTTCGTGCATCCTTCGCAGCAGAATTTTATAGTTTTCCGCCACCGTCTCACCCACAAATATGCGACGACAACAACACCTCGCAATCCCCGCCCGCAGCGGCTCGCGTGCCGTCATCAGCTCCTCCTGTGGCGGAAAGGCGTAGCGCATAAATCCCAAAAGCATATTGCGCGCCCTCACGCTAAGGCTCGGATATAGCGTCACACGCCCCACCAAATATCGCGCCCCACACTCCGTAACAACACGCGCTATACCCTGCCACAAGTCGCTAATAGCATAGAGACTCTCACGCGTTGCATCTCGCTGATAATCACGCGATACGAAGGTGCGACCAAGTTCCAAGGTGCAAGGCAGATACTTCTCAACAAACCGCTCCGTAAGGTTAAAATATCGCGATAGCGACAGTGCCTCAGCCCCCACCTCACGCCCCACGGCATAGCGATAGCCGCCGACAATAGCACCACGATGCGCATCCCACACCACAATCTGGCGATATGTACCGTCCACATCGCCACAATCCCCCTCGTGCGAATCATCGAGTGCCACACCCACAGCCCGAAAGGCATCATCGCGCAGCCTACGCACCTCGGCAATAAGCCCTCGACACCTACCACCATCGAACGAATAAACCTCACTGTATCTGCCACTTGAGCGATAGAGCAGCCTCGCATCGCGCAACTCCTCCCTCAGCTCCTCGGAGCACACAAGCGCATGCCCCTCTTTTTCCATACAATTCATCGCAATAAAATATCGTTTTTGGAGAAAAATTTACTACCTTAGCGGCGTTATTTTTACATAAGTAAAAACCTGTAATAAAATGGGCATCGACACATACCATATTCCCGTAATGCTCGACGACTGTATCGAGGCACTAAACATAAAACCCAACGGCATCTATGTAGACCTCACGATGGGTGGCGGCGGCCATACTCGCGAGATACTCAAGCACCTCGGCGAGGAGGGCCATCTCTACTCGCTTGACCAGGACCCCGATGCCGAGGCTAACGCCCCCAACGACCCACGCCACACATTCATCGCATCGAACTTCCGCTTTGTGCGTGGCACCCTGCGCCTAAGAGGTGTGGAGAGGGTTGGCGGCATCCTTGCCGACCTTGGCGTATCGTCGCACCATTTCGACGCCAAGCACCGTGGATTCTCGTTCCGTGGTGACGCACTCCTCGATATGCGTATGAACTCACGCGCTGGTCGTACCGCTGCCGACATTGTGAACACCTACACAAATGATGCCTTAGCCAAGATTTTCACGCAGTATGGCGAGCTTGACACCACTTGGAAGATTGCCAACTGCATCGAGCGTGCCAGAGAGCAGAAGCCTATCACCACCACGGCAGAGCTTGTCGAGGCAGTGAAGCCCTGCACACCAGCAAAGGAGGAGGCCAAGTTCCTCACCAAGCTCTTTCAGGCGTTGCGCATCGAGCTGAACGGCGAGATTGAGGCGCTCAAGATGGCCCTCGAGCAGAGCCTCAAACTCCTCAACCCCGAGGGTCGCCTCGTGATTATGTCGTACCACTCGCTCGAGGATAGGCTCGTCAAGAACTTTATGCGCAGCGGCAACTGCGACGGCACGGTAGAGAAGGACTTTTTTGGCAGGGCCTCAACACCATTCAAGGTCATCACCCGTAAGGCGATAGTCCCCTCGGACGAGGAGATTGCCACCAACCCACGCTCACGAAGTGCCCGCCTGCGTGTCGCCGAAAGAGAGGCGTAACTCCGTGAGGGCAGCACCCTGGGCAAGGGGCGCAATTTTAGACAAGGGCTATTTTAGGTAAGTGGAGGGACACAATGCTGGCTAAACGCCCAATTAGTTGGGGCATAGGCAAGTAAGAAAATATTTATCGCCCAAGGATAGAGTTTTGCTTGTGGGGCACTCTATACACTACCACAACAAACGAACGAACAGAATGGAAAAGGAGAATATTTACGACGAGGAGCAGGAGCGCATCCACCGCGAGGTGGTAATCCTCGATGATACCGATAATGACCCCGACGAGGGTACATACTACACAGACGAGGAGCTCGAGGAGGCCGCAGCCGTTGACGAGGATGCGGCGGAGGACGAGGAGTTTACCTTTGCCGACACCAATGCCAAGCATACGGGCGAGGCCGACAACAGCACCTGGACACTGATAACCACAGGCCGCATACTCACCGAGGGCGCACTACCCTACTATCGCTACTTTATCGCCATAGCGGTGATGTGCTTTGTGAGCATCTTCCTCACCTTCGCAGCGCTGAATGCCAATCGTGAATACCGCCAGAGGGAGCAGTATGCCTCGATACTCCACGAGAGGGCGGTGCTCAAGGAGGAGATTCGCTACGGCCTATCGTCAAAGAGTAGCGTGACAAAGCGCCTTGAGAGCCACGGAGTTCATCTTGTCGACCTATCGAAGCAGAGCAGATTAATCGAAAAGTAGTATGGCACAGCATAGCAACAACGAAAAACAGACAACCAAACGCGAGGGGCAGACCACCAACAAGGGCCGCTCGCCATACCTTGATGTGCTCTCGCGCATCAAGTCTCTCTATGCGCTGCTGATATTCTGCGGCATCTGCGTCATCGTTCGTATGGCGTGGATTATGGTCATCAGCCCCTCGGTAAGGCACAATGCCGATGTTATGGAGAGGGGTATCTTCCGCACCAAGGAGGTTGAGGCACACCGAGGCACCATCTTCTCGCGTGACGGCGAGCCACTCGCCATCTCAAGCCTTCGATACAACATTCTCCTCGATTTCGGCTCTGAGGGTATGATTGAGGCCGACGAGGCGGCGTATAGCAAGAGGGTCGACTCGCTCTCTAAGCTCCTGGCGGCCCACTTCGACAAGGAGGACGCAAGGCTAAATAACTACACCTACCGCAGCGCTGCCGACTACCGCAAGATACTCATCGAGGAGCGTACACGCGAGAAGAAGCGTCGTGCGCATAAGATTATGCCTCGCAGCATCACCGTCGAGGAGTGGGACGAGATGAAGCGCTACTACCCTATCCTCAACGGAGATATGGGCTATGTCTTTAGCGTGCAGCCAAACGACAAGCGTCTCTACCCTTCGGGCGACATCGCGCGACAGACCATAGGCCGTTACGACACCCTCGTTGTTAACGACAAGAAGGTGGCGGGTGCGGGCCTTGAGTACCTCTTCAACCACCACCTCAAGGGTGAGGATGGCGTCGCTACGGAGCAATGGATTGCCCACGGCTTCTGGGCGAGGGTTAAGGATAGCGACGACCGTGAGGTTATCAACGGCGCCAATGTCATCACCACCATCGATGCAGGTCTTCAGCGCGTAGCACACGAGAGGCTCGACACGATGCTCCGCCGCAACAAGGCGTCGTTCGGCGTGGCTATGGTGATGGAGGTGCAGACGGGTAACATCCTATGTATGGTCAGCCTCGGTTCGGCCAAGGAGCGAGGTACGACATATAGCGAGAGGGTCAACAACCACGCCCTCAAGACGGCCATAAGCCCCGGCTCGACGATGAAGCTCGCAACGGCGATGGCACTCCTCGAGATTGGAGGCTTCGACATCGACACTCAGATAAACACCGAGCACTCGCGTCCAGGTCATAGCGTGAAGATTGGCGATGCCAATGTCACCGATACGCACGACGCAGCGGGAGCTGATAGCGACGGCAATGTGTCGCTCAAGGATGCCTTTGCGCACTCGTCGAATGTCTACTTTGCCAAGGCTGTCTACGAGACCTTCAAGCGCGACCCTGCAAAATATACCGACTTCCTCGCAAAGCTCAGGTTCAACGACTACATCGGCATTGAGGAGTATGGCGAGGTTAGTGGCCGCATAGCAATGGCCAACACGCCGCAGTGGAATCAGCGAGGTAGCACCTCGTCGCGTCTGCCTCGTCTGGCCTATGGCTACGAGATGGATATTCCGCCTATCCATATGCTCACCTTCTACAACGGCGTAGCCAACGAGGGCCGTATGGTGGCGCCACGCTTCGTCGACCGCATCGAGCGTGATGGCGAGGTGGTGGAGCGTATGCCCGTGGTGACGCTGATTAAGAGTATGTGTTCGAAGAGCACCCTTGCGCAGCTCGACACCTGCCTTGCGGCGGCATCATTGCGTACGGGTCGTCACTTCAAGGATTTGGCAATACCGTTTGGTTGCAAGACGGGCACGGCACAGGTGTGGTCTACCTTCGTGTCGGATAGCCGCTTGGACTACGAGGCGATGAAGAATGGTCTCGACAGAAACGACAACTACTACTATGGCTCGATAGTCTGCACAATGCCGCAGGAGAACCCCAAGTACACCATTATGGTGGGCGTATGTCGCCAGCTTACGGCCGACAATAGCCACCACTACGGTATCGACCTCTCTGCCCCCGTTGCGGCCGATATGATGGAATACCTCTACGCCATTGACCATACGCTACACGCCGAGGTGGAGCAACCCGAGGTTAGCTTCAGCCCCGTATCAATCAAGGGCGGCAAGAGTGAGTATGTCGAGACGATAGGCGATATGGTCGATGCCAAGGATAATACGACGAGGGAGGATGCGTGGAGTCGCCTCGCCTTCGACGAGGAGGCAGGTGCCACGATAAACGCCGTAGCCATACAGGAGGGCAGGGTGCCCGATGTTCGTGGTATGGGCCTCACCGATGCGTTGTACCTCCTCGAGAGCGCCGGCCTCAGGGTCACACACTCGGGCAGCGGACGCGTCAAGAGCCAGAGCCTCCAGCCAGGGTATAAGATTGGCACAAACACAACTATCAACCTCTTGCTTGAGAGGTAAAACCGAGGAAATTGAGATTCAACAACTATGAAACAACTTCAGGAGCTGCTCGGCGCTGTCCGAGCTATTGAGATAGAGGATAGCCTCAACCCAACGATTAGCGGCCTCACCTACGACTCACGCACCGTGGAGAAGGGTAGCTGCTTCTTTGCCGTACGAGGTACGCAGAGCGACGGACATAACTACATCGCTTCGGCCGTGGAGCGTGGTGCTGTGGCGGTGGTATGCGAGGCGATGCCAGAGGTAAAGAGTGAGGGCGTGAGCTACATCATTGTCGAGGATAGCAACCGCGCAATGGCGGCGATGGCGGCGGCATATTATGACCACCCCTCGCAGGAGCTGCACCTCGTCGGTGTGACGGGTACAAATGGCAAGACCACTACGGCAACTCTCCTCTACGATATGTTTATGGCGATGGGCCACAAGGCGGGACTTATCTCGACGGTCATCTACCGCATCGGTGAGCGTAGCATCGCCTCGACACACACCACCCCCGACGCCATACGCCTCAACGCTATGATGCGCCAGATGGTCGACGAGGGTTGCGACTACTGCTTTATGGAGGTGTCGTCGCACTCGCTCGCACAGCACCGCACCGACGGTCTACGCTTCGAGGGAGCACTCTTTACCAACCTCACGCACGACCACCTCGACTATCACGGTACATACAAGGAGTACATACGCGCCAAGAAGCTCTTTTTCGACAACCTCGACAAGGATGCGTGGGCCGTGGTCAACATCGATGACCGCAACGGCGAGGTGATGCTCCAGAACTGCAAGGCCAAGTGCTACCGCCTCTCGTTGCGCTCTATGGCCGACTTCCACACCAAGATTGTGGAGATGCACCCCGACTCTATGCTTTTGCATATGGGTCCTATTGGGGCGTGGGTTAAGTTCACCGGTCGCTTCAATGCCTACAACCTCACCACGGTATATGCCGCTGCCACGCTGCTGGGCATCGACAGGATGCAGGCACTAACCATACTCTCGCAGCTCACCCCCGTAGCGGGCCGCTTCGAGACCATCACCGCCCCCGACCGCACGATGGCCATCGTCGACTATGCACATACGCCCGACGCCCTGGCCAATGTCCTTGAGACCATCGAGGAGGTGCGACGCGATACGCAGCGCCTAATCGTGGTATGTGGCTGCGGTGGCGACAGAGACAAGACCAAACGCCCTGAGATGGCCGCCATCGCTGTGCGTCACGCCGCAACGGCAATCTTCACCTCGGACAACCCTCGCACCGAGTCGCCAGAGGCCATCCTCGACGATATGGTGGCGGGCGTAGGCGAGGCACACAACTACCTACGCATCACCGACCGTCGTGAGGCCATACGCACTGCAGCGATGATGGCACAGGCGGGCGACATAATCATCATCGCCGGCAAGGGTCACGAGGACTACCAGATAATCGGCACCACGAAGCACCACTTCGACGACCGTGAGGAGGTGCGTGCAGCACTTGAGGCGACACACAGCAAATAACACAAACAATAAACGGAGAAACAGATACAATTAGCAACTTTTGAGCTATGCTTTACCACTTATTCGACTACCTTAACGCCAACACCGACCTGCCAGGAATGCGCGTCGGCGAGTACATCTCGGTGCGCTCGGCAGCAGCAATCATACTATCGCTACTCATTGCCATCTTCTTTGGCAAGCGCATCATCCGCTTCCTCAAGCGCCAGCAGATTGGTGAGGATATTCGTGACCTGGGCCTTAGCGGCCAGCTCGAGAAGAAGGGTACGCCAACGATGGGCGGCATCATCATCATCCTTGCGGTGGTGGTTCCAGTATTGCTCTTTGGCGACCTTAGCAATGTCTACATTCGCCTGATGGTGATATCGACGCTATGGCTGGGCCTTATCGGCGGCTTGGACGACTACATCAAGGTCTTCCGCCACAACAAGGAGGGTCTAAACGGCCGCTTCAAGATTGTGGGTCAGGTGGGTCTTGGCATCATCGTGGGCACAACGATGTGGCTATCGGAGGATATCGTCATCCACGAAAAGAACTTCGAGACCAAGCACTACAATATCACCGATGTGCAGACAGGTGAGGTGGTGAGCCACTACATCGAGAAACAGGTAATTAGCACCACGGCAGAGAAGAGCACCAAGACCTCGATTCCATTCTTCAAGGATACGATGCTCGACTACAAGCGCCTGACGGGGGGCAACGAGACCTTGGCGTGGTTGGTATATATTGCCATTGCGATACTCGTCATTACGGCGGTGTCGAACGGCGCCAACCTTACGGATGGCATCGACGGTCTGCTGACGGGTGTCTCGGTGCCGATAGTACTGGTGCTGGGTGTGCTGGCCTACCTATCGGGACACATCATCTACTCGGACTACCTTAACATTATGTATATCCCCGATAGCGGCGAGCTTATCATCTTTGCTGCCGCCTTTGCAGGTGCTCTCATCGGCTTCTTGTGGTACAACTCCTTCCCTGCGCAGATATTTATGGGCGACACGGGCTCGCTCACCATTGGTGGCATCATCGCCGTCTTTGCGCTCTGCATCCGCAAGGAGCTGCTCCTACCGCTGCTCTGCGGTGTGTTCCTCGTCGAGGCGCTATCGGTGATGATACAGGTGGGCTACTTCAAGTACACGAAGCGTAAGTATGGCGAGGGCAGACGCGTATTCCTGATGTCGCCACTGCACCACCACTTCCAGAAGAAGGGTCTCTTCGAGACCAAGATTATGATGCGCTTCTTCATCATCTCGCTGCTCTTGGCAGCCCTGACACTCGTAACACTTAAGATTCAGTAACAGAAAAAACGCGATAAAGATATGAAACGAAAGATAGTAGTACTCGGCGGCGGCATCTCAGGCTATGGCTCTGCGATACTTGCAAAGAAGAAGGGCTTTGATGTCTTCCTCTCGGATATGGGTAAAATCGCCCCTAAGTTCAAGGAGAGACTCGACGAGTGGAGCGTGGAGTATGAGGAGGGACAGCATAGCGAGGAGCGCATCCTCGCAGCTAACGAGGTGGTTAAATCACCCGGTATTCCCGATACGGCGCCCATCGTAGTTAAGATACGCGAGAGGGGCATACCCGTAATCTCGGAGATAGAGTTCGCAGCGCGATACAAGGGCGTTGCCAAGACCATCTGCATCACAGGCTCGAACGGCAAGACCACGACCACATCGCTCATCTACAAGATTATGAAGGATGCGGGCCGCAAGGTGTCGCTCGGTGGTAACATCGGCGAGAGTTTCGCCTACTCCATCGCTACGGGCAAGTACTTCTGGCATGTGCTTGAGCTCAGCTCGTTCCAGCTCGACGGCTGCTACAAGTTCAAGGCCGACATCGGCGTGCTTACCAACATCACGCCCGACCACCTCGACCGCTACGACTACAAGCTCGAGAACTACGCCCGCTCGAAGATGCGTATCACGCAGAACCAGAATGCCAGCGACGCATTCATCTACTCTGCCGACGACGATGTTACGCAGCAGATGCTCGACACGATGGACTCGACACTCAAGGCGCGCCAGCTGCCCTTCGCCATCAATACCGCCATTGCCAGCGGCGACGGCGACGCCATCCTCGAGGGTCACACCTTCACCGCTACGGCGGGTGAGCGCAGCGTGACCATCGACACGCGCAAGATGAAGATTGAGGGTATGCACAACATCTACAACGCTATGGCAGCAGCCCTCGCTACCCTCGTTGCGGGCATCGACCCTAAGGTCATCAAGCGCTCGATATACGACTTCTCACCCGTAGAGCACCGTCTCGAGCCTGCGGGCAAGCATAACGACATCGAGTGGATCAACGACTCAAAGGCAACGAATGTCGACTCGGTATGGTACGCCCTTGAGAGTATGAAGCGCCCAACGGTGTGGATTGCGGGTGGCACCGATAAGGGTAACGACTACACCCCTGTCAAGGAGTTTGCACGCCGCAAGGTCAAGGCTCTCATCTGTATGGGAGTCGACAACGCCAAGCTAAAGCGCGAGTTTGCGGACATCGTACCCATCATCCGTGACTGCGACACGCTCGAGAAGGCGATGCAGGCGGCACGCGAGGTGGCAGCGCCAGGCGACACGGTACTCCTCTCGCCAGCGTGCGCGAGCTTCGACCTCTTCAAGAACTACGAGGATAGAGGTCGTCAGTTTAAGGAGTGGGTGGCAAAGAACATCCTCAACGAGTAACCTATGGCACAGCAAGATAACATAACCGGGGGCGAGAGCCCTCGCCGCACGCCGATATTCGAGGGTGACCGCACGCTGTGGATAATATACGCAGCGCTGGTGGTCATATCTATCCTTGTGGTCTACTCCTCGACGGCGAAGATGGCCTACGATATATCGTCGAAGCTGACCACCACGGAGTCACTGCGCCAGCAGCTGATGCTCATCCTCGTGGTGTCACTGCCGATGATATTCATCGTGCACAAGATAAACTATACCTTCTACCAGAAGGCCACCAAGATTGTATATTGGTCGCTGGTGGGTCTGACGATACTCACCTACTTCATAGGCAACGCCACCAACGGCGCAGCGCGCTGGCTGCCTATCGGACCATTTCAATTCCAGCCCTCGGAGCTGCTCAAGATTGGCACGATAATGATGTTGGCAAACTGTATGGAGGCACGACAGAGTAGCATCACGAAGCTCAAGCTACTGCCCACCTCGTTCCGCCTTGGCGACCCCGTTCAGAAGCGCATCCTCAAGGATAACACTTGGCCGATACTCGGTCCGGTGATAGTGTCGTGTGCCGTAATTGCACCTGCACACATCTCTTCAGCGGTGATTGTTGCCATCGCCTCGTTCCTAATGCTATACATCGGTCGTGCGCATCGTCGTGAGCTTGTCAAGATGGTGCTTCTGGGCACAAGCGTCGCCGTCATCGGCATATCGCTGCTCTCGCTGGCGGGCATAGGTCGCGGTAGCGTGGGTCTTACGCGTCTTACGCGCTGGATTACCGAGCTTACGACGGACGACAGACGCTCCTATGTATATGAGCTCTCCGACACGCAGCGCTCGATGATTGCCATCTACAACGGCGGCCTTACGGGTGAGGGTGCGGGACATAGTAGCTCGCGCGCCGTGGTTATCCACCCTGAGAGTGACTACGCCTTCGCCTTCTTCGCATCGGAGTATGGCGCCATTGCTGCCATCGTGCTGATGCTGCTATACCTATGGATTACATTCCGTGCGATTGAGATATGCAGGCAGTGCTACTCGGCATACCCGATGCTGCTTGCCGCAGGTCTTGGACTGCTGATAACCACGCAGGCGATGCTCCACATCCTCGTGCAGGTCAACCTGCTACCCGAAACGGGACAGACGCTGCCCATCATCTCGCGTGGTGGCTCGTCGCTGATGACCATATCGATAGCCATCGGAATGATTCTCAGCATCAGCCGTGCACCATTTATACCCACACCTAAGAAATAGTTATGAGCGACATACGATTAGACAAATACCTATGGGCAGTGCGCATCTTCAAGACGCGCAGCGACGCTGCCGACGCTATACGCCAGAACCGCGTGACGGTGAACGACGCCTATGCCAAACCCTCACGCGAGGTTAAGGTGGGCGATATGATATCGGTTAGGCGAGAGCGAGTGACATATAGCTATAAGGTGCTCGACCTTGTGTCGAGTCGCCAGCCAGCCAAGAATGTGCCGCTCTACTGCCTCAACTGCACGCCTCAGGAGGAGCTCGACAAGCTCAATGTGCCACACGAGACTATCTTCGTCTTCCGTGATAGGGGCACAGGCCGCCCAACGAAGAAGGAGCGACGCGATATCGACGCACTGATGGAGGGTTTCTACTTTGGCGATAGTGCCTTCATCGACGACGATGAGGATTAGTGTAGTGGACACACCGACCAACAACGACAAAGCAAAATGAAACAATATAATATTATAATATTACAACACTATGGAATACGATTTTAGAGCCATTGAGCAAAAATGGCAGAAGAGATGGCAGGAGGAGGGTACTTACCGCGTAGATGTAGACCCTTCGCGCCCTAAGTTCTATGTACTCGATATGTTCCCATACCCATCGGGAGCAGGCCTCCACGTGGGACACCCACTTGGCTACATCGCATCGGATATCTACTCGCGCTACAAGCGTCAGTCAGGTTTCAATGTCCTTCACCCTATGGGTTACGACGCCTTCGGTCTCCCTGCTGAGCAGTATGCCATCCAGACAGGCCAGCACCCACGCGTAACAACCGAGGAGAACATTGCGCGCTACCGCTCGCAGCTCGACAAGATTGGTTTCTCGTTCGACTGGTCGCGCGAGGTGCGCACCTGCGATGCCGAGTACTACCATTGGACTCAGTGGGCCTTCCTCAAGATGTTCGACCACTGGTACAACAATACCACACAGAAGGCTGAGCCTATCGCCGACCTCGTTAAGCACTTCGAGGCAAACGGTACTGCGGGCATCGACGCTGCCGAGACAGCCTCGCTTAGCTTCACCGCTGAGGAGTGGTGCGCAATGTCGGAGCAGCAGAAGGAGCAGACATTGCAGAACTATCGCCTTGCCTTCCGTGCCGACACTATGGTTAACTGGTGCCCTGCGCTGGGCACCGTACTTGCCAACGACGAGGTTAAGGAGGGTCTCTCAGTGCGTGGTGGCCACCCCGTAGAGCAGAAGCGTATGAAGCAGTGGTTGCTCCGCGTTACGGCCTACGCACAGCGTATGCTCGACGGCCTCGAGAAGCTCGAGTGGAGCGAGTCGCTCAAGGAGATTCAGCGCAACTGGATTGGTCGCTCGGTGGGTGCACAGGTGTTCTTCGATGTTGCGGGCAGCGACAAGAAGCTCGAGATCTTCACCACACGCCCTGACACAATCTACGGCGTTACATTTATGGTTATCGCACCAGAGCACGAGTGGGTCGAGGAGCTCACCACAGCGGAGAACCGTGAGGCGGTGGAGGCATACATCACCGAGACCAAGCGTCGTTCGGAGCGTGAGCGTATCGCCGACACCAAGCGCGTGAGTGGTGTAATGACAGGCTCGTATGCCGTTAACCCATTCACCGGCAAGCAGATTCCTATCTACATCTCGGACTATGTGCTTTCGGGCTATGGTACCGGTGCTATTATGGCCGTACCAGCGCACGACTCACGCGACTGGGCCTTTGCGCGCCACTTCGGTCTCGAGGTAATCCCTGTTGTTGAGGGTGGCGACATCGAGAAGGAGTCGTACGATGCCAAGGAGGGCAAGCTCATCAACTCGGAGCTTATCAACGGTATGGATGTTAAGGAGGCCATCGAGTTTATGTTCGCAGAGGTGGAGCGTCGTGGCCTCGGTAAGCGCCTTGTGAACTACCGCCTTCGTGATGCCATCTTCTCACGCCAGCGCTACTGGGGTGAGCCATTCCCTATCTACTACAAGGAGGATGTGGCATACCGTCTCAGCGACGAGCAGCTGCCACTCACATTGCCTCCTATCGAGAACTTCGGACCTACGGCTGAGGGCGAGCCACCACTTGCACGCGTTGAGGGCTGGCACAACGAGGAGGGTCACCCATTTGAGCTCTCTACAATGCCAGGCTTTGCTGGCTCATCGGCATACTTCCTCCGCTATATGGACCCACGCAACAACGAGGGTCTTGTGGGCAAGGAGGCTAACGAGTACTGGCGCAATGTAGACCTCTATGTAGGTGGTATTGAGCACGCTACTGGTCACTTGATGTACTCGCGCTTCTGGAATATGTTCCTCTACGACCTCGGCTATATCTGCGAGGCGGAGCCATTCAAGAAGCTCGTAAATCAGGGTATGATTCAGGGTCGCTCGAACTTCGTATACCGCGTTGTGGGCACCAACAAGTTCGTATCACTTGGACTCAAGGCTCAGTACGAGACTCAGGAGATTCACACCGATGTCAACATCGTTAAGAACGATATCCTCGACATCGAGGCATTCCGCAAGTGGCGCCCAGAGTTCCACGATGCAGAGTTCATCCTCGAGGATGGCA
>JAGBTP010000065.1 GCA_017631255.1 Alistipes sp.
AATAGAATCGAGAATGTACTTTTATCCATAGGTGCAAATTTTTGTGTTATGTCTGGTTTTTTGGGCTTATTGCACAGCGTTGCAAACTTGCTTAAAACAATGTAACACACTGTGGCAAAGCGTTTTATACACTGCAAACATAACATCACTATTCCAGACACGCAAGTTATCTGCGCAGAATTTGTAACCTGACTCTGAAAATGCAAAAGTTGGTCACACACTTCTCTCTTCGTTTGGGATTGGAATTGTCGGGCGAGGAGAATTGCATCGGATTTCACCCGATTTTATCCGATTGCAAAAGTCGTAACCTACAGAATTTGGCTGGATTCTCACCCTAAAACCATCAAAGACTAACTATTTGATACAGAAAAAGGAGTCGAATATTCGACTCCTTCAAGGTGGTGAATCCGCCGGGGCTCGAACCCGGGACCCCAACATTAAAAGTGTTGTGCTCTACCTGCTGAGCTACGGATTCTCCGAATACCAAAATTGCGTTTGGTGGTGCAAAGATAGTAAATATTTTTATTCTTGCAAAGATGTAGCGTAAAAAATAGAGTCATATAACTTATGAGGTGGAGACTCAAGCCCAGCACGCGAGAGATTTTAATCTTTTTTATATAGTTCGATAGATGCTCTTTCTGCAAAATTAACTACCTTTACACTCAAATACTTTGGCTATGGAACAACCAAAACTCGAACGAATGCTTCGCCTTATGAAGCTGATGACGGCGAATGTTAACTACACGGTTAACGACTTGGCTGAGCGCCTCGGCACCACATACCGCTCGATATATCGCTATATCGACACATTTAAGGATGCTGGCTTTGTAGTGCAGAAGCTCGAGGGAGGCATATATAAACTCGGTAAGGAGAGCCGCTACTTCAAGGATATTTCGCAGCTCGTGCACTTTACCGACGAGGAGGCGCACATCGTAAATCAGCTTATCGAGGGCCTCGATGATACGAACACGCTCAAGCAGAACCTACGCCGTAAGCTCACATCGGTATATAACTGCACCTCTATGGCTACAAGTATCGTCAAGGGTCGCAATGCTACAAATGTGAATATGCTCCTCGAGGCGATGGAGATGCGTCGACAGGTTAAGTTGCGCGACTATGCCTCGTCGCATACGGGTGTGGTGCGCGATAGGGTAGTGGAGCCATTTGGTTTTACGACAAACTATGTGCAGCTGTGGTGCTACGAGCCGGAGAGTGGAATGAACAAGCTCTTCAAAATATCGCGTATCGGCGCTGTTGTGATGCTCGACGAGGAGTGGCAGCACGCCGACAACCACGCTGAGGGATATATTGATATCTTTCGTATGACGGGCTTCGAGCAGCACCGTGTGCAACTACGCCTTGGCCTACTCGCCCGCAACCTCTTGATAGAGGAGTATCCACTTGCAGAGCGCGATATAACGCCGCTCGATGATGGCTGCTGGCTGCTAGATACGAAGGTGTGTAACTTTGTGGGTATAGGCCGTTTTGTTATGGGTCTTGCCGAAGATATTGAGGTTCTTACGCCAGCGTTTGACGCATATATCAAGGAGACGCTCGAGCGTATATATAGCCGTTATAAGTAACAATTTCAGACCGTCGAGCTCTGCTCGCATAAAATGTGATATGCGTGGTTAAGACTTAACTTAACCACGCATATCGCTTCTTTACTTTTGCTTAATTTTCGGGAGGTTGAACCTCGCCTCTCTTATCGGATTTTTCTTCTGCCCCATTTAACTTTTTGCAATTTTTTCGCCGCATCTATCGCAGTAGCGTTGACCTACATACATTACGGCACCGCATCGTGGGCAGTAGCACTCACATTGTGATAAATGTATTCTGTGCTTCAGTTCAGCATATAGCTGTGTCTTTTGATACTTGATAATGTCATATCCTAATTTCTGTATCAACTTTATCGTCTGCATCGACATATTCCTATTCGACTCCTTTTGGCTCTCCGATAGCTCTGCATAAGGAACCATATTGGGCGTTATCCTAAGTTCGTCGTTGTGTGTCGTGCCATATCTCCATCCCTCGGCGCGTTGTAGCTCTGCCCAAATCTCGTGCAGGTTTTCCGCTATTGCCTCGCTAAGTGATGTAATCTCGGCTCTAAGCTCTACATCCTTGATATCAATAGGCTTTGGAATATACTCTTTTGCGCCACGCTTGAACGATGTTACCATATAGTTCTTCGAGTCGTCCCACGCATCTATAAACTGCTCCAGCGGGTAGACATCCTGTTCTCTTGAACTATTTGGATCAAATATCGTAATGGTATTCTCCTCAATATCGCACGACAGCACTACTACGGTGTGGTCTGGTATCTCGCCAATGAGAATATCCTCCCGTCTTTCGGCCTCTAAGTCGCCTAAAAGCTCGCCACCGTCAACCGCAACAATCACATCGTCACCCGCTGCAAGGGCTGCCACAATGTCTGCGATTGTCGACTTGAAGCGTCTGGCTGTCGAGAGACCAAAGCTCTCGAGGCTTCGTCCGATATTGTGCAGGGCGGTGCCGTTTTCGCTCTTCCACTTGTTTTCTTCTGCTAACTTTGTAATCTCCTCGTCGTCGTACTCTATTTTTCTCTTATTGAGGATATACTTTTCGCACTCCATGCAGCATCTGTTGCCCTTATTGCTTGTGGCGGCGATCGCCTCGGCTGGGAGTATCTCAACCGTGTTGAATCCCAGCGCGAGATCGCGTTCAGTAGCTATTGCTATTTCTAAAATCTCCTGAAGTTCGTCGCTCTCTGGTAGAGCATTAAGTATTGCCAAACACTCCTCGCTTGTTGCACAACCATCGAGGTAAGCGGCTAGCATCTCTTCAGTGATACCATTAACGATTATTTCCTCTTTCATATATTACTCTAATCAAAACAATCTATCTACTTAATCTTGTCAAGCGTAAGCAGCGTGATAGCTGCTAACGCTCGGCGTTTCAGGTTGTAGAGGTTTGCTACGCTGATGCCTAACTCCTCGGCCACTACCTCTGGTTCAGCATCCTCGAGTACAAGGCGGCGGATGACCAAAGCGTAACGCTTGTTAGGCATCTTCTCGAGCAAGGTAGTGACATCGATGTTGGCATCGATGCTTGACTCGGTGTTGCACATCAGCTCCACATCCTTTTTCTTATTAAGAGGCGCTTTGCTGTTGTTATCTATCACCTGATTGCGGTTCTTGATGAAGTAACGAATGGCAACCACCATAATCCACTTGAAGATGGAGTTTTCGCGATCGCCACGGAACTGGCGCAGTCGCTTGCCATTGTCCTCCATAATATGGATGTAAAACTCGTTGATGCACTCGTCGTAGTCAACATCATAAGAGAATACGCGGCGAATGATGTTGTAGAAGAGTGGCTTGCACTCGGTGAAGAAAAACTTCATAGTCACCTCCTCATCGCCGCGGAGGAGGGCATCGCGGATTTCAATGTCAGTCATAGTCGGTAAAGTTTTAGTAGTTAGTGTTTTCCAACCTCCCCATTAAGGTCGGGCGTCTCATGTCCAATTCTTATTCACTTACAAAGATAGAGCTTTTTTTGGCAAAATTCATAATTTTTGACCAACAAAATTTTAAGAAAATTTACACTTTCAAGTGATAGATTTTCGCGGAATATCCCTCCGCGCGCGTTCCTTATATATATGGCTTTTGCCACGGAGTGATCACACATTGCGTGTGCGTAGAAAAAAAATCCACCCCACATACCCATCATCACCCAATGTGCGACTAAGTATATGAGGTGGAATAAAATGTTGTGGACCTCTGTGTCCTGCTCTATCTTTCAGATTTGGGTTGGACCCCTATTGGTGCGGTGCGAACTTTATTCTCACTCCCCGCCCCTTTTATTGTTGGCCCTTCCCTATCTACGGATAGTATCGTATTCTGCCTATATACAATGTTGTCGTTTGTTCTGGCCTCGAGACAACATTGCACGGCATCAATTTGTGCGCTGTTATCTACGGCGACCGCCGCCTCGCTTCATCTGCTTCATCTTCTGCTGGAGGCCTCCGCCCGCCACAGTCTTCATCATCTTGCGAGTCTGTTCGAACTGCTTGAGCAAGCGATTTACATCTGCCACGGTGGTGCCCGAACCCTTTGCGATTCGCTCACGACGACGCGCATTGATAATCTCTGGATTCTCGCGCTCAGCAGGTGTCATCGAGTCGATGATAGCCTCTGTCTGCTTGAAGGCGTCATCTGGAATATCCACATCGCGAAGCATCTTGCCCATACCTGGGATCATCGACGCGAGGTCCTTGAGGTTACCCATCTTCTTAATCTGGGCAATCTGCTCACGGAAGTCGTTGAAGTTGAACTGATCCTTGATGAGCTTCTTCTTCAACTTGCGTGCCTGCTCCTCGTCAAACTGCTCCTGCGCACGCTCCACGAGCGATACCACATCACCCATACCGAGGATTCGGTCGGCCATACGCTCAGGATGGAATACCTGCAATGCATCCATCTTCTCGCCCGAAGATATGAACTTGAGAGGCTTGTTAACCACCGAGCGGATAGAGATCGCTGCACCACCGCGTGTATCGCCATCGAGCTTGGTGAGTACCACGCCGTCGAAGTCGAGACGGTCGTTGAACTCCTTAGCAGTGTTTACAGCATCCTGACCTGTCATCGAGTCAACTACGAAGAGTGTCTCCGATGGGTTGATAGCGGCCTTAATCTCGGTAATCTCGACCATCATCGCCTCGTCCACAGCCAAACGACCTGCGGTATCGACGATTACGGTGTTGTATGACTTCTGGCGAGCGTAGTTGATAGCGTTCTTTGCAATCTCCACAGGGTTGTTGTTACCTGCCTCGGTATATACCTCAACGCCTACGGTATCACCCAAAATCTTGAGCTGGTCAATCGCCGCTGGACGGTATACATCGCAAGCTACGAGCAGCACCTGACGACCCTTCTTGCTCTTGATGAATGATGCGAGTTTACCTGAAAAGGTAGTCTTACCCGAACCCTGAAGACCGGCGATAAGGATCACTGCTGGGTTACCCTCGAGTGATATCTCGGTAGCGGTGCCACCCATCAGCTGTGCCAGCTCATCGCGCACAATCTTGGTAATCATCTGACCAGGCTTCACTGAAGTGAGTACATCCTGACCCATCGCCTTCTGCTTAACCTCGTCGGTGAACGACTTAGCCACCTTGTAGCTTACATCGGCGTCGATAAGAGCACGGCGTATCTCCTTCAAGGTCTCGGCAACATTGATCTCAGTGATGCGACCCTCGCCCTTAAGAATTTTAAACGAGCGTTCGAGTTTCTCGGTTAGATTTTCAAACATATATCTCAGTTTTTATTATTAGCATTTAATAAGCGTGCAAAGATAGTTATTTTCTACGAAAAATACTACTGCTTCCACACACTTTTGTACCAGTTTGTCTCTTTCCACCATTTTGGATATGCCTGGCTTGGTGCCGATGTCGTGATGCCTGAGTAGACCTCCTCGTTTATCGAGTATGTGCCATAGGTGCCATACGCTGAGTAAAATATTGGAAGTGTGTACTTTGCAACGATACATCTTGCAAGTTGGTCGTTGTATCTACCAAGTGCCTCGCTGTCCGTCGCTACGACATTTGTCCACTGGCCGAAATCGTAGAAGTGGTGCGTTCTCTGACCCTCGTATGTCTGCAGCTTTGAGGCGTCGTAATCGCTCTTTGCCGTTGCCACAACCTCTGCCGTCGCCTCGGCAAGTGCTGCCACCTCGTTGCAGTCGATAACAGCGATCGATCCGCAACGGTAGCTGCTCGTGTACTCATCGCGATAGTATAGATAGTAGCTCTCAGCCGCCATAATATAGTCGGTCCTGTTGCCGCCATCGACAAAGAGGTAGGGTAGCGTGCGCTCGTAGGGAAAGCCCTTACCCATAATCTCGCAAGGCGATGCTATGATGTAGTTCGCGCAGTCACGCAGGTCGTATATCGCCTCGATGTTAGACATAAAGCAGGCATCAAAGAGGATGTAGTCGAGCTCCACGCCTGAACTTGTAATGCCCTCAGATAGCTCGGTAATATCCATACGAACATTATCCTCGCCGTAGGCACGCGTCACCTCAGCGCCCGCAGCAGGTACCCATACATCGCCCTCAAGCGGTGAAGATAGTGCTGAAACAGAGGATGTTCCGGCTAATATTTCGCGTGTTATCCAGCCCTGACCGTGACCACCCAACACCAAGCCGTAACGCTTAGCTGGTGCTTCGTTAGCCATCTGGCTTAGTATCTGGCTAAACTGCATTGTCATCGACTCGTAGGCGTTCATAGAAATCTCCTCTACGATGTTTCGCTCAGCACACTTGCCATTGGCAAAATCGTAGTAAATCTCGTTGATATAGCCGATGTTCTTGCTCTTCTGACGGAAGTATAGGATGCGGTTACTATTTCCGAGTATGCCCATCTCAATAGCCTTCTTAGCGTCCTCGATGTTGGTGTCGTAGTAGCGTGAAAGGCTTGTGCCGAGGAAGATGTACATCAGTGTATGTGTCGCCTCGGTGGGAGGTACGCCATACTGCATAATCCTCAATGACTGAGTGCTATGTCCCGCAACATTTAGCGTGATGTCCGTAGTGCGCGAGTCGTAACCCAAGTTCTCCATTACCGATACGCGGATAATGTTTGGCTCGGTAGCCTCTATGGCCTCAATCCAGTCGGCTGCGTAGTCTACCGTAGCACTTACTTCGCCTCTATATCGCTCGTCTACCGTGTATTGAATCTCTACAACTTGCTCGTCACACGAGCATATAACCTCACTATTTACCGCTAAGACATACTGCGGTGCTGGCTCCTTCTCGCAGCCCATAGCAGCTATGGCTATGATGGCGAGGCTGATAATTGTCTGTATAAGTTTCATTTCTATCTGTTCAATATTGCAATATTTCACCGATTGCATCAATCGCGTGACAAAGGTAATCAAAATATTAGAAAAGATCCTCTTGCCGTCAATTACTTGTATTGTTGCGGTGCGAGGTTATTGAACTGCCAAGTGCGGTCGCGCTTGAGCGTTACATCATCAGGCTTGTTGCGATAAACTCGGCTGTAATCAAAATAGAAGCCCTTGATATTGTTCTGCTTGCGCACGAGTGGCACAAACTCTGTCGTGCGGCTTATTATGCGTGCCTCGTTGTAGGCATAGCCCTTCGCCGCCACCACATCGTAGGCGTGCGAGAACATAAGTATATGCCACGGCTCCTCCTCCTTGAGTCCCGTACCTGAACGCTCAATGGCGCTAAGCACGCCATTCAGATGGTCAAAGTACTGCTTTTCGCGCTGCGTATCACCAAGAGCACCATATGCAAATGCCATCATATTCAACACTTTGGGATTGAATGGATCGAGCTCCATAGCCTCCACGCCATACTCTATGAGCCTCTCGAGCTGTCCCACGGTTGGCTGCTCAAGGTCGATGTTCGTCATTACCGAGAGCATATCGTCGAGGGCACGGTTCTGCGTAAAGGGACGATACCCCTCCTGATACAGATAACCGTAGTATAGGTAGTAATACTCCATCGCATCGAGTGACTCTGTGCTGCTGCGGTACTTGAGCATCAGGTTGGTGTAGTAGTAGGGCGATGAGCCCGCAAGGGTCTTGGCTAAGATGTCCTCCTCGTCGGGTACTATAATCTCCAATTTGGGCTTGCTGCTATCCACAATAACACGCTCCTGCGCCGCTAAGTTGGTGCTTAGGGCTGCCGCTAAAAGCATTGCGATGAGTAATGTCGCACCTCTCTTCATATTTATTTAGTCGTTTTCCTAACTAACGCCGTCGCTATCGTAGTTGGTACTTCGCCACTGCACTTTTTATATCCTCGCACAGTGCCTCGCTGCCTTCCGCAAGCGGTAGACGCACCTCACGCGATGTGATGCCCATAGCCTCGGTCATCACCTTCACGCTCGTAGGGTTGCCCTCACGGAATATGAGTCGCAATGGCTCCTCGAACTGCTCCTTCATCATCCTCTCCGCCGCTTCGGTATCGCCTGCAATAGCCTTGTGTACGCAGTCGCAGAATTGCTCTGGGAAGGCATTTGCTGCCACCGAGATTACACCGTGACCACCACGCTTTACAAGCTCCACGGTGATGCCGTCATCACCCGAAAGAACAACAAAGTTCTCTGGCTTGCCGTCGAGTATGCGTTGCATCTGCTCAATGTCGCCCGACGCCTCCTTCACCGCCACGATGCGCTCAGTTGCGTGCGCAAGGCGTAGGGTAGTCTCAGCCGTCATATTGACACCCGTGCGACCCGGTACATTGTAGATGATTACCGGTACGGGTGATGCCTCAGCAACGGCCATATAGTGGTGGTAGATGCCCTCCTGCGATGGTTTGTTGTAATATGGCACCACGCTGAGTATTGCCACCGCTCCCGAAAGGTCGAACGAGCGCAGACGCTCCACAAGTGCGTGAGTATTGTTCGAACCCATACCTGCCACGATAGGCACGCGACGAGCCGTGCGCTCGACGATAAAGTCGAGTACTTGCTGCTGCTCCTTATGCGACAGTGTTGCGGTCTCAGCTGTTGAGCCGAGTGCTACGATGTAGTCGACGCCGCCCTTGATGACATACTCGACCATACGCGCCAATGCCTCGTAGTCAACTTCAAAGTTACTAAATGGGGTGATGAGTGCTACACCAACTCCCTTAATCATATCTTGTATCATAATTGTTTGTGTGTTCGTTCCTTAAAATAGCGTTCCTTGCACCACTTGCTCTGCCTCCGCCGCTACTGATGCCTCAGAAGATGCCTCAGAAGATGCCTCAGTCTTTGCCATTGTCTGAGTCTCCATTGCCACATCGGCCTCAATGACCTCTACCGATTCGGCATTATTTTCAGCCCCCTCTGCACCCTCTATCATAGCGAAGAACTCCGTCTCGCTGAGTATGGTGATACCGAGTTTTTCGGCCTTCTGTCGCTTTGCAGGGCCCATATTATCACCTGCAACGATAAAGTCGACATTTGCCGACACCGCAGCTATGTTTCTACCTCCATGCGCCTCGACGATGGCCTTCATATCGTCACGCGAGCGTCCTGCGAACTTACCCGAAATGACGATACTCTTGCCGCTGAGGGCATTCGAGTCCTTGCGCTTTTCGCGCACCTCAAACTGCAATCCCGCCTGACGCAGAAGCTCTATTATCGCACGATTATCCTCGTCCGCAAAGTAGTCGACAATGCTATCGGCGATCTTAGCTCCCACCTCCTCAGCTTCTGCAAGCTCATCACGCGATGCGGCCATTATGGCGTCCAGCGTGCGGAAGTGCGATGCGATATATTTTGCCGTTGTCTCGCCCACAAAGCGAATACCGAGGGCAAAAAGCACACGCTCAAATGGCACCTCCTTTGACCTCTCTACGCCCTGCTGAATGTTGGCTGCCGACTTCTCACCAAGTCGTGGTAGTGCTGCTATCTGGCCGCTATCGAGACCATATATGTCGGCTATGTTGTGGAGCATATCGTTCTGCCAGAGTAACTCAATGGTCTCGCTGCCCAGACCCTCTATGTCCATCGCCTTGCGCTTTACGAAGTGCTCGATGCGGCCAATGATTTGTGGCTTGCAGCCTCGGCTGTTGGGGCAGAAGTGCTTAGCCTCACCCTCTACGCGCACAAGCTCCGAGCCGCACTCGGGACAATGGGTGATATACTCGAATGGTTGACTCTCTGCACTGCGCTCCGAGAACTCTACGCCCGTAATCTTTGGGATAATCTCGCCGCCCTTCTCCACATAGACCATATCTCCAATGCGAATGTCGTGCAGGGCAATCTGGTCGGCGTTGTGTATCGACGCGCGTCGCACCACCGTGCCCGCAAGAAGCACCGGCTCGAGGTTTGCAACAGGAGTTACAGCACCTGTACGACCAACCTGAAAGTCGACGCTAAGGAGCTTTGTTACAGCTCTTTCGGCCTGAAACTTATACGCCACAGCCCAGCGTGGGGACTTAGCGGTAGCACCAAGAGAACGCTGCTCGGCATAGCCGTTAACCTTGATTACGATGCCATCGGTCGCGTAGGGTAGGCTCTTGCGCTCCGTGTCCCAATAGTTGATGAATGTCTCAATCTCCTCCCTTGTGCGGCATATCGCCCTATGGTCGGAGATGCTGAATCCCCACTCCTTCGCCTTTTCGAGGCTCTCTGCGTGGGTGGTAAAGGGCAGGTTGTCGCCCGCAAGCTGATATAGTGTGCAGTCTAAGCCTCGTCGTGCTACCACCTGCGACGACTGCTGCTTGAGTGTTCCTGCTGCGGCATTGCGTGGGTTAGCAAGGAGCGGCTCTCCCGCTGCCTCGCGCTCGCTGTTGAGACGGTCGAACGAGGCATAGGGCATAATAATCTCACCGCGTATCTCGAATAGCGAAGGGTAGCCTTCGCCGCGTAGCTTTAGAGGCACTGAGCAGATGGTGCGCACATTATTTGTCACATCATCGCCCCTCTTGCCATCGCCTCGCGTTACGGCACGCAACAGCGCTCCATTCTCGTAGGTGAGCGATATCGCCGTACCGTCGAACTTAAGTTCTGCAACGAACTCCACCTGGCCAATCTCCCTCACGATGCGATCTATCCACTCACCCAGCTCCTCTGCCGAGTAGGTGTTCGATAGCGACATCATAGCATAGCGGTGCTCCACGCTCTCAAATTCGCTTGTCAGGTCACTACCCACGCGCTTTGTGGGCGAGTTGCGATCTGCCTCTTCGGGGTACGCCGCCTCGAGACGCTGCAACTCGGCAAGCAACTCGTCGAACTCCTTATCCGATATCTCTGGATTATTCTCTATGTAGTATTTGTAGCTATGATGTTCGAGCACTCGTTCCAGCTCGCGCATCCTTAGAATATCTTGCTCCTTGCCCATAAAATTGCCTTCGCGCATATTATCGTGTAAAGGTACATAATTTGTTTGTAACGGCGAAGAAAAATGCAAAAAATAAAAAAAATATTGCGCAATGCTTGCACATTATTAAATTGTCGCTACATTTGCGGAAAATTTTACGACACCCCCAATTACGAGCGCGTCGTGAGATTGAGGCAAGTGAGAATACTCGTTAGAAATTTATAATAATTGAATATGGCTACTGAGAATAAGAAGAGACGACTAATTACAAGTTTTCACAATCTAACACCCGAGCAGCAGGCAGAGGTTAAGGCACTCTATCCTCTTGGTTTTAGTGAGGTTATGATGCGCTATGACAAGCCAGATGGTACATTCTTCTATACCGTACCTTACGAGACTGAGGATACCTTCTATATGGTTAAGATCGATGTTAAGGTTGATGATGCTGCTGACGACGACAATGATGGCTACTACGATGATGATGATCTCAAGGGCGCAGATGAGTTGGCAGATACTCCATCTGACGATCCAGCCGACGACGAGTTCTAAGCCACACCGTAGCTTGAAAATCATGATATTACCAGGCAAGCACCACAAGGTGCTGCGTTAGTGGCATTGGCAATAAAATACTCGACATAGCAGACTCCCTTTTGGGGTCTGCTTATTTTTTTCCAAACTCATAACCCCGCGCCTCGCCACACACACAGAGGATGGGTATTAGGCCACATTATGCCACGAAAAAAGGGGCTGTCCACAATCTCGGACAACCCCTTTTTATTTGTACTCTACGACTAAAGCGTCTTGAGATACTCGCTTACATTGTTGAAGATACGCTCCTCAACATTGTCGCACTCAGCGCGCTGGAACTTCTCGCCTGTAACAGCCTCATAAAGTTCAATGTAGCGCTCGGTGATGCCGCTAACAACCTCAGCTGTCATCTCTGGCACCTGCTCGCCCTCACGACCCTGGAAGCCATTTTCCATAAGCCACTCGCGCACAAACTCCTTCGATAGCTGCTTCTGCTTCTCGCCTGCTGCGAGACGCTCCTCGTAACCCTCCTTGTAGAAGTAACGCGATGAGTCTGGGGTGTGAATCTCGTCCATAAGGTAGATAACGCCATTCTTCTTACCGAACTCATACTTGGTGTCGACAAGGATAAGACCCATCTTGGCCGCAATCTCAGTGCCGCGTGCGAAGATAGCGCGTGTATATGCCTCGAGCTGCTCATACTCCTCGCGTGATACGAGGCCCTGAGCGATGATCTCCTCCTTCGAGATATCCTCATCGTGACCCTCGTCAGCCTTGGTAGTAGGGGTGATGATAGGCTCTGGGAACTTCTGGTTCTCGACCATACCGTCAGGCATCTCCACGCCGCAGATGGTGCGCTTGCCAGCCTTGTACTCTCTCCAGGCGTGACCTGAAAGGTAGCCACGGATAACCATCTCAACCTTGTATGGCTCGCAGCGGTGACCTACGGTAACCAT
>JAGBTP010000066.1 GCA_017631255.1 Alistipes sp.
CTATCGACGGTATGAACCGTTACACCGAGCCAGAGTTCGTAAAGTTCCAGAACATCAACTTCTATGCAAAGGATGCTTCAAAGTATTACAACAGTGCTACTTCAAGCATGAACTTCATCTACGCTCCACTGCAGACTACTACAGGTAATAATCGCTCTGCTCACAACATATTCGTTGAGAATTGTACATTCGACAAGGCAGAGGACGAAGTAACCGTATCAGGCTTGTACACACATCAGTCTTATGGTATCACTATCAAGGACTCTACTTTCAGCAATTTGTTCTCAATCGGTCAGTTCAAGGCTAACAGCAAATTCGCAAAGTTTGAGGGCGTAAATACTTACAATTGCAAGAGCGGCGCAAACTTCAACACAGCAGCTCGAAATGTAACATTCGACGAGTGTAACATCTCTGTTGCAGAGTACTGCATCCGTACTGACCACAACGCTGAAAGCTCATTGACAGTTAAGAACTCAACTCTTACTGGTTACGAGCCTATCGTACTTCGTAAATGTTCTGCAGATGCTTCACTTAAGGTTGAGAATACTACTATCAACAAGACTAACGGTGGCATCTACGACATCGTAGTGAAAGACGGTGGCTCAATGCCAAATAACGAGGGTATCGAGAACTACATTGTATACCCACGCGACTACGCTGGCACACAGGATCAGTTGAACGCTGCACTTGCAAACACATCTATCAAGAACATCATCCTCGGCGCTGGCGAGTTTACTGCTGACCTTTATGATGGTAAAGTAGCACGTGAGTCACTCACAATTACAGGTACAGTGGATTCACAGATTAAGTTTGCTAATAAGCAGGTTTTGGCTTACCGCTTCGACAAACTTACTATCAAGAACTGCGAGATTCTCCACATGGCTACAAAGGATTGGGGTATGTTGGTATTCGGTTCTGGTAAGGAGAATGGTGTTTACACTGTGGAGAACTGCACATTCAATGGTGTTCAGACACAGGGTATCTACCTTAATGAGAACACAAAGGCTACTTACCACATCAACAACTGTAAGTTCAACGGCGACTTTGGAAACGAGGGTGCTATCACCATCCAGAACAACGCTGGTGTAAACTGCACTGTTAATGTTGTTGGTTGCGAGTTCAACAACATCCCAGAGACAAGTCATAAGATTTTCGTTCTCTACAACAACGATGACATGACTTTGAATGCAGATGGTGTTGAGGTTTCTTACAAATAGTATTAACATACTATAACTCGGCCTCGGTCGAGTAAACACAAGCGACGTTTTCTTTTTTTGCTTTCTACGATTTGTTAATTAACGTTGCTTCGGGGAGTCCATTCGGACTCCCCTTTCTTTTTTATATAGGAGGTCGAGAATGGTTGATTACACCACAAAAGTGCTTTTGGGTTAGAAGGGTCAATCAGTTTACTTGTTTATTCTCTTGCCACACATCAGTTGGATTTGGTAATGGTACATACCATTTCAACATCCAGAACAACGATAATGCTACCCTTAGCATCTGGCATCCTGAGAGAGTTACTAAGAAGACTTTCGCAGATGGTTCTTGGACTTTCTAAACATATGTTGTAAACTATACAACACTACGATTTTTCGCTTTCAAAATGTGTAAATAGTGTTGTGGGGAGCGCCTCGGTGGAGGCGCTCCTTGTTTTTTGAAGTTGAGGGCAAGTGAGAATTTCAAAGCGAAAATTGGCACTTTCGGGAGAATAGACTATCTTTGCTATGAAATTGAGATATTATGAGATACTATGTAATTGCGGGCGAGCCATCGGGCGACCTCCACGGCGGCAAGCTGATGAACGAGATAGCGGCGCGAGATAGCAAAGCACTATTCCGCTGCACCGGCGGCGACACAATGGCTAAAGTGGCGGGTGAGAGTGGTCTGAAGTACCACTACAAGCAGATGTCGTTCTTCGGATTCGTGCAGGTGGCTAAAAACATACGCACCATATTCCGACAAATGGACGAGGTGAAAAACGATATTCTCGCATTCAAACCCGATGTCGTCATACTCATCGACTACCCCGCCTTCAACCTTCGCATAGCACAGTGGGCCAAAAGCAAGGGAATAAAGGTCTACTACTACATAGCACCTAAGGCGTGGGCGTGGAAGGAACGACGAGTGAAGAGGTTGCGCCGATATGTCGACCGTCTATACACCATATTCCCATTCGAGACCGACTACTTCCGTGGACACGGCATTGAGCCCCATTTCCTCGGCAATCCGCTCGTAGACGACATAGCAATGCGTCGCAAGAGTATGCCCGAGCGCGAGGCCTTCATCGCAGAGTGCGGCCTCGACAGCAGACCCATAGTGGCGCTATTGGCGGGTAGTCGTGTGTCGGAGATACGCGCAAACCTTGGCGATATGGTCGCCATTGCGGAGCGGATGCCCGAGTATCAGTTTGTCGTGACGGCGGTGCCGTGGATAGAGCGAAAGATATACGACGAGATGATTGAGGGCAAGAATGTGCGATACCTATGCGACCGCACGCAGCAGACGCTGCACCACAGCGTGGCGGCGGTGGTGACATCGGGAACGGCAACGCTCGAGACAGCACTGATGGGCATACCCGAGGTTGTTTTGTACCACATACCTTGGTTCTACGAGAAGTTAAGGCCCTACTTCCTACGCATACCATTCATCTCGCTCGTAAACATCAACTTAGGACGCGAGGCGGTGCGCGAGCTGGTCAAGGCCAAGCTCGACATCGACGAAGCCGTGGCCGAGTTGCGCGCGATACTACCTGGTGGCGAGCGTCGTGAGGCGATGCTGGGCGACTTCGAGGAGCTGCGCACGATGATAGGCGGCGCAGGGGCGTCGGCACGATTTGCCGAGGATATTGTTAACTCACTACGATAAACATAATATGAAGCTAATCAACATCATAAACAACTACGCGAGCGAGGCACAGCAACCCTACTACCACCTCAAGGCCGACACCGCTCTACTGCGCAACAACGACGCCTTCTACATCCCGGATGGCGTGGGTCGTGTGGTGGCACAGCCCTGTATCGTGCTCAAGGTGTCGCGTCTAGCAAAGTGCATAGGCGAGAGGTTTGCGGCGCGCTGCGTCGAGGGCGTGATGGGCGGCGTGTCGTTCACAGCAATAGACAAACTCAACGAGGCACGCCAGCTCGGCCTTCCGTGGGACGAGGCGGTAGGCTTTGACCACTCGTCGGCACTATCGCTCGAGACGCTATCGACTGAGGCCCTGAGCGAGGGTGCGGTGTTCTACATCAACGGCGAGGTGAGGGCGCGCATAGCGCTTGACGCGATGAGCTTCACGATGGAGCGGGTGGTGAGCCACCTATCGGAGTGTATGACGCTGCGCATCGGCGACCTCATATACCTCGGTGCTGCGGAGGAGTTCGAGGCCAAGGCGGGCGATCACTATCGCCTCGACATAGCTGGCAAGACGCTGCTCAACTTCGACATTAAGTAGCGATACCTATATATATAATAACTGCGACCCCCAGACGGAGGTCGCAGTTTTCGTATCGTTGCAGATGATCTCTACTCCTTGATAAGGTCGGGGCGAAGTGCCTTCGTGCGGCTCCAAGCCTGATCCTCCTGCCACTTCTCAATCTCAGCAAAGTTACCCGAAAGGAGCACATCGGGCACCTTCCAGCCATTAAACTCCGCAGGGCGTGTATATACCGGTGGCGCAAGGAGGTTATCCTGAAAGCAGTCGGTGAGGGCAGATGCCTCGTCGCCGATAGCGCCAGGGATGATGCGCACAACAGAGTCGGCGATCACGCAGGCAGCGAGCTCACCGCCCGTAAGGACATAGTCGCCGATGGATATCTCACGAGTGATAAGGTGTTCGCGGATACGGTAGTCGATGCCCTTATAGTGACCGCAGAGGATGATGATGTTGTTCATCAACGAAAGGCGATTTGCCTCCTGCTGGTTGTAGGTGATGCCGTCGGGCGAGGTGAAGATAATCTCGTCGTAGTCACGCTCCGAGCGTAGCTTCTCAATGCAGCGGTAGACGGGCTCGATCTTCATAACCATACCCGCCTCACCACCGAAGGGATAGTCATCAACCGTGCGGCGCTTGTCGTCGGTATAGTCCCTGAGGTTGTGGACATAGATCTCGGCGTGACCCGACTCCTGCGCGCGCTTGAGGATAGACTCGTTGAGCGGCGAGGCGAGAAGTTCGGGCACGACAGTGATAATATCAATACGCATAGTCTCGATACTCTTTAATGCGGTTAAACACTAACCCTTGTAGTTAATCTCATTGTTGAGCACCTCAACCACGAATGGGTTGTAGAGGCTCTCGTGACCGATGGTTGAAGCATCCTCGTGGCCTGGGTAGATGGTTACATCGTCGCCAAGGGGCAGAATCTCCTCGATGATAGACTTCATAATCCACGAATAGTCACCACCAGGGAGGTCGGTGCGGCCGATGCTCTCGCGGAAGAGCGTGTCGCCGGTAAAGAGGACCTTATCCTCCTGACCAAAGAGCACCACATGGCCTGGGGTGTGGCCTGGAGTTTTTATGACCTTGAGCGTGCTGTTACCGAACTTAACCTCCGCAACAGCGTCGAGGTCAACATCTATTGCAGGCACCTCGTTGCACTTGATACCGTAGACCATACCTCCCGAAACGCTGTCGATAAGAAACTGATCCTTTGACGAGCAAGCGAAGGCTACGCCGTACTCCTCCTTGAGCCACATAGCACCACCGAGGTGATCGAAGTGACCGTGGGTGTTGACCGCCATAACGGGCTTAAGACCTCGAGAGGATATCATCTCGGCAAGGATGCGATTCTCACCCTCGTTCATATTACCAGCATCGACCACGATGCACTCCTTCGTGTCGTCCCACACAAGGTAGGTATTCTCTCTAAATGGGTTAAAAACCACTCGTTTAATCTCCATAATATCTCTGTTTTATTGTTATTCAATCTGGCGTTTACTCAATCTCCGCCTTTAGCGTTATATGCTGCACGCCGTTGCGCGCCGTAGAGTAGACCTGAAGCACGCGGTAGAACGAACCCTTAGGCGCCTTGCTTGGGTCGACAGTTATGGTGAGCACACCTCGCTCCGAAGGCAACACCTTGCGCCTATCGTGCTGCACCGTGGTGCAGGTGCAACTTGTGCGCACCTCGGTAACAACGAGCGGCACATCGCCCGTATTGGTAAAGCTGAGGCGTAGCACCTGCTTATCGTCGTCTTGCGCGAGCGTACCCAAGTCGATGAGCTTCTCCACAAACTCGATAGCGGCACCCTCGGGTGTATCCGTCGCCGTAGCTGCCCGACACTCACAAAGCGAGAGCAGTAGTACGAGCGACAATGCACATATAGCTCTTAACATACTTCTAATCTTAGAGGTTTAATGCAGTTTGAAGTCATAGGTGATGCGACCACCCTGCGCCGTACGCTGGCTGGGCTTGAACTTAGCCTTGCGTGCCGCCTCAACGGCCAGCTTGCGCAGCGTCTCGTCCGAGGTGGTAGTGCCATCGAGGTCAACCTTTGCCGTAAGCACATTGCCATCGCCGTCGATGGTGACATACACCACCACGCGACCCGCCGTATTATAGCGCGTGCTGGGCTTAGGCAGACCCTCCCTGAGGCCTCGACCCTGAAGTCCTGCATCGAGTTGGTCAGTACCCTGAAGATTGTAGCCACTACCCTCGCCCTTGTTCGACTCCTTATCGCCATCAGGTGCAAGGCGATTACCCTCGGGCACCTGCTCAGCACTATTGCCCGCAGTAGGCTTAAAGAGGGCATTGGGGTTGAGCGTCTGCGTCTTCTCGGCCTCACCCTCGGTCTGCACGCTCTGCTCCTTCGTAGCTGGCTTCTCGTGTGCCTGAGCACGATCACGACGCACATCCGTAGGGGCACTCTGCGGCTTTATGGGCTTAGGCTGCGGCTCCTCGACCTCCTCGATGAACTCAATCTCGAGAGGCGGCTCATCTATGACCTCGCTTTGCACCGTAATCTCCACGAAGCTGAGCAGCACACCCGCCACAACCATCACTACGAGGGTGACGAGTGCGGCATAGCGGCGAGAGCTTCTATCTATGGGATCGTAGTACTCCATTACTTCTCCTTGGTGGCAAGCACCATTTTATATTTCTCCTCGCGTGTGAGGTCGATAATCTCTACAAGGGCATCAACCGTAACCTTCTCGTCACAGCGGAGCGAGATATAGGGCATATCCTCCTCTGCACGACCCTCGAACTTCGCATAGTGCGACTTGAGGGCGATGGCCACCTGATCCACCGTGTCGTAACTCTCGTTGCGGTTGATGGTGTAGGTATAGCCCGACTCGCTGCGCACATTGCCAACAACAGAGAGAGCAATGACCGAAGGGTCACCCTCCTGACTCGATGACGAGGGCAGTGTGAGGCGCACTGCATTATTAGGGTTGATGAGCGTTGTTGCCAGAATAAAGAATACCAGCAACAGGAAGACAAGGTCGGTCATCGACGAGGATGAGAACGACGAGTCTATCTTTGAACTTCGCTTAATTGCCATACGCCGATTACTTCTTTACAGGCTGGTTAAGGATATCCATAAATGCGATTGTGGTAGCCTCCATACGGAAGATGAGCTTCTCGATGCGTGCTACGAGGTAGTTGTGGCCGAAGTATGCTGGGATACCTACGATAAGACCGCCGACAGTGGTAACCATAGCCACATACATACCTGCCGATAGCTGGCTTAGCTCGATAGCGCCCGACTGGTTAGCCGACATATCGATAAACACCTGCACCATACCTACTACGGTACCAAGGAAGCCGATCATTGGCGCACCACCTGAAATAGATGCCAACCAAGGGAGGCCCGACTCGAGCTTTGCAACCTCAACATTTGCCACATTCTCGATCGAGGTCTGGATGTCGCTCATCGGGCGGCCGATGCGCTCGATACCCTTCTCAATCATACGCGCTACGGGTGAGTCGGTGCGGCGGCAGAGGTCTACCGCTGCGTTGATGTTACCCTCAGAGATGTAGTCACGAATACGGTTCATAAAGTGGTTGTCGAGGCGTGTAGCCTTGCGGATAGCCACGAAGCGCTCAACGAAGATGAAGATCATCACAGCAGCCAAGGCAACAAGCACCCACATAAGCCAGCCACCACCCATAAAGAGATCCCAGAAGCCGATAGATAGGGTTTCGGCGCTCTCGCCAGCAGCAGCGGCTGCGGCATCTGCCATTGTCAACGAGTCGATCTGTGCCTGCTGAAGTTCCGCTGCGCCATCCACAACGGGGTTGGTAGTAAGAATGTTACTCATAGTTTTGTTTTCGTTTGGTTATTAATTAATTATCTTTGTTTTCGTTTGGTTTCTCTATTCCACACCAATATTATTACAACTCTCTCGCCTGCCAAATTATTGCCACGCATTACTCTTTGCGTGCCTCGGCAGCAGCGCGCTTAGCCTCCTTCTTCTTGCGTTTCTGCTCACGATACTCCTCACGCGACATCACGCGACCAAGGCTATCTCGATGCGCAAAGCGGTACTTAAGGCTCTGCCTTAGCTCCTTGAAGGTATTGAAGCTCTCGCTATAATATAGTCCGACGCCCGACTCCTGCATACCCTGGTTTTCGCCGTAGCGGTCGATGGTCTGCGTGAAGCCCTTAAAGCGGAAGGTGCCCTCAGGATCTATGAGCCAAGTGATGAAGGCCTCACCCACGAAGTTCGATGCCTTTTGTGTCGCCTGCTTCGAGGCATCGGAGAGGTAACCACCCTCAAGTTCGACGATGAGGCGGTTGTTGAGCCAGCTCTTCGAGAAGCCGAAGTCAATCTCGTCGCCCGTCATCTGCGTACGAGGACGGTAGCGCAGGACGATATTGTAGTTATCACCCGACAGCCAGTTACTTAGCTGGTTCGAAAGCAACTCGAAGCCCGTAGTTGCGGAGAGCGAGGCGCCCATAGCACCCGTATCCTCTGCCGAAAAGCTATTTGCCGCCAAGAGCCAGAACATCTGCGTAGCTATGGCCTGCTGGTCGTTGAGCGTCGACTGTATTACGGCTTGAATCTCCGGCGCCACCTTCGGCACGCGCACATCGAAGGTAACCGTAGGCGACATCAGCTCGTCGGTGAGCTTGATGTAGCAGTCCACAGGCACAGCACGCGAGGTGTCGATACCCTGCACCGAGCTACCGAGCAGCGGACGGAGCGAGGCCTTAGTGCTATACACCGCCTCGATATTTAGCTGTGCACCCAGAGGGTCACCATCCCAATGTATCGATGAGCCAGGCACCACGGTAAAGAGCTTATTTAGGATATTTTGCAGCGTGAAGAGGTATGTACCCTCCGATATCTGCACATCGCCTCGCATCTCGAAGATGTTAGCCTTAGGCACGATGTGCATAGCCAGCTGTCCTGAGCCCTTGCCCTTGATGATATCGCCCACCGTAGGGTCGATGACCAGCTGCATCTCGATATTTGGCAATATGTTGAGTGCGATATCCATATCCATCACACCCGTTGCGCTACTCACCTGCTTAGCCTTGCGCTCGTAGGCCATCATACGGCGTGTGAGGAAGGCCGTAGTATCGGGGGCGTCGATAGCGCCCTCCTTGAACTTCACGAAGTCGGCATACGATACATCCTCCTTACCCGAAAGCGGCATAAAGAACTTCGAGTTATCGGCACTTGTACCCTCGATATCCATCTTAATACCACGCTTATCGCCCACAAGCGCGAGTTTACCCGAACCGTAAACACGACCATAGAAGAGGTCGTTATCCTTAGCCGTGGTATTGATAACGAGCATATTCTTGGCGTCGATATCAATCTTATATGTGATGTTCATCAGGTGCTCGAGGCTGATATCCATCGAGTAGTGACCCACATTCGACTCCGGATCGTAGACCGGCGCACGGTCGATAAGGAAGTGGTTATTTACAATCCTTAGGTCGACCTTTGGCGCACGATAGCGCACCTTGGTATAGTCAACCGTAGCACCTACGCCCACAATCGTAGCCTTGCCCGATAGCTTGGCATTGCGGCCCTCGCCCACAATCTGAGCCTCGATGTCGGCATCGCCCTCGATATCGGAGATGATGCCCTTGAGGAATGGCGACAGCAGCGCAAACTTCATATTTCGCAGGTTGGCACGCGCATAGTAGCGGTTACCCTGAGGCTGGTAGTAGCCACGGATTACCGTATCCTGCGTCTCCCTATCGCGTATGATGACCCTCGCACGGTTAGCCACGAAGTCCCAATTCGAGGTTATCTCCTGTGGTGGCGCCTCCATACCGTTGACGCTCAAGTCGTCGATGCTAATGGCCGCCTCAATCTCTGGGTTGCTGAGTGCCGACTTAACCGTTGCATAGCCATTCGTGATACCCTCGACATCATAACCCCAGCGACTCAGCAGCGCCGAGAATGGCGACACATCGAAGTTATCGAGCGAGAGGCGGATGGAGTCGGTGCGCACACGCGAGGCTACGCCGTCGAGGACGAGTTGCTGATCGGGACGCGCAATGTGGAGCTCCCTGATGCTGATATGCGTAGAGTCGATATCTATACCCTTGGAATATAGCTTCCATTGCTGTGTAGCGTTGGTGAAGTGCGACGGCGTGATGTCGATATGCAGCGAGCGACGGCGCGTAGCGGCATTGCGCTTAAACTGCGCACTGAGGCCGAGCATCGCCGAACTGCTGCCGTCGGGGTTCTTGAAGCCTGCCGTCATCGAGATGCGGTTCTCTCTCGCACCACCCACGACACTAAACTTAGGCATCAGCATACGAGGGCCCATATATACGCCCTCGGACTTAATACGCATCGAAAGCGAGTCACGGCTATCGTTATTGACATTAAGTTCGGCATTGGCGAATATAAGTCCCGAGTACTCGACAGCCTCAGAGCTGCCTCGCAGCGTGATGTTGTTGCTCTTAGGGTTAAACACCAAGCCCATCTCCGTATTTGGTGCCACAACGAAGCCACCAGCTATGGCATCGAGCAACTCGTTAATCTCGTCGCCAGCGTGCAGCGCAAGGATTGTATAGTCCGTCGGCGAGTTAATTGCCGAAGGTGTCGTCACACTGACATTGCCGTTATCATAGAGCAGCGGCACATAGGTCTTGAGCGAGTTATAGATATAGTCGTAAACCTCACGGTATGACGAGTGGCTATGGTACTCAAGGCTCAGGAATTCGGACTCCAGGAGGATACTCTTCTGCTGCTCATCGCCCTCAACCTCGAGGCGCACGATGTCGCTATGCAGCTCAGCATCGGGATATAGGTAATCGGCATCGGCGATACTTACATAGCCGCTGAGATTCTCGACAAACTCACCCCTAAGGTCGACACCCACATTGGCACTGAGCACCGAGACGGTATCTCGCTTATTAAAACCAAGGGCGTGCAGGTCGGCCCTCTCCAAGCCGAGTGAGAAGGCGTATGTCGGCACCATATTCTCCAGGTCGACATTAGCAAAGAGGTTGAACTCGAGGTTCGGGTCGGCCGATGTCACCTCGCCATAGTAGCGGCCACCGTCGACCTTAGCATTGCCGTCGATGGCTGAGTAGTGGTACGAGCCGAAGCCCAAATCATCTACGGCAACCGAGATATCGCCAATAAGGCCACCCGACGCCTCGCTACCTACCGAGCCATTGAGCGTGACATTCGATGTGATGCGGTTTAGATCCTTGACCGCCAGCAGCGAGCCTATGTTTAGACCCGCCGTCTTGACGCCACCTGTAATATCGTAGCGACCCTGCTTATTCTTATGCAACGACACATCTGCCGACACATTACCCGCCGTAGCGGCTATATTACCCACCGCACGGAAGGCATCGACACGACCGCCAAAGGTGATGCGCGCATCGACATTACCCATACGCTCGATGATGTTCATAACACCCTCCGAGAGCGGTTCGCGTGGCACATTCGTAAGTATTGTCACGATATCCTCCTTCGCAAGGTTTAACTTCTCGACACCTACGACATACTGCGATGCGCGCCAATTAGGCATACCCGTAATCCTAATCTTTGCCAGCGCCGTACTCTTTCCGCTATGGTCGCCCTCGACACCACACCCTCGAAGTTACTCACAACGCCATCAAACGAGGCATCGACACCCGACACCGAGGTCTTCCAAGTACGCATTGCGGGGGCGAAGTATGCCAAGTCGTCGGTCGAGAGGCTACTATTTTCCACCCTGCCGACCATCTTCACATTATGGATAAACTCTTTGTAGCGCGTCCAATCCCCGCCCAAGAGTCTAAATTCAGGTACAACGATATGCGATGTTGGAGTCGTAAGGGCAAACTCCTCAAAGGCAATCTCACCCATATCGACCAAGAACTTTGTAGTAAGGTTACCAATTATGAATCCACTCTTCTCCCTTGCCGACAGGCTTCTGATATCTGCCCATACACGAGCCTTGTCGACCGAAAAATCGTCGATCTCGACATCTATGTCGGCAATCTCCATATCGTAGTAGTCGATACCATACTCTGGGTCACGATGCTCAAGACGCTCGTAACGGAATGTAAGACCCGAAGCGTCGATATTGCCAATCACCATACGGAAGTTGCCCTTGGCATCAGGGCGCTGCAGACGCCCAACGATAGGACGGATATTAAGCTCGCCATCCTCCAACTCACGGAGATTGAACTCACCATTTTCAGCCTTGGCCATACCGAGGAGGAGGCCATCCTCTGCAATGTTAAGACTACGGATTGATGCCCACGCCCTCTCGACATAGAGAATAGTATCCTGTGCGTGGTCCTCGACATAGAAGTCCGTAACACGAACACGCGAGAAGAGGTCGAGGTCGATGCGTCCCACCTCGACACGCGTACCAAGATACTCGGTTGCGAAGGCCGAAGCACGCTTTACGATGACATTCTGGACAGCCTCAACATTGAGCACAAGGGTGAGGGTAACAGGTAAAAATATCGATATCAATACCAATACCGATACTACCATTGCCAATATTTTTATACCTTTGCGCATTGAAACTACCATTTGTTGTAATCGCTACAGAGCAATTAACCTACAAATGTAGTAATTTTTCTATTAAAATAGAAAAGATTTACAAAAAAAGAGTAACATAAATAACTCCGCTATGGATATTACAATACTTGGCATCGAGTCGTCGTGCGACGATACCTCGGCTGCCGTAATACGAAATCGCACACTGCTATCGAATGTAATTGCCTCACAGGCAGTGCACCAGAAGTATGGCGGCGTGATTCCTGAGTTGGCCTCGCGCGCTCATCAGCAGAATATTATTCCCGTAGTTGACACCGCACTCAAGGAGGCTGGCGTGAGTATCGATAAGATTGACGCCATCGCCTTCACGCGTGGTCCAGGTCTTCTTGGCTCGCTCCTCGTAGGTGTATCGTTCGCCAAAGGTCTCTCTATTGCCAACAACATCCCACTCGTCGAGGTCAACCACCTTGAGGGTCACATCCTCTCGCACTTCGTCGATATGCCTGACAGGGAGATACCACACCCCGACTTTCCGTTCCTCTGCCTACTTGTCAGCGGTGGACACACACAGATTGTGCGCGTCGACGAGCCCACGAAGATGGAGATTATCGGCACAACGATTGACGATGCTGCGGGCGAGGCATTCGACAAGTGTGCAAAGGTTATGGGACTACCCTACCCTGGTGGCCCGATTATCGACCGCCTTGCTAAGGAGGGCAACCCCAAGGCATTCAAGTTCGCAAAGCCGCACGTCGAGGGCGAGTTCGACTACTCATTCTCAGGTCTCAAGACCTCGTTCCTCTACACCCTGCGCGACGCTGTGCAGGAGAACCCCAACTTCATCGAGGAGAACAAGGCAGATCTCTGTGCATCGCTCCAGAAGACCATCGTCGACATCCTCGTAGACAAGCTCATCAAGGCATCTAAGGCTACGGGCATCAAGGACATAGCCATCGCTGGTGGCGTATCGGCAAACTCAGGTCTGCGCGATGGCATCACCGAGGCGGGACGCAAGCGTGGCTGGCGCACATTCCTTCCCGAACTTAAGTTCACCACCGACAATGCCGCTATGATCGCCACTGCGGGCCACTACCATTATATGGCGGGCGAGATTAGCTCGCTCGAGGTATCACCCGTAGCACGAATACAGGATTTGTAACCCCATAGTGCGTGGCGGCGAGAGGCGAGATACTTCCCTACAACGACTACGGAGGGGCTATGCGCCGCCGTCTTGGAGGGCGTGTACAGAAGCTCGCCGTAGACGCATACCTTGGCTGTCCACATCGCCCCGCTGGAAGTAATACAGGAGGCTGCACATTTTGCCTTGGTGAAGCATTTTCGCCATCATACTGCCGCACCCGCCTAAGCATAACAGAGCAGATAGACGCTGCCCTGCGATTCCACCATTCGCGTGGTCGCAGGGCAGATGTATATCTTGCCTATTTCCAAGCAGGTACAAATACCAATGCACCCGTAGATAGGCTTCGAAAACTATATACAGAGGCGCTACAACACCCCGCTATATCGGGTCTAATCATAGGCACACGACCCGATTGCATAAGTTCCGAAATAGTCAACCTATTAGCTGAACTTTCGCACGACAAATATATCGCTATTGAGTACGGCATTGAGACTACGGATGACAATGTTTTGCGCCACATTAATCGTGGACACGACTTTACTGCCGTAGAGCGCGCCGTAGCCCTCACGCGCCAGCACTCGTGCATCGACATCGGCGCACACATCATCCTTGGCCTACCATATGAGACACGCGAGTCGATAGTTGCGAGCATCGCAAAAATTAACGCCCTCGGCATCGACTACATCAAGCTACATCAGCTACAAATCTACCACAACACCCCCATTGCTGAGGAGTGGCAGACCCATCCCGAACGCTTCCTCTTAGGCGACAACTTCGGTGCGGAGCAGTATGCTGCGCTTGTGGTCGACATCCTTCGCCGCCTCTCGCCCACCATTGCCATCGACCGTTTTTTAGCACGCGCACCTCGCCATATGCTTCTCTGCTCACCCCTTGCGGGCATCGACAGCGACACCTTCCGCCGTATGGTCATCAATCGCATACGCACCCTCAACGCCACACAAGGCGATATACTATAAAGCTCAAAACACAAGTTTTAACCTCGTCACCCCTTTGCTCTGCCACTTTTGTTTGAAAAAGTTTGGCGGTTGCCTATTTTTTCTCTATCTTTGTTTCGTAATGTGCGCATACTACCCTCGCGCGAGAAATTGGGCACGCATTATGCCCTTCGTTGCGGTAGCACTGAGGCTTCGGCTATCGAGTAGCGAGTAGGTCGGTAGAGCGAGGAGATGCCATAGTGGAGCAACACGAAAGTCACAAGGCTATTGTTGTAAGACGAAAGCCACAATACTATTGTTGCAACACAGGCCCCAACCGAGACAGATTCGCAAGATAGGTACATTACCGACAAGTTGAGAAAATATAAACGAAAAATACTTTATTACACTATGAGAAAGCTATTACTGTCATTGATGGCTTTGGCTGCGGTTACAGTATCGTGTCAAAAGGAGAGCACACCAACGGACTACACCGGCGAGGGTGCCATTGCTGTAACTATCGAGGTTGATGCACCAGAGTTGAATATCTCACGCGCTGGCGAGGGTGGTATGAATAGCGGCTGCGGCGCTATTGACAACTTCAACACAGCACCCGTAGAGTGGTCGAAATACGACATTCGATATATGATGGAGATATTTGATGTGACAAGGGATAGCAAGAATACCGACACGCCAATTCTCGATCGTATGGTCAGGACACTCGACTCATACAGACCTACATCGTTCGAGTTGCGCCTCATCCCAAACCGCACATACAAGTTTGTGGTATGGGCCGACTTCGTGCTTGAGGGCGAGACTGCGGACCTCAACTACAACACCACTGACCTTAGAAACATCACCCTCAAGAGCGGTGCTAAGGCGATGGACGAGGCTATGGATGCCTACTTCGTGCAGCAGGATGTGACAATCAAGAACTCATTGCCACAGCTACTTACGCTCCTCCGTCCATTTGGTAAGGTACGCGTCATTGCTACAGACTTTGACCAGCTCAACATCGGCTCAACACCCGAGACCGTGAATGTTAAGTTCTACAACCACCCTATCTACCGTTCGTTCAACGCTATAAATGGCAAGACCAGCACCACGGTAGAGGATGTGGTCTACACATACAACATCTCAAAGGAGGCGCCATACAGCGAGGGTTATGATGCTGATGCTTCGATGCAGACACTCTTCTCGGACTACATCCTCGCACAGCAGGATGCTACGCAGGAGATTAACTTCACACTTGAGGTATTGGAGCAGGGCGGCCTTGTAATTCGCAAGCACGACTTCAGCACTCAGATTCCATTGGAGCGCAACAAGCTAACGACCATCATCGGTAGCCTATTCACCACCAATACCGAGTTTGAGATCGACATCGACGACAACTTCAGTGGCGAGTATAGCAACGATGATCCTATGCCAACACCTGTGACCCTCACCGTAGATTCACACGAGGTGGGATACAAGTATGGTGGCTCGTTCGATATCGCGTTTAACTTCGGTAGCAGCAAGGTACAGTTCAGTCTCTTCACTGGCCAAACAAAGAGCAACGGTCAGACCGAGCTCACTGAGGGAGACTATACCTTGAATACCGAGCAGACACCAGGTAGCATCTACGCTACCGAGTCGAAGTTCTACGGCAACAATAGCAACAAGGGTGTCGACCTCACCTCAGCAAGTGCTACCATCACCAAGGTTGACGAGTCGACATACGCTATCGAGGCCGAGTTTAGACATAAGGATTCTACCGAGCGCTACAAGTTCTCTTACGAGTTCAGCCTCTAAGAGGCCGTAGCCACAAAAAAGGGAGTCGTCCCATCGGGCGACTCCTTTATTATATATATACGCCGGCAGGATAGGTCATCGGGCGTATATACCTTGCGCAGAGATCTAATGCGTGTAGACCTTACCGAGCTGCTTAGCACTTTTCTCGTAAGCCTCGCGTGAAGGGGTAGGATATTTGAGTGCGTCCAGCTCCGCCACGCTGCGCTCGATGTCGCCAATGAGCATATCGGCCATATCGCGTGACATACCCTGACGCACCACGATGCGCATAACCACGATATCCTCAATCGACTTAGGTAGTGAGTAGGCTGGCACCATCCAGCCACTCTGCTGCAACGACGCCTGCAAGTCGTAGAGTGTCCACTTAGCCGTTTTCTGCCACTCCTCGCTGAGCGACCACACGAAGAGCGGATTTACCACATCCTTCGAGTAGTTCTCAAAGCACTTCATCGCACCGATGCGCTCGTGGCAGTAGCGCGCAATGGCCATAGAATTGCTCTGTACCTTGGTATAACCCTCCTTGCCGAGGCGGATAAAGTTGTAGTATTGGCCGAGAATCTGCGCTGCGGGACGCGAGAAGTTAAGACCTACTTGCGTAACCTCCGCACCGAGGTAGTTAACCGAGAAACTCATCTCCTCCGGAAGCATACTCTTATCGCGCCATACAACCCAACCCAAGCCTGGATATACCAAGCCGAATTTATGACCCGAAGTAGAGATTGAGGCTACGCCCTTAACGCGGAAATCCCAGCGGACATCGGGGCTGACGAATGGCAATATGAAGCCACCCGAAGCGGCATCTACATGGATTGGAATGTCGTAACCCTTGCTCTTGTTGAAGGCCTCGAGTTCCTTATCCAACGCCTCAACATCATCGTTGAGACCCGTCCAAGTTACGCCAGCGATGGCAACCACGCAGATAGTGTTCTCGTCGCACATAGCAACAGCATCCTTAGCGCAGAGCGTGCGCTTCTCACGCGTGAGGGGAACCTGACGCAGCTCCACCTGCCAGAGCTGTGCAAACTTCTCCCACACGACCTGCATACCCGTAGAGATTACGATATTAGGACGAGTGTTATCCTTACCCTCCTTAGCCCTGCGCTTGCGCCACCTGAGCCAGTGCGACACACCTGCGAGCATACACGCCTCCGACGAGCCTACCGCCGTAGCGCCGCTCTTCGAATCACCCTTTTCGGGCGTGTGCCAGAGGTTAGCGATGATGTTAATGCAGCGCGCTGCCATAACCGCCACACGAGGATACTCCGTCTGGTCGATGAAGTTCATTGCGATGGCCTCGTTCATCAACTTCGTAGCATACTCGTCCATATATGTGGTCACGAAGGTAGCAAGGTTGAGTCGAGGCTGCGTCTGCACATAGGTCTCGTCCTTGACCATACGGTAGGCAATCTCGGGCGTTGTCATCTCATCAGGAATAGTCATCGTTGGCGCAGGGCGCACCATCTCATCAGAGCCGTAAACGGCAGTTGTTGCGGTAGAGTGTTTTGTTTGTGACATAATTTTAATAATTTTTATGGTTAAACACCCTTCACCGTTTCATAAACTATGCCATAGCCTATGCACCGAAAATGGCTCTTTGAACGGAATAAAGTATAATTTTGGGGCAAAAATCAAGAAAAATGCAATAAAATGTAAAAAAAGTACAAAAAAAATTTGGCACATTAAAAATTTTCACTACCTTTGCACCGCAATTAAGAAACAACGGGATGTAGCGCAGTCCGGTTAGCGCACCTGCTTTGGGAGCAGGGGGTCCCAGGTTCGAATCCTGGTATCCCGACTTAATTAGAAAAGAGCTGGCTAATTAGTCAGCTCTTTTTGCATTTCGGAGTGGAGTGGGGGGGGTAACTCTTTTGGTTTTGGAGGCGAGCCCGTATGTTTTGCGGCGATGAGAAGGAGTTTAACTCTTCCAGCAGCGAGGAGAGGTTTTGGTTTCGATATAGCTACTTTTTCACCTTCTACCCCGCCACTAACACCTACACTACAACACGAGCGCATAGATGCGCCACACCACAAACAACACGGGCTGCCCAAATATTGAGCAGCCCGCATCATTCCATATACTCCCGTTACTTCGCCTTAGGAAGCGTGAGCGTGAACTCGAGACCTACCTTGCGGTTGCATACCGAGATGTCGCCACCGTGGAAGAGAATCGCATTCTTGACAATCGATAGACCCAAGCCCGTACCGCCAAGTTTACGAGAGCGACCCTTGTCGATACGATAGAAACGCTCAAATATATGGCCAATATGCTCAGGGTCGATACCGATACCGTTATCGGCAAAGGTGATGGTATAGAAGTTACTATCCTCGGCTGCCAACTTGATAAAGATATCACGACCGCCCGAATAGGCAATAGCATTATCAGTAAGGTTCTTGAAGATTGACATCAGTAGCGTAGAGTTACCCTCGACATTGAGCACCTGAGGAAGCTCGACATTTACGCGCATACGCTTATCATCGGGCAGCAGCGCCACCTCGCTACGAATCTCGTCGATAATAGCACACAGGTCGACACTCTCCTTAGCGATGCAGACACTACCATCCTCGAGGCGAGTAATGGTCGACACATCGTGCAGCAGCTGCGTGAGGCGCTGGCAGTGGGCGTAGCACTTAACGATGAAGGCATCGCGCTCCTCAGCGGTCATATCCTTCGAGTTAATCATCGTCTCGAGGTAGCCCTGGATAGCTGCAACGGGGGTCTTAAGCTCGTGGTTGATGTTATTGGTAAGCTGGCGCTTGATGCGTAGCTTCTCCTGCTGCTCGTGCAGTGCCTTGTCGTGCTCGAGCTGCACATTGCTCGACGCCTCGTGCAGGCGGCCATAGAGAGCGATGATATAGCGCGAGAGCTCGCCAAGCTCGTCGTTGGCAAACTCAGGCACCTTGCCGATATCGACACCCTCCTCCATAGCCCTCGCAACGCGTCGTAGGCTATTGAGGTTACGCGTGAGGCGCACCGAGATAGTCAACGAGATGGCCATCGTAGCAATAAGTATGCCGATGATACCATAGAAGATACCCTCGTCGATATAGTGCGTGCCATCGACATTGTTCAAGAGCGAGTAGCGGTAGACGATAAATCCACCGATGAGAAGGATCAAAAGAAGCATCAGCAGCACATACATTCCGCTGCGATAGCTCAAAACCTTAGACCTCGAATCCATAACCATAGCCTGTTCGTGTTATTATGTAATTACCGTAATTTCCCAATTTCTTACGCATACGCGTGATATTAACATCTATGGTGCGGTCGAGCACCACCACCTCATCACTCCACACCTGCTTCATAATCTGCTCGCGCGAGAGTATCGTGCCTCGATGCGAGAGAAGTAGCACCAAGATATCGAACTCCTTACGCGTAAGTTGAACCTCCTCGCCATCGATGAAGCAGCGCTTATTAAGGTTATTGACCTCCAAGCCCTCGAACACTATCACATTATCATTCTGCGGTGCCGCAGGTGTCACCACTCGCTGCGAACCGCTGCGCCTAAGGACGCTGCGCACACGAGCCATAACCTCAGCTACGGAGTATGGCTTTGCGATGTAGTCATCGGCACCCAAATCCAAACCCTTAATCTTGTCGCCCTCCGAGTCAAGAGCCGAACAGAAGATGATAGGTATGGATGCCGTCTCCGCCTTACGCTTAAGGATGCGCGCAAGGCCGAAGCCACTGAGCTCACCCATCATAATATCGAGTATCACGAGGTTCATATTCTGAATATCGAGTGCAAGGGCCTCCTCGGCGCTGTATGCCACCGCCACCTCGTAGCCCTCCTTCTCGAGGTTGAACTTAAGAATCTCGCACAACGACTCCTCGTCATCGACAACCAATATTTTATACTTGCTCATTCGTCATTATCACTATACAATATACAAATTTATGAATTAATCCTCAATAAAACAATAGTCTAAGGCGAATTATTGCCCTCAGAAAGATATAAAAATGCAAAAAATATTACATAGGCTTAACCATTTTGTAACACAAATGTAACAATTTTTTCCTATATTTGTGACCAAATACAGATATTCGTATGGATCTATTTATTGTCATCACCCTGGCACTCCTTGCCGTTATGGGTATCATCGTCGGCGTGTCCAACGATGCAGTCAACTTCCTTAATGCAGCCTTTGGCTCTAAGGTCGCAAAGAAGAATGTCATCCTCACCGTCGCTGGCATCGGCGTTATGGTGGGCGTTATGACCTCGAGTGGTATGATGGATGTGGCGCGTAGCGGCGTCTTCTACCCCGCTATGTTTTCGTATCAGGAGATTATGATTCTCTTCCTCGGTATGATGCTCTCGAACATTATCCTCTTGGACATCTACAACTCACTCGGACTACCGACATCGACAACCGTATCGCTCGTCTTCGGCCTGCTCGGCTCGGCAATGGCTCTTGCCCTATACAATATCTGGACCGGAAGCACCACCGCTGGCCTGGGCGAGTTCATCAACTCGGGTAATGCGCTGGCAATCGTATCGGGTATCCTCCTTTCGGTGGTGCTGGCCTTCTTTACGGGTCACTTGTTGATGTACATCTCACGAATCATCTTCTCGTTCCGATACAATAAGGTATTCAACCGCTTCGGTGCCCTCTGGTGCGGTATCACCCTGGCGGGTATCGTCTACTTTACTGTATTCAAGGGCCTTAAGAGTACAACTATCATCCCTGAGGCACTCAAGGATTATGTAAACGAGAATACACTCGTCGCACTTCTCATTCTCTGGGTGGGCAGTTCACTCATACTCTGGATATTGCAGCGCTGCAAGGTCAACATCCTTCGCGTTTCTATCCTTGCGGGCACATTCTCGCTGGCCCTGGCATTTGCGGGTAACGACCTTGTAAACTTCATCGGTGTACCATACGCTGGCTACGACTCGTATATGATTGCACAGGCGGCAGACACAATGCCTACCTCGATGGAGGCACTTGCCAACCCTACACAGGCCAACTTCTGGATTATGTGCGCCGCAGGCCTTGTGATGGTCATCACGCTCTTCACCTCGAAGAAGGCGATGCGTGTGATCGAGACCGAGCGCAAGCTATCGTCGCAGAGCGAGGAGGCACCAACAAATAGCGAGGCTACGGTGGCATCGCGTGGTATCGTGCGTGGCGTGTTGCGCCTCAACGAGGCACTTGCAGCCATAACCCCTGAGCGTCTGCGCGTGGCTATCAACAGCCGCTTCGAACAGCTACCAGAGGAGGAGCGAGGCGATGTAAACTACGACCTTATCCGTGCAACGGTAAACCTCACCGCAGCGGCAATTCTTATCTCAATAGGTACGCAGCTCAAGCTCCCACTCTCTACCACCTATGTAGTGTTTATGGTGTCGATGGGTACATCGCTTGCCGACAGAGCTTGGGGTCGTGAGAGTGCCGTTTATCGTATTACGGGTGTAACTACGGTTATTATGGGCTGGTTTATCACCGCACTCGGTGGCTTCCTCATCGCCCTTGGCGTGACACTCCTCTTGGTATATGGCGGTACCGTGGCTATCATCATCACTACCGTAATCTGCCTTGGTCTTATCATCAAGAGCAACCTTACGGGCAAGAAGCAGGAGGAAAAGGTCGAGGAGTCGGCCGTAGCACGCATCGGCGACGCCCTCAAGCAGAGCCCCGACGAGGCACTTATCGCCTATACCGAGCATGTATGTGCGTCGATGGATAAGGTTACGATGATCTATGACCGAACCATCGTTGCCGTATTCAAGGAGAATCGTAAGGTGCTCAGAGATATGGTACGCGAGGCTGAGGAGTTCTACCACTCGACACGCCAGCAGAAGTACGAGCTCTTGCCTATGCTCCGCAACCTCCAGGAGAGCGATGTCAGCACAGGTCACTACTATGTGCAGATTGTCGACTACATCTCGGAGACCAGCAAGGCGCTGCTCCACATCACTCGCCCTTGCTACAAGCATGTAGATAACAACCACACAGGTCTTTCGAAGGAGCAGGTGATCGACCTTAAGCGCATCAACGATCGCGTAGAGGAGATCTTTGGCGAGATTAACACTATGCTCCGCACGCGCACCTTCGACAGTATGGACAGCGTGCTCAACAAGCGTGACGAGATGTTCGACCTTATCGACGAGGTTATGCAGAACCAGCTCCGCCGCTTGCGCGACACCGGCGGCTCGTCATCGGCGAATATGCTCTTCTTCAACATCCTTACCGAGACCAAGACTATGGTACTTCACTCGCGTAACATTATGAAGTCGCTCGAGCACTTCGTTCATTAGTCGAACGATATCTGTATAAACAATATAGGGGACCCGAAGAGAGGTCCCCTATATTGTTTGTGTTCGGCTCGGGAAGATAAACCGTTGTTATGAACCCTACTACCTCGGTAGCAGGACACCTATCTCGCCAACGGATGTAGCGTTGCGGTCGTCAATCTCACGGAGCGGCTCGATACGCAGGTAGCGCGCAGGGTAGCTTTGGCCAAAGTTGACATAATAGGGTACAGGATTATTTTTGATGTTGCTAAACTCGCCCGCCTCAACGCATTGCACCCACTCGTTGCCGTCCTCACTTAGGTAGGCATTGTATATAAATATCGTGCCCGTTGCGTCATCCGTAGCTGGGGCGTAGCAAAGGCCTGCGATATTGTGCGTGATGCCCATATCTATGGTAAGGGGCGTCAAGGCATCGCTGTGCCAAGCCGTAGCGGTGTCGCCATCTATCGCTGCGCAAGCATCCACACCCACCGTTTGCCAGCCATCCGTCGCCACATCACTCGTTCTTATGCGCTGACCCTCATAGTGTAGCGGCTCGGCATAGTATAGAGACACATCTGCGATATTTGCTGTTGTGCGGCACTCGTTTATCGTAATCCTAATGCGTTCTGCACGACAGTCCGAGAAGCGTAGCAGACGCTTATAACCTATGGTCGTACCCTCAGCAATGTGACGCCACTTGCCATTCACAAAGGCCTCAACCGCAAAGCGCTCGACGCGCTGACCACGCTCGATATCCTCGGCAAGGAGTAGCGTATTGACAACAGCACCCTCCTCAACCTCAAAGACTCGACTATCGCCCTCGTTGGCGCGCCAATAGTCCACACGACCTCGCACAAAGTTCGTCGCAAAGCTACTATCGAGGTAGTCACGAAGTGAGGCTATGCGCTCAGCATCGATCTCGTGGATAAGGCCTCGCCTATCAGGCGGAATGTTAAGCAGCAGTACCGAGTTGCGACCCACGGAGCTGAAGTATATATCCACAAGGTTGGCAAGCGGACGCACCATATCGTCCTGCGAGGCGTGGTAGAACCACCCTGGACGAATCGATACATCTACCTCAGAAGGATACCAATAGAGTCCCTCGGCACGCGCCACAAGTTCCCTGCTACCCAAGTCCGACGACATCTCCTCGAGGCCCAGCGCTTCGTTGGACGCAGCGCCATAGCTATACGACTTAGGGGTATAGGGCGTTACGCTCCACTCCGTAGTTCTGCCACGACCACCCTCGTTGCCTACCCAGCGCACATCGTCGCCCATAATTGCGGTTACGGCATTGGGTTGCAGACGCTCGATGGTTGCGAGGATGCTTGGCCAGTCGTAGACCTGACGCTTACCATTAGGGCCCTCGCCACAAGCGCCGTCAAACCACACCTCGTCTACCCTGCCGTAGTTGGTGAGTAGCTCGGTAAGCTGCGCGATGAAGAACTCGTTATAGGCAGGCGAGTCGCCATAGCACGCAGCATTACGATCCCAGGGCGAGAGGTAGAGGCCAAATTTCATATCGTGTTTCTTGCACGCATCGCTAAGTTCGCGCACCACATCGCCCTTACCCTCACGCCAAGGCGAGTGGACTACGGAGTGGGGTGTGGTAGCCGTAGGCCAGAGGCAAAAGCCGTCGTGGTGCTTAGCAGTAAGGATAACCATCTTAAATCCACCCCGCTTAAGCGTAAGCACCCACTGCTCTGCATCGAGGGCCGTAGGGTCGAAGAGTTCGGGGCTCTCAAGTCCGCTACCCCACTCATTATCGGTGAAGGTATTGATACCAAAGTGGATAAATGCCGTAAGCTCGAGGCGCTGCCACGCAAGCTGCTCAGCCGAGGGAACAACGCGTGCCGCCATAGCGACCTTATCCTCAGCCGTAGCCTCTTTGGGGAATGTCACCCGCTGAGTGTAGAGCACCTCGCTCGGTGCGCAGCCAAGCATAAGCGCTGCTACGCAAGTAGTTAGTAGTCTTTTCATAGGATTGCCTATTAAAAATGAGGTTATCCATACACAACGCGGACAACCTCACCATTATTGTTCAAGGCGGGGCAGCACCGAACCACCCCACCCCAATATTGCTATTCGAGCCGTTTAGAAGGCGAGCACAGGGCGAACAGCTGTAACGGTACCGTCGACAACGGCTGCTACATCGCTATTTGTAGACACCCACTCCACCTTATCCGCAAGTTCTGCTGGGGTAACGGCTACGCTGAGGGTGCAGCTCTCGCCAATGAGCAACTCCTGAGTTGCAGGGGTCACAACGACGCTCTCAACGACGATAGGATTATCAACTGACTGTTTCGATGCCTCTTTCTCACAAGCTACGATAGCAAGCACTGCGGCAAAAAGAAAGAATAACTTTCTCATTTTTGTTTAGTTTATTGGGTTGATGAGTTTTTAGGTTAAGCCTCTCCGCAACCCTCATAAGCTGCGGAGAGGGCTGTGGGACTACTGGATAGTGCCAGCAAATATTGCGTTAATGGTATTGCCGTCATTGCAAGGAAGCGTGAAGACGATATTAAGATTCGTACCATCGCTCTCAACCTCCATCGACGCGTTGATCATAGGCTTATAGTTAATGTCGTTAACATATAGATCACGAACATAGAAGTAGCCCTCAGTACCTACGATGCTAAGCATAGGAGCGTAAGCGTATGTGCCAGCCGAGATATTCGACTCTGTTGCGCTCATATCCGACACGAGGAGTTCCATTGACGCATTAGTACCATTGCTAAGGAGGTAGGTATAGAAACCTGTGCTTGTATTGTGGTCAGTAAGGGTTGCAGAGGTGAAGGTAAGGTTACCGTCGAACTCCTCAGCACCTGAGCCAGCGTCGTTGAGCTTACCGTCGTACTGAATCATATATACAAAGCCGTCACGACCGTTGAGCGTAAGCTCGATATGGTAAACATCGCCATCAGCCGATACAACAGCGCTACCAGCATCGACAGCTACCGAGCCACCGTTAACACTGAATGAGCGGGTTGTGAACTCATTATCGAAGTCATTATAACCGAACCAAGAGGTCGATGTCCAGATATAGCTACCTGTTGCGAGCGAGGTCTGCTGCGCAAACTGAGTTGGGAAGTGAACATCTACCGCAAAGCCATCTCCCGATACGCTATACTTGTTACCATAGTTTGATGTGCCGCCCCAGAGCCACTTGCTCGCTGTGTGTGTTGCCTCGAAATCAGATGGGGTGTCGTTGCCACCACCATTGCCCCAAGCAAGGCTACCCTCATATACCACGGTGTGAACAGTGCCGTCCTCCATCTCGAGCTGAGCCTCGATCTTGTTATCGCTAACAGTTACGAAACCATCAACATAGAGTACATACTCCACCTCGTCGTAGATGCGTGCGAGGAAACCATAGTCTTGGCTAAATGTGCCAGCACCGTAGGTATTTGCAAATGAGTAGATGCCATTAGGAATAACGCCACTCTCGTTCGAAGCCTCTACATTTGAGTAGAGGTCGAATACATAGTTAGTACTATTCTGCGAGAATGTATCGCCATTCATTGGCACATCAGAGAGGACAACATAGTAGTTATATGCTGTGGTCTCAGCATTGCCCCAATACTCGTAGTAGAAGTTCGAAGCGGTGAAGTTCACATTGCCAGCAGGAGGTGTAGGCTCGTCGCCATTGCCACCATTGAAGTCGAAGCCCTCGACAACACCTGTCCAATTAACATTGAGATGGTGCTCCTTAACCGATGACATAGTACCGGTAATAGTCACACTGTTGTCGGCATTGATTACAAGGTCGAGGTTTACATCTGCAAACTTGCAGCTATAACTTGAGCTTGACTCGCCAACGGTCTCATAGTAGTAGAACTTAGACCACTGCTCGCCAACGCCACCATTTGCAAAGCTGTAATTGCCAGCCGAAAGGTAGCCCTCGTTAGGTGCGATGGTGTCGTACATATCCAACTCGTGGAAGATATACTCGTCGATGTAGAACTTAACCATAAAGTTACCAGACTCGTAGAACGATGCTACAACCTTCACAGGCACAAACTCGTCGGTGTCGGGAGTTGGCTCTGGCTCTGGCTCTGGGTCAGGAGTATTCTGCTTGGTAGTGGTCATAGTCACCTCGTCCAAAGCTACGCCATTGGCATTCTTCGACGCTGCAACAACCTTGTACTCGGTCTCTGCTACAAGGTCCTGAGCCTCGCAATCTACACTCTTGTTGCACTCAACAGCGGTACCGTTCTGCAACACCTCCGAAGCGGTAGGAGTAGCCTCCGACGCCTCGACAACGAGCCACGCAGCGGCCTCAGCCTGCTCGGTGATGATGGTAAAGCGGAGTGATGCCTCGCCAGCCTCGCCAGCCACAACCTCAACAGTAGGGTTAACAACAGGAGCAGGCTCCTCATTAGGCGCGCTCTTCTCGCACGCCGCAAATACTAATGGCAACGCCAAAAGCAGTGAGAAAAGATGGTTGATTCTCATAGTGATTATTGTTTTGTTTTAACTTTTCGGGAGTTTGTTTTTACAAATTTAGTAAAATTAAATTAATCTACAAACTAAATATGCAAAACCATAGCATTTTTATGGAATATACACCAACATATACTCTAAAAGCGAAATGGTGTACGCCCGCCACACAACATATTAATCCACGCATGCAACGCACGCGCAACTAAATTTTCCGCGACAAACCGATGAAATTTAATAAAAATGTGTAACTTTGTATCTTGCGTGCATATGCGCACAAAACTTAAGATATGCTTTTACACGACAAACTCAAGCACAACACCGTAATCCTCGCCTCGGCATCGCCAAGGCGCAGGGAGCTGCTCGCCGCAACGGGCATCGCGTTTCGCATAGCCTCGAAGTTCGACTGCGAGGAGCAATACCCCGCAACACTCCCTGCCGAGGATGTGGCACCCTACCTCTCGCGTTTGAAGAGCCACGCCTACCCATTTGCACTCGAGTGCGGCGACATTCTCATCACCGCCGACACCACAGTACTCCTTGGCAACGCCGTACTTGGTAAGCCAGCATCGGAGGCAGAGGCACGCACGATGCTCCGCAGCCTTTCGGGACGCGAGCACAGCGTGGTGACGGGTGTTACGCTGCGCAGCAAGGAGCGTGAGCGCACCTTCGCCTCAACGAGCAAGGTGAGGTTTGCCGAACTGAGCGACGAGCAGATAGAGTACTACATCGCCAACTACGCGCCGATGGACAAGGCGGGGGCCTACGGCATTCAGGAGTGGATAGGCTATGTGGGCATCGAGTCGCTCGAGGGCTCGTTCTTCAATGTTATGGGACTACCCGTGCAGCGCCTATGTCGTGAACTCGAGTGCTTCATCGAGGCACTACCCTCGTGTTACGAGTAACGCAACTTACTGAAACAATAAAAAAACAATTTAATAACAGTTACAATGAAACGAACCTTATTATTACTCGTGTTGCTCTGCGCAACGACATTCTCGGCTGTTGCCGACAAGGGTATGTGGCTTCCATCGCTCATATCGTCACGCATTAAGGATATGAAGTCGAAGGGCTTTAAGCTTTCGGCAGAGGATATCTACTCTATTAACGAGGCATCGCTCAAGGACGCTGTCGTGCTCTTCGACGGCGGCTGCACAGGTGAGATCGTATCGGAGAAGGGTCTCCTCATCACCAACCACCACTGCGGCTACGACGCCATCCAGTCGCTCTCAACCGTCGAGCACGACTATCTCACAAACGGCTATTGGGCTAAGTCACACGACGAGGAGCTCCCTTGCCCTGGCCTCAAGGTGCACATCTTGGTGCGTATGGACGAGGTGACCGACCGCCTTGCTGCTGGCGAGAGCCGTGAGGAGATTATCGCCAAGGCTGAGGCCGAGGGCGTTGGCTTCCGCGCTAAGGTGGAGTCGATGTACTATGGCAATCAGGCATACCTCTTCATCTACCGTGAGTTCAACGATGTACGCCTCGTGGGTGCGCCTCCTACCACCATCGGTAAGTTCGGCGCCGACAACGATAACTGGATCTGGCCTCGTCACACCGGTGACTTCTCTATCTTCCGTATCTACGCCAACGAGAACAACGAGCCAGCGGAGTTCAGCGCCCAGAACAAACCATACAAGCCTGCGCGCCACTTCAAAATCTCGACTAAGGGCGTAAAGGAGGGTGACTTCACTATGATTTACGGCTTCCCTGGCAACACTCAGGAGTATATCACCTCTGACGCTGTGAAGTACATCGCAGAGACTGCCGACCCTACCAAGATTGCACTCCGCACCGAGCGCCTCGACATCATTGGCGAGGCACAGAAGGAGTCTGTCGAGACACGCATCAAGTACGCCGCTAAGCAGGCAAACATCGCCAATGCTTGGAAGAAGTGGCAGGGCGAGGTGCTCGGTATCAACCGTCTCGGCACCTATGGTAAGAAGGTGGCATACGAGACCCGTTTCCGCACCGAGAATCCGGATAAGGCATACCTCCTCGACTCACTTGCTGCGGCGTATGAGCGCAATATGGAGGGTTACTTCAACTACGAGCTTTATAGCGAGACACTCCGTGGCATCGAGCTTCAGCAGGTCGTTAACATCGCCCTCAGCGAGCGCCTCAACGATGAGCAGAAGCAGGCAGCAGCAGCGATGTTCTACAAGGACTTCGTCCTCGATGTAGACCGCAAGCTGGCCGTAGCGATGATGACCGAGTACGAGGCTATGGGCACATTCATCTCTCCTGAGTTGAAGGCTCTCTTCGAGGCTCACGGTGGCGCTGCAAAGTATGCCGAGTGGCTCTACGACAACACCCGCATCGGCACACTCGAGAGCTTTAGCATCGAGGCAGCACTTGCAGACCCTATGGCCGAGTTCGTGGCAGCCGTAGCACCTATCCAGGCACGCATCAAGCCCTACACCTACCGTAACTTCAGCAATATCCCTGACATCGAGCGCTGGTTCCGCCCATATGTTAAGGCTCTTATGGAGTGGGACAAGGAGCGCGCCTTCTTCCCAGACGCAAACCTCACACTTCGTGTGGCGTATGGTAAGGTAGCTGGCTACCAGTATGCCGACGGCGAGTACCACCTCCCACAGACCACCCTCGAGGGTATTATGCAGAAGGATAACCCTGAGATCTACGACTACAACATCCCACAGAGCCTACGCGATGTGTACGCATCTAAGGAGTACGGCCGCTGGGGCGTGGAGCTCAACGGCAAGTACACCGTACCCGTATGTTTCATCGCCACCAACCACACCACCGGTGGTAACTCTGGCTCACCTGTGCTCAACAACAAGGGCGAGCTCATCGGCGTTAACTTCGACCGCACTTGGCTCTCAACGATGAGCGACATCGAGTTCGACGAGACGCTCTGCCGCAACATCATCTGCGACATCCGCTATGTGCTTTTCGTCGTTGATAAGGTTGGCGGTGCAAGCTGGCTCTTCGAGGAGATGGGCATCTAAGGCACACGCGTGTATAATATATAGGTATGGCGACTCTTCGGGGTCGCCATATTTTGTTTGCGTGTATGCGGAAATGTTTGCGGGGCTTCGGGATATGGCTTTTTGGGTCGTTACACCGTGCGATGTGGGGCGGGGGTTTTGGCGTCGGGACGCAAAAAAAATCTCACGAAAATGTTGCAAATTCAATAAAATTTCCTACTTTTGTTCACTGAAAGCAATTAAAAAAATCGTGTAAATGTGCTATAACACAACATATTCTAATTTGCTACCCCCAGCATTCGCGAGGGGGGGGGAATTTTCGCCCTATAAATCAGCAAGTTATAGCACTTACGATAATTCACTAAATTATCCTAATTTTCCACACAACCCACCGCCTTCGGGCCGTGGGGCTTAGGTCGTTGTACTCCGTCGTTGTCGATGCGTGCTACGGCCTATGATGTTTTGCCCTGCGGCAAATGACCTTGAGTTTTATTACCAAAACAAACACTTTTTTAACATTCACTTATTAACAAATCACATTATGAAAAAATTTTTAGCTTTAGCGGCATTGGTGCTTGGTTTAGCATCGTGTCAGACAGAGCCTGAGGGTTTCGAGGTTGTGACAGGTGGCGAGGTTGACACCTATGTAACCGTGAACATCCCTCAGACTGAGACTCGTTCAAGTGCAGACAGCGCTTTGGGTATTTTTAATGGAAATGGGGAGTGTACCGAGGGTACTATGCGTTACATCTTCCAGGTGTACTACAAAGGCGAAACAAAGCCAGAGAACCGTCAGGTTAAGTACAGCACTGGTACTTCAGTATCATTCCCTGTTCGCCTTGTTCCTAACCGTGACTACCAGTTTGTTGTTTGGGCAGATGTTGTAGATGCTGCTGAGATGGAGAGCAACTATTACAACACTGATGACCTTAAGAACATTACACTCATAGATAACAGCTGGAACGCAATGGACGAGAAGCGTGATGCATTTACTGCAACCTACGAGGCAAAGAACTTCAATGGTTCTCAGTCTATCAACATCGAACTCTACCGTCCTTTCGCTAAGTTGCGCGTTGTGACTACCGACTACGACGAGCTTGCGAAGTTTGATATCACGGCTACAAAGTATGAGGCTGAGTACACTTCTGAGCACTATGCAAGATTCAACGCATACACTGGCAAGGCTGAGGATAAGACCGTTGAGAAGAGCCACGGAATTGAGCTTATCAAGGCTTACACCAACGAGACTGATGCTGCTCGCACTATCTTCTCTGACTACTTCTTCGCAAACGAGGGCGATGTTGTTCAGTTCAACCTCAAGGTTTACGATCAGAACGACGCACTTATCAAGGAGAACAACTTCAACACAGATATCCTTGTACAGCCTAACTACCTTACTACTTTGAAGGGTGAGGTTCTTACCACTGGTAACATCATCAATGTTATTACTAAGCCTGGTTTTGGCGAGGCTCAGAACCCTAACCACAAGAACTACACTGTTATCACTTCTGGTGCAGAGTTCGTAGATGTTGTTAACAATGGTAGGGCTGGTAACTATGTTATCGGTAACGATATCACTATTGAGAATAATGATACTCGTGCTATGACACGCGCTGCTGCTGCTCCAACTACCGTTATCGACCTTAATGGTATGACTATCACTGCAGAGGCAGGTGCAACTGTTGTAGTTGCTAACACCCTTGTACTTACTGGTGAGGGTACTCTTGTTGGTGATGCTGACTTTATCGACAATACAAATGGTAAGATTATCGTTGCTGAGGAGGCTGAGGTAAATGGTGTTAACGAGGCCGTTAAGGATGAGACTGAGATTGCTAATACTGCAAGCTGGCTTGCTGATGTTCTTGCAAGAGGTGGTGAGTATGTATTCACAAAGGATGAGGAGTTTAGCGAGATTCTTGTTCTTAAGGGTAATACTATTATCGACGGTAATGGTTATACCCTTACATCAACTGCAACTCGTGCTATCAATGTAAGTGGTGCAGAAAATGTAACTATCAAGAACCTCAACATCGTTGCTTCAGGCGAGCGTGCTATCAATGTTATCCAGGACTCAAAGAATGTAAC
>JAGBTP010000067.1 GCA_017631255.1 Alistipes sp.
AAAGATCGGTATCATCGGTCTTAACGGCTCGGGTAAGTCTACCCTTATGAAGATTATCGCAGGTATCGACAAGAGCTATCAGGGTGAGGTGGTATTCTCACCAGGCTACTCAGTAGGCTACCTCGAGCAGGAGCCACAGCTCGACCCAACAAAGACCGTTAAGGAGATTGTCGAGGAGGGTGCAGCTGAGACCGTAGCTCTTTTGAAGGAGTACGAGGATATCAATATGAAGCTCTGCGAGCCTATGGACGACGACGAGATGGCGCGTCTTGTGGAGCGTCAGGGCGAGCTTTATGAGAAGATTGATCAGGTGAATGGCTGGGAGCTCGATAGCGTTCTTGAGCGTGCGATGGATGCGCTCCGCTGTCCAGATCCAGACCAGAATGTGAGCGTTCTTTCGGGTGGTGAGCGCCGTCGTGTGGCGTTGTGCCGTCTGTTGTTGCAGCAGCCTGATGTCCTCCTTCTCGATGAGCCTACCAACCACCTCGATGCTGAGAGTATTGACTGGCTTGAGCAGCACTTGCAGCAGTACAAGGGTACAGTTATTGCCGTTACGCACGACCGTTACTTCCTTGACAATGTGGCAGGTTGGATTCTTGAGCTCGATCGTGGTGAGGGTATTCCTTGGAAGGGTAACTACTCTGGCTGGCTCGAGCAGAAGACTCAGCGTATGGCTATGGAGGAGAAACAGGAGAGCAAGCGTCGTAAGACCCTCGAGCGCGAGTTGGAGTGGGTGCGTATGTCACCATCGGGCCGTCACGCAAAGTCAAAGGCGCGTCTCTCTGCTTACGATAAGTTGATGAATGCCGACACCAAGGAGCGTGAGGAGAAGCTCGAGATCTACATTCCTAACGGTCCTCGTTTGGGTGATGTCGTTATCGAGGCTCAGGGCGTTACCAAGGCTTATGGCGACCGTGTGCTTTACGAGAATCTCGACTTCTCGCTTCCACCAGCAGGTATCGTCGGTGTTATTGGTGCCAACGGTACAGGTAAGACTACCCTCTTCCGTATGATTATGGGCCTTGAGGAGCCTACATCGGGCAGCTTCCGTGTAGGTCCTACCGTTAAGCTTGCATATGTCGACCAGCAGCACAAGTCTATCGACCCAGAGAAGACCGTTTATGAGGTTATCTCACAGAATAGCGACCTCATTCAGCTTGGCAACCGTCAGGTGAATGCGCGTGCATATGTGGGCCGCTTCAACTTCAACGGCGCTGACCAGGAGAAGAAGTGCGGCGTGTTGTCTGGTGGTGAGCGTAACCGCTTGCACTTGGCTCTCGCGCTCAAGGAGCAGGGCAATGTTCTCCTTCTCGATGAGCCTACCAACGATATTGATGTCAACACCTTGCGTGCATTGGAGGAGGGTCTTGAGAACTTCGCTGGCTGTGCCGTAGTTATCTCGCACGACCGTTGGTTCCTCGACCGTATCGCTACACACATCCTCTCGTTCGAGGGTGACTCTAAGGTGGTATTCTACGAGGGTACATACTCAGAGTACGAGGCTTGGAAGAAGTCTCAGGGTGAGGATACTACTCCAAAGCGTGTTAAGTATAAGAAACTTTTAGCAGAGCAGTAGTCAATGGCACAGAAACCATCAATACCAAAGGGTACGCGCGACTTCTCTCCTGAGGAGATGATGCGCCGTACATATATCTTCGACACAATCAAGGGTGTGTTCCGCCTCTTTGGCTACGCACCCCTTGAGACACCATCTATGGAGAACCTGTCTACCCTCCTCGGCAAGTATGGCGACGAGGGTGACAAGCTCCTCTTTAAGATTCTTAATTCAGGCGATTACGGTGCAAAACTCTCAGAGGAGGAGTTGCGTCAGGCGTCAAAAATCTCGGAGAAGGGTCTCCGTTATGACCTCACTGTGCCTTTTGCGCGCTATGTCGTGCAGCACCAGAACGAGATTGTATTCCCCTTCAAGCGCTACCAGATTCAGCCTGTATGGCGTGCTGACCGCCCACAGAAGGGTCGCTATCGCGAGTTCTATCAGTGCGATGTTGATGTCATCGGCTCGAAGTCTCTCCTCTCGGAGGTGGAGCTCGTTGATATCGTAGCACGCGTATTTAGCAAGCTCGGCATCTCGGTTACGCTCAAGATGAACAATCGTAAGATTTTGTTTGGTATCGCTGAGTCAATCGGTCACGCCGACAAGATGATTGATATCACCGTAGCTATCGATAAGCTCGATAAGATTGGTCTTGACAATGTGAAGGCGGAGCTTCGTGAGCGAGGTATCGACGACGAGGCAATCGCTAAGTTGCAGCCTATCCTCGAGCTTAGCGGCACAAACGAGGAGAAGCTCGTAAAGCTTGGCAAGGTAATCGGCTCGTCGGAGACGGGTATGCTTGGTATCGAGGAGATGCGCACCATATTTAACAATGTGGAGCGTCTCGGCATCAATCTTACCCCAGAGCTCGACCTCTCGTTGGCGCGTGGCTTGAACTACTACACAGGTGCTATCTTCGAGGTTAAGGCTAACGACTTTGCTATCGGCTCAATCTCTGGTGGTGGCCGCTACGACGACCTCACCGGCATCTTCGGTATGCCCGGTATGTCGGGTGTAGGTATCTCGTTTGGTGCCGACCGTATCTACGATGTTATGCTTGGCCTAAACCTCTTCCCCGAGGAGTTGGCCTGCTCGACAAAGGTGCTCTTCATCAACCTTGGTGAGGCGGAGGCAGAGGCATCGATGCGCATTATGAGCTCGTTGCGAAATAGTGACATCGCTACCGAAATCTACCCTGAGGCTGCGAAGATGAAGAAGCAGATGGAGTATGCTAACCGTCGTGGTATTCCTTATGTCGTAATCATTGGCTCGGAGGAGCTTGCCTCTGGCGTTGCAACGGTTAAGGATATGCGCTCTGGCGAGCAGCACAAGGTTAATTTCGACGAGATTATCACACTCCTATAACTCTCTGATGTTGACTGATGAGACGGCTTTTTATATCAATCGTTTGTTTAGCTCTATGGTGTGTTAGCGCTTCGGCCCAACTTACCGAGCAACAGCAGATACAAAAGCTCAACTATGTCTATCAGCAACTGAGGAATAACTATGTCGACGATGTGCCTCTTGAACCACTGGTTGAAGAGGCCATCAAAGCGACATTAAAGGAGCTTGATCCCCACTCCACCTACCTCTCTCCGGAGCAGATGGCCGACCTAAGGATTCGCCTTAGGGGCGAGTATGCGGGTGTGGGTATTCGATACAATATGCACAACGACACGATGGTTGTGCGAGGTACGCTTGAGAACTCCCCTGCTGGGCGTGCAAAGATTCAGCTAAATGACCGTATTACGGCTATTGACGGCAAAAGCATTATCGGTGTTCCAACCGACAGCATCGCTACCCTACTTCGTGGTGAGGCAGACACTAAGGTATCTATCGACATTGTACGCCGATCAGAGGATAAACCGCTGAAAATAACACTTTCACGCGAGTTTATCACAAGCAGTGCTATAAGTGCAGCATTTCGTGTTGGCGATGTCGGCTACATCTCTATCTCTAAGTTCTCGAAGCCTGTCGGCTCGGAGTTTTTGCAGGCATACAAAGAGTTGGGTAAAATCACGAGTCTCATAGTTGATTTACGAGATAATGGCGGTGGCGCTATCATATCGGCTATTGACATTACGAGTCTCTTTCTTGAGAAGGGTGATGTGATTGTTAGCACCGAGGGTCGTACTAATAGCATCGTCTACGACAAGAAGAGAGATAACTATATTGACTGCCCTATTGTGGTTATAATCAACGAGAATAGTGCCTCGTCGAGCGAGATATTTGCTGGAGCAATACAGGACCACGATAGAGGTGTTATCGTTGGCCATACGAGCTTTGGCAAGGGCCTGGTACAGAAGGTTGTAGATCTTAAGGATGGCTCAGGTATAACCCTTACCATTGCGCGATACAAGACCCCATCAGGGCGCACCATTCAGCGACCATACACTATGGGCAAGGGTGATGAGTATCGCACTGACTCCCTGCGATATATGCACCCCGACTCGATACCATACGACTCTGAACTACTTTTCAGAACACTAAAGCGTGGTCGCAAGGTCTATGGCGGCGGAGGCATCACCCCAGATGTCTATATTGATACGGACAGCATTCAGCTTTCGCAGCGACTCTCGCAGCTATACTCCGAGGCGGTGTTTGAGCATACCGCCATAGAGTATTGGGATGGTGTATCGCCAAAGGTCATTGGCAAGCAGTACCCTACTATCGAAGAGTTTGCGGGCAACTTCCAACTTAGCGACGACATTTATGATATATTCTGTCGCTATGCGCAGTGTTCGCTTGATGACTTTACGGAGCTCGACCAGAGGTTTATTCGCACGATGCTTATGGCATCAATCGCTGAGCAGCTATATGGCGACAGCGCTCGACAGTATATCTACTGCCTCGGCTTTGACTATATGATGCAGCGTGCACTCGAGATTATCACCGATGCTGAGGCCTACGAGCGAATCCTTAGCCCTGCTAATTAAGCGGAATTATAGACAAAAAGTTTGGTTAATTAGGAAATAATCACTATCTTCGTTAAGTGATTAACCTAACTTAAATAAAACTCTAAAATTCAATCACGATGGGCTATAATACACATCACGATCACGACGATAGTAGCGAGCAGATCTGCTCAAAAGCAGTACGAGCTGGTAAGCGTACCTATTTTATAGATGTTAAGGCTACGCGTGGTGATGACTACTACCTAACAATCACCGAGTCGCGTAAGCGCGTAGATAAGGATGGCTATGCCACATTCTCACGCAACCAGATATACCTCTACAAGGAGGATTTTGCGAAGTTTATCGACGGCCTTAGCGAGATGGTCGACTTCATCAAGGAGCACAAGCCTGAGTACTTCGCTGAGAGTGAGGAGGTGCATCCCTCGATAGACGATGAGTTTGATAGCCTTTAGTGGCGTCGTACTCTGATTGAGATTGCAACGCAATAGTTCCGACATTTGCCTATGCGCAGGTGTCGGAATTATGTTCTGCAATAGTTATAGTATAAGATGAATTAAACATAGGCAAACTACTTATGCACAGAGTATTACTTGGCTTTAGTGGCGGAATGGATAGCACCACTGCGGTTGGTTATCTTAGGGATATGGGCTACGAGGTTGTGGCCCTTACCATCGACACACTCCTCTCGCCTGAGGCGATAGCCAAGGCATCACGCATTGCCGAGGAGCTCGGTGTGGAGTGGCATCTCTATGAGGGTAAAGAGCGCTTCCGTTGCACCATTGTTGACTACTTCTGTCGTGAGTATGCCAAGGGTCGCACGCCTGCGCCCTGCACGCGCTGCAACACGCATATAAAGTGGCAGATACTTAGCGAGGTGGCGGATGAGATGGGCATTGAGCATATCGCTACGGGCCACTACTTCAATATCGTGAGGCGCGATGACAGGAACTATGTTGCCAAGGGCATCGACCCAAACAAGGATCAATCGTACTACCTATGGGGGCTAAGTCAGGAGGTGCTCGCGCGCGCCATAACGCCTATGGGTAATATTATAAAGAGTGATGTGAGGGAGCGTTTTAGCGATAAGAGCGAGAGTATGGGCATTTGTTTTCTCGAGGGCAGGCCATATGCTGAGTTTCTCGAGTTGCAAGGCGTGGAGATGGCTGAGGGCGATATCGTTTTGGAGGATGGCACTCCGTGCGGTAGGCATAACGGAATTGCTCGCTATACGATTGGTCAGAAGCGAGGCTCTGGTCTTACGGATGGGCGCAGAGTTGTGGATATCGATAGCGAGCACAATAGACTCATCGTTGGCGATGCAAAGTCACTACTTAAATATAAGCTATATATAAGTGATTGCAATATTGTTAATGTCAACGAGTTGCTCACCGCAGATGATATCACTATTAAGATTCGAGGCATCGGTCGCAATCCCGAACTACCTGTTCAAATCACAGCGCTTGACGAGGGCTACTTGGTGACCACGCAAGATGCTGCGTATGCACCTGCAAAGGGTCAACCTTTGGTATTTTATCGAGACAATCTGGTCATTGGTGGAGGTATAGTTGTCCATATCGAGTAAATGTTGTATATTTGCACTCCCTCTAAACCAGGGGTGTTCTTGCATCCACTGATAGGCGTGATGCGAGGCGGCGTAAAACAGTTAATAGATTATGATTAAAAAGTTATACAACTGGGTGTTATCGTGGAGCGACAGCCGCTGGGGCTGGCTTGCTCTCTTTGTTATAGCACTCTTCGAGGCGAGCTGGTTTCCATTGCCGCCCGACATCCTTCTAATTGCACTATGTTTGGGTGCGCCTAAGAAGTCATTTCGCTTTGCTGCATTGTGTCTCGTTGGTTCGATTATCGGCGCAGCACTTGGCTACGGCATCGGCCACTTCTTGTGGGTAGCGCCATCGGGAGAGCCGACAGCACTCGCTGCATTCTTCTACGAGAATATCTTTAGCATCGAGAGCTTTAATAATGTTGGTGCGCTGTACAACAAATACAACTTTTGGATTGTCTTTACCGCAGGCTTTACCCCTCTACCATTCAAACTCTTTACCATTGCGGGCGGAATGTTTAGCATCAACTTCGTGATGTTTATCATCGCTTCATTGGTGTCGCGTGGACTGAGATTCTTCCTTATCGGCTGGCTTATATGGCGTTTCGGTGCTCCGATTAAGAGTTTTATCGACAAGTATTTCAATATGCTCGCAACACTCTTTGCTGTGCTGCTTATCGGTTTTACCGCCCTTACGCTATGGCTATTCGGTTCTGAGGATGGCGGCAATGATGAGGCTACGGAGGTAGTGGAGGCCGAAATAGAGACAATAGACACCACCGCAGAGACTGAGGAGTATAGCGTTATGATTGAGGAGTTTAAGAATTAGAATAACACTACTATGATACATTTTGGACTTATTGGACGCAAGTTGGGCCACTCATTCTCGCAGAAGTTCTTTACTGCGAAGTTTGCTGCCGACCAGGTTGATGCAGACTATGCACTTATCGAGATGGAGAGCATTGAGGATGTGGACGACATCATTGCCAAGCATAACCTTTCAGGTTTCAATGTCACAATACCATACAAGGAGAGCATCATCCCCTATCTCGACGAGCTTTCGCCCGAGGCGGAGGCTGTTGGTGCGGTGAACTGTGTGGTGGTAAAAAATGGCAAAAAGATAGGCTACAATACAGATATCGTGGGCGTCGACGCGTCGCTCGAGTGGCTTGAGATGGCTACCGCAACAGGCATCCTTATACTTGGTACAGGTGGTGCATCGAAGGCCGTGCAGTACTCGCTCAAGCGCTTAGGTAAGGTGTTTCATACCGTGTCGCGTGATGCGGAAAAGGGTGACTACACCTACGACTCATTAACCGAAGATATCATCGCCAACCACAATGTTATCATCAACACTACACCCGTAGGTATGCTCCCAAATGTGGGCACAGCACCTGCGATATGCTATGATAGCATCGGCAGTGACCATCGCCTCTTCGACCTAGTGTACAATCCGGCCAACACGCTCTTCCTTGAGCGAGGCAAGGCACGCGGTGCCAAGACATTGGGTGGTATGCTTATGCTTCAGACTCAGGCCATTGCCGCTTGGCATATTTGGCAGCGCGAGCTGGAGATTAAGGGAGTATAGAGTTTAGTTTACATAAAACATTACGGGTGGCACAATCGGAGTGCCACCCGTTTTTTTGGTTTGGGTATTTCAGCGCTACGCTAATAGTTCTCGGTGCTGAGTAGAGCCTTAGCGTTCTCTAAATCCTCACTTCGCACCATTAGGTAGATGGGGAATGCTGTTGTTGTGTAGATTGTCGCCATATACTCGCCATTGAGGACACAAAAGATGTCGGCGCTGTCAAGTATAGACTTAGCGATTTCCGCCCTAATAGGGTTGTCATACACATCAAGGACAACCAATGTAGAAGTTGTTGTCTCCATAACCATAGTATTTTATCTGTTATTCGATAGTAAAGGTAACGAAATATATCGACAAATACAAGCGAGAGGACAATATATTTTTGAAAAAATATATCTATATTTGTACGCTGATAATTATATAGACATATGCGCTCCTTTGTACACCTACATGTTCACAGCCAGTTCTCGTTGCTCGATGGCCAGGCAAGCATCCCAAAGCTTGTCGATAAGGCTATTGCAGACGGTATGCCTGGCATTGCGCTTACCGACCACGGTAATATGTTCGGTGTTAAGGAGTTCTTCAACTATATTAACAAGAAAAACGGAGCCCGCAAGGACAAGATAAAGACGCTCCAAAAGCTCATCGCAAAGATTGAGGACGGCACTGCAACTGATGCCGAGAAGGGCGAAGATGCTGCGGCGACGCTGGCTAAGGCACGCGTTGAGCTGGATGCTATACCCAAGAACGACTTTAAGGCTATTATCGGCTGCGAGGTATATGTAGCGCGTCGAGGTATGCACCTCAAAGAGAAGGCAATGGGTGATTATAGTGGTTACCACCTTATCCTCCTTGCAAAGAATATGAGGGGCTACAAGAATCTGATTAAGATTGTCTCGAAGGCCTACACCGAGGGTATGTATGGCCGTCCTCGTACCGACAGGACGGAGTTGGAGAAGTACCACGAGGGACTTATCTGCTGTTCAGCGTGTATCGGTGGCGAGATACCTCGACATATTCGTGCTGGCAACTTAGATGCAGCACGCGAGGCGGCGTTGTGGCATAAGAGCATCTTTGGCGATGACTACTACTTCGAGCTTCAGTTACATAAGGCTACCGTGGAGCGCGCTAACCACGAAACGGCAAAGATTCAGGCGACGGTAAATGAGAAACTCATCGAGCTATCGCGCGAGTTGGGTATCAAGCTCGTCTGCACCAACGATGTCCACTTCGTTGACGAGGAGCACGCTGAGGCGCACGATCGACTGATATGTCTCGGCACGAGCAAGGACTTCGATAGCCCGCAGCGTATGCTATACTCGAAGCAGGAGTGGCTCAAGACTACGGCGGAGATGAATGCCATCTTCGACTATATCCCTGAGGCGCTGGATAATACGGTGGAGGTGTGTAATAAGGTGGAGAGCTACTCCATCGACCACTCCCCTATTATGCCTACCTTTGCCATCCCAGAGGAGTTTGGTACCGAGGAGGGTTATCGTGCTACGCTTACCGAGGAGGACCTCTTCAATGAGTTTACACGCGATGAGAATGGCAATGTTGTCCTTTCAGAGAGTGAGGCCAAGTCAAAGATTGAGAAATTAGGCGGTTACGACAAGCTATATCGTATAAAACTTGAGGCAGACTACCTCGCGAAGCTCGCAATGGATGGTGCGCATAAGCGCTACGGCGAGGTGCTCGACGAGGAGACCACGACGCGTCTAAAGTTCGAGCTACACATTATGAAGACCATGGGTTTCCCTGGTTACTTCCTTATCGTGCAGGACTTTATCCGAGCGGCTCGTGAGGAGCTCGATGTCTCGGTGGGCCCTGGCCGTGGTTCGGCCGCAGGTTCTGCTGTGGCATACTGCCTCGGTATCACCCAGATCGACCCGATTAAGTACGACCTACTGTTTGAGCGATTCCTTAACCCCGACCGTATCTCGTTGCCCGATATCGATATTGACTTCGATGACGATGGTCGAGGTCGAGTGCTTAATTGGGTGACGCAGAAGTATGGCAAGGAGAAGGTGGCGCACATCATCACCTATGGTACTATGGCCACCAAGATGGCGATCAAGGATGTGGCACGCGTTCAGAAGCTACCATTGGCGCAGGCTAACCAGCTGTGTAAGTGGATTCCTGACCGTATTCCAGACCCTAACGATCGTGACAAGTTGCTCAAGGTCAACCTTCGCAACGCCATAAATGCCGTACCTGAGCTTAAGGAGGCTGAGGAGTCGAAGGACCCTATTATGCGCGATACTATTAAGTATGCCAAGATGCTCGAGGGTAATGTGCGTGGTACGGGTGTTCACGCCTGCGGTACTATTATCTGTCGTGATGATATCACCGACTGGGTGCCTGTAAGTACGGCCGTTGATAAGGAGACGGGCGAACATATGCTCGTTACGCAATACGAGGGTGCGGTGATTGAGGATACGGGACTCATCAAGATGGACTTCTTGGGTCTTAAGACCTTGTCAATCATCAAGGATACCGTCGAAACCATCGAGCAGACGCACGGTGTGAAGATTGATATCGAGACCATTCCGATTGACGACCAAAAGACCTACGACCTATACTGCGCTGGTGGCACCATCGGTACCTTCCAGTTCGAGTCGCCTGGTATGCAGAAGTATTTGCGCGAGTTGCAGCCCTCGACCTTCGAGGACCTTATTGCGATGAATGCCCTCTACCGACCAGGTCCGATGGACTACATTCCAGACTTTATCGACCGTAAGCATGGCCGCAAGCCTATCGTCTACGATATCCCGATTATGGAGCGATATCTCAAGGATACTTACGGTATTACGGTATATCAGGAGCAGGTCATGTTGCTCTCGCGTCTGCTGGGTAACTTCACTCGAGGCGAGTCCGATACCCTGCGTAAGGCGATGGGTAAGAAGATTAAGTCGAAGCTGGACGAGCTAAAACCTAAGTTCGTGGCGGGCGGTAAGGCCAATGGTCACGACGAGAAGGTGTTGGAGAAGATTTGGGGCGACTGGGAGAAGTTTGCATCGTATGCCTTCAATAAGTCGCACGCAACCTGCTACTCGTGGGTGGCATACCAGACGGCATACCTCAAGGCTCACTACCCTTCTGAGTATATGGCGACGGTGCTCAGCCGTAACCTTAACGATATTAAGGAGGTAACGGCATACCTTACCGAGTGTAAGAGTATGGGTATAGCAGTACTTGGTCCCGATGTAAATGCGTCGATGATTCGCTTCTCGACATCGAAGAATGGCGATATTCGCTTCGGCCTTGCAGCTATCAAGGGCGTTGGTGAGGCGGCATCGCAAGCCATCGTCAAGGAGCGTCTCGATAATGGTCCATACAAGTCGATTTACGACTTTATGGAGCGCACGAACTTCTCGGTGGTGAACCGCAAGTGTCTCGAGAGCATCGTCTATGCCGGTGGCTTCGACTCGCTTATCGACTACAACCGCTCGCGCTTCTTTGCTGAGGATAGTAACGGCGTTGTGTTCCTCGATATGCTTATGCGCTATGGACAGCGCGTGCAAGCCGATAAGAATAATGCGCAGCAGAGCCTCTTCGGTATGTTTAGCGATAGCGGCTCGGATGTACCACCACCACGCGTTCCTGCGGCAGAGGATTGGAGCAACATTGCAGTGCTCAATAAGGAGAAGGAGGTTATCGGCCTCTATCTTTCGGGTCACCCGCTCGATCGCTTTGACTTCATCCTTAAGAAGATGTGTCAGGTGGAGGTTGGTGATCTTGATGAGCTCACGCTCTTCAATGGCAAGGAGCTTGCCGTAGCAGGCATCGTGACCTCTGTAACGCCACTTACGACGAAGGATGGTCGCCGCTATGCTCGCTTTATGTTCGAGGATTACAATACCTCGCACGAGTTTGTACTATATAGCAAGGAGTATGAACGCTTTGGCCTATACATCGAGGTGGATCACTTCCTCTTTATTCGAGGTCGTGTGCAGCCCCGCTTTGGCAAGGAGGGTGAGGCGTTAGAGTATAAGATTGTGTCGATACAGCACCTTGCCGATGTGGCAGAGAATGTGGACAAGATACGCATCGAGTTGGATATAAACGAGATATGCCCTACGCTAACGCAGATGCTCTTGGAGCAGGTGAAGGCCAACCCTGGTAAGACCACGCTCCAGCTGACGGTCATAGATCACCAGAATGATGTGAAAATTAAGCTCAACTCGAAGAAGTATCGAGTGTCGACGAGTGCTGAGTTTATGAACTTTCTGATTAGCAATGAGTTCAACTATTTTATTAACATATAAATTTTTACAGTTATGGCTTTGAAACTAAACAACGAGAATTTTGACGAGGTAATGGGCAAGGGTATGCCTGTGGTTATCGATTTTTGGGCTACTTGGTGCGGTCCTTGCCGTATGGTAAGCCCTATCATTGACGAACTTGCTGAGGAGTATGATGGCAAGGTAATCATTTGCAAGTGCGATGTAGGTGAGGATGGCGACGAGATCGCAGCTCAGTACCGTGTTCGCAATGTGCCTACTATCCTCTTCTTCAAGGATGGCAACCAGGTTGACAAGCATGTAGGTACTGCTGACAAGGAGCAGCTCAAGGCAAAGATTGACGCTCTTCTCTAATCAACCTTAATCCTTACAAAAAGTCCCATATCGGCTGATATGGGACTCTCTTTTTTATATATCGTAAACCATAGCTACTACTCTATGCCCTCCTTGCGCTTGGCAATCTTGTCGTAGCGCACCAAGTATCGCAGTGCGATAAATAGTGTCAGCGCAGAGACTACTGCTGAGGCAGCATAGATAAGAATGTAGTACTCACGACTATCCACAAGGTCGAGGAGCGGGCGCTCGCTATACGACAAAATCTCAAGTGCATAGGCCAGCGTGTTGTTGCACATATGGAGGATAATCGGCGCAAAAATCGACTTCGTGCGCAGGTAGATATAACTTAGGAATATACCCACCACAAAGCCCTCAACCACGACCACAGGCTCGAGGTGCATAAGACCAAACATAAGGGCTGAGAGCAGCGCCGAAACGATGGGTGATGACTTTGCGCGTAGTAACTCGTAGAGTTTCCCACGAAATAGAATCTCCTCGAATACGGGCGCTATGATGGTCACCATAATGAGTGTCCAGGCGCTATCGCTAAACTCGCGATCATCTGGCAGATAGTCATTTAGCGGGGCAAGGACGATACTAAGTGTTATCATCAGCACCACGCCGCAGAGTATCCAACGAGGATCGAAACCATTGCCGCTCTTGAGGATAGGTTTAGGCGGTGTTTTGAGCACTCTATTCGATAGTGTAAGCGCACCAAGCGTAAGCATCATTGCGATGATGTAGGCTATCATTTGCCCCAAATCGACATCGTTGTTGAATGATGCCACGGGCAACAACCACGCCGCCACAATCTGCATCAACAGAAAGATGATGGCAAAGAGGCAGAGTCTGGAAACTATTTCAATAACATTCTTCATTGCACTCATCGAGTTCAAAACACTCTGACGCATAGGGCGACAGAGCAAAATTCAAACAAAGATATATATTTTTTCAAAAACAAGGGAGATAAATCCGATAAATTTACTATTTTTGCAAGAATTATTTAGTAACGAAAAAGAAAGGACAAGATATAGATGTCAAAAGTTGTTGCTTTAGCAAATCAGAAAGGTGGCGTAGGTAAGACTACGACTGCCATCAACCTCGCAGCATCGGTGGCCCTGCTGGGCAAAAAGGTGTTGCTCATCGACGCAGACCCGCAGGCAAATGCTACCTCGGGCCTTGGCTTCGACATTAACCAGCCAGGCATTTATGAGTGTATCGTTGGCGAGTGTCGTGCCGAGGAGGTCATTCTCCACTCGGAGGATATCAAGAAGTTGTGGCTCCTCCCGTCGTCCATCAACCTTGTGGCTGCCGATACCGAGCTCTCGACAATGGAGAACGCCCACCACATCATCAAGGGCATCGTCGACTCGGTGCGTGACAACTACGACTATATCTTTATCGACTGCTCCCCATCGCTCGGATTCACCACCGTAAATATCCTTACGGCTGCCGATTCGGTTCTCGTGCCTGTGCAGTGCGAGTACCTTGCATTGGAGGGTCTTAGCAAGTTGCTCAACACCATTAAGATGGTCAAGAGCCGCCTCAATCCACAGCTCGACATCGAGGGTTTCGTGCTCACGATGTATATGCGCAACAAGCTCAACAATCAGGTTGTAAGCGAGGTTAAGGAACACTTCGGTGAGTTGACCTACGAGACCATTATCCAGCGTAACATTCGTCTTGGTGAGGCGCCATCGCACGGCAAGCCTATTATGCTCTACGATGCGGCGGCTACGGGCTCGACGAACTACCTAAGTTTGGCGCGTGAGTTCCTCAAGCGCAACAAGAAGAGATAACGACTAACACGAAGAATATGACTACACAAAAGAAGAGAGGACTTGGCAGAGGTCTCGACGCGCTTTTTGGCACTACCCTACCTACACAGCAGTCGACACCTATGGCAGAGATGACCGAGGTTGACATAAAGGATATTGAGCCTAACCCTACGCAGCCACGCCGCAATTTCGACGAGGAGGCACTTGCTGAGTTGGCGACATCAATATCGCAGCTCGGTGTCATTCAGCCTATCACCCTCAAGCGTCGTGAGGATGGCAAGTACACCATCATCAGCGGTGAGCGTCGTTGGCGTGCATCACAGAAGGCGGGCCTTGAGAGGCTGCCAGCCTATATCCGCGAGGTGGATGATGAGGACCTTCACGCAATGGCTCTGGTTGAGAATATCCAGCGCGAGAATCTTAATGCGATAGAGATCGCCCTCGGTATGCAGCGCCTTGTCGAGGAGTGCGGCCTCACACAGGAGGCTATGGCCGAGAAAGTGGGTAAAAAGCGCTCTACCGTGTCGAACTATATGCGCCTTTTGTCGTTGCCATCGGAGATGCAGCTTGCCCTCAAGGAGGGTCTTATCTCTATGGGCCACGCCAAGGCACTCGCTACGCTCGACTACGAGAATCAGATTAAGGCTCTCAAGAAGTGCGTGCGCAAGGGTCTTTCGGTGCGTCAGGCTGAGGAGTTGGCACGCAAACTATCGACAGCGACGGCGTGTGAGACTGCTGACGAGGAGGAGTATCCTGAGTCATACTCACGCCTCGTTGTAGAGCTTGAGCGCGTGCTTAGCGACAATATCTCAATCAAGCGCACAAAGAGTGGCTCAAGCCGTATAACTATCGAGTGCGCCAACGACACCGAAGTCGAGAGACTAATCGCCAAACTTGGTAAGATAAAATAATTAAACACTCTCTATCGTTTAGAGTAATGATGAACAAGCGAATATTCATAGGTTTTATTTTGATGGTGCTCACACTCGTTGCCAGCGCCACCACACTCTCTGCGCAGGAATATAGTCGCGAGAGACTCCGAGGCAATGTTCGCACCATCAACCAGGGTGGCCTTGTGCCTATCGACTCGGCTGCGCTGCTTCGTGCTAAGGCGGAGGCTGCGGCTCGTCGTGATTCACTCTACTACTCCTTTATCGACTCCATTGCGCGCAACGAGCATATGCTCTACAACGAGCTGCCTGCAACTTCGCGCGACTCGATACGCAGCATCGTCGCACAGAGAGTACATCGCGACTCTCTTATCCTAATGCACGGTGATAGCGTTGCACCTGATGGCAAGCGCGTACGCCTGAATAAGAACGGAGAGCCTCGTCGACCATTTATCAGCGACTCGATGGGCATGTCACGCGTATGTTGGCTATCACTACCCTTGCCTGGCTTTGGACAGATATATAACAAGCAGTATTGGAAGCTCGGTGTTTTGTACCCCGTTGTCGGTGCGTCGGTGGGTATGTTCTTCTACGAGAATAAGCAGTACAAACCGCTGAAGGCACAGTATGACCAATACCTCGTTGATAATGGTTATATGCGTACCCCTGAGCTTGATGCGTTGCAGGGCAAGATGATTAAGCATAACACGATGCGCCAGATATACGCTGGCCTTGCTATTGCGTCGTACCTCTACTTCATCGGTGATGCCGCCATTAACTACTCTACTACCGAGATATCGCATGTCAAGCGAGCCACAACCCTTTCGACCATCTGCCCTGGTGCGGGACAGATCTACAACAAGAGCTATTGGCGCGTGCCGATAGTCTTGGGAGGTATGGCCTCGACCATATATACCATCGACTGGAATAACCGTGGTTATCAGCGTTTCAAGACGGCGTACAACCTGCGTGTGGACTACGATAAGAACCCCGACAAGTATCCTGGTGGTGCTGCCGATGAGTTCCGTGGCGCATACTCTGCGACCTTCCTCAAGAACCTCAAGGATAGCTACCGCCGTAACCGAGACCTATGTATCATCCTTACAGCAGGTGTCTACCTATTGCAGATCCTTGATGCTCATGTTGACGCCCATCTTCAGGACTACGACATTTCGGATGATCTAACGATGAATATTGAACCATATTTCGACTATACCACCGTGGGTACACAACCTGTCTATGGCCTTAATATGAGCGTGAAATTCTAAGTAATAATAGATATACTTCATAATGATTTTTAGACAACTACGCCCCATACTGCTACTCATTGTAGCCCTACTCTTTATTGCCTCTGACGCCACAGCACAGCGCCCTGGCCGCCGCTCACGCAAGCAGTACACCTCACCTGAGACAATCAAGGCTGAGCAGGATAGCCTTATCAAGGTAGACTCAATTTTTGCCGCAGCGGCAGAGGTTGCAACCCCTACTCCTAAGCCTCGCGTTAACACTCTCCAGCAGATTGACTCGGTGCTGGCAATGTGGCGCGCAACAACTACGGTCGAAGCCTACGAAAACTACTTCAATAACTTCGTAGCGGCAGCAGATAATATCAATAACAAGCTTAAAACCGATAATTTAGACTCGATATATGTAGCAAGACTTGAGGCGCTGATGTCACTCGTTCCACTCGAGTACAATAGCGAGGTGCGTAGGGCTATTGACCGTTTTGTATCGCCTAGCTATGCCACTATTATGAGCTATGCCTACTACTACTTCCCGATGATTGAGGAGGTATTCATCAACGCGGGCATCCCTATTGAGCTACGCACCCTGGCCGTCGTGGAGTCGGGGCTCAATCCTTTGGCCTTGTCGGGTAAGGATGCTAAGGGTCTTTGGCAGTTCATCCCATCAACAGGTCGCAACTACGGCCTCGAGATTAACTCACTCGTTGACGAGCGATGCAACCCATATTTGGCTACACGCGCCGCTGCAAAGTACCTCAAGAATATGTATGAGCAGTATGGCGACTGGACTCTCGCCATCGCGTCGTACAACTGCGGCCCTGGCAATGTAAACAAGGCCATCGTGCGTACAGGCGGCGATATCAAGAACTATCGTGGCTCGTTCTGGGATGTCTACGAGATGTTGCCTCGTGAGACCCGCAACTATGTGCCACTCTATATGGGTGCAACATACGCCTTTGCGTACCACAAGGCTCACAATGTCGACTACCCAACTCCACCACTGCCGTTGGCTACCGACACCATTATGATTCATAGGCCAATGCACCTTGACCAGATATCATCGACTATCAACATCAGTCCCGAGCTGCTCAAGATGCTTAATCCGCAATATACCTTGCAAATTATCCCTGCTACGACCAAGAGCTATATGCTCACCCTTCCTGCGGAGCTTATCACCGAGTATATACTCCATGAGGAGGAGATTCACGCCAAGGATAGCACATATCTCAAGGAGTATGTCATCCACGCTAACCTTGAGAAGAAGCGTCACCAGGCGCCACCTGCGACATATTACACCGTGAAGCGAGGCGACACCTTGGGCGTCATTGCGCGCAAGTACGGCCGTACCGTGAAGCAGATTATGTCGTGGAACAACATCAAAAATCCAAACGCTATCAGCATCGGTCAGCGCCTTCGCGTAAGCCCACAGTAGCCTAATTCACAACCATATGTCACACCACTATCTTGATACCGACACCACCATCGTTGCCCCTGCAACAGCTATTGGCGGCGCCGTGATGGTCGTACGCCTTAGCGGTGCCAACGCCATCACCATTGCCGACAAGATATTCCGTGGCAAGACTACCCTATCCGCCGTAGAGGGCTATACCCTCCACTACGGCCACATCGTAAATGGAGCAGAGGAGACCATCGACGATGTTGTGGTGGCACTCTTTCGCGCACCACACTCATATACGGGCGACGACACGGTAGAGATTACGCTCCACGGCTCGGAGTATATCACATCAGAAGTGCTGCGCCTCGCCATCGAGAATGGTGCCGTTATGGCTATGCCTGGCGAGTTCACACGCCGTGCCTTCCTTGCTGGCAAGATGGATCTCAGTCGTGCCGAGGCCGTAGCAGATATCATTGCCTCCGACTCGCGCTGGTCACATAGCATCGCATCGACACAGATGCGTGGTGCCTACTCATCGAAACTATCTGGCTTGCGCTCCGAACTCCTAAAACTATGCTCACTCCTTGAACTCGAACTCGACTTTACGGAGGAGGATGTGGAGTTTGCCGACCGCACACAGCTACGCGATATACTTATAAATGTAGGTAAGGAGATAGAAACTCTTAAATCATCCTTTGCATTAGGTAATACGCTTAAAAATGGTGTAAATGTGGCGATTATCGGCGAACCAAATGTTGGTAAAAGCACCCTGCTTAACGCTCTTATTGGCGACGATAGAGCTATGGTTTCAGACATCGCCGGCACAACGCGCGACACCATTGAGGCAACCACAATTATAGGCGGTATCAAGTATCGTTTTGTCGACACCGCAGGCCTTAGAACTACGGATGACAAGCTCGAGCAGATGGGCATCGAGCGCACACATCGTGCCATAGAGAAGGCACATATAGTGCTACATATCGTCTCAGCAGAGAACCCAATTTTCGAAGATATAACACTACGAAACGATCAGCACTATATTCGAATAATCAATAAGATAGACACTATAACCTCAAGTGATATATTAAGCAGCAATCCCGCCCTTCTAATATCAGCAAAGCAAGATATTGGCATCGCTGAACTTAGGGATATGCTCTGCAAAACTACCGACACCTCGCAGCTCGGTAGTGGCTCTGTCGTAGTCTCAAATATGCGCCACTATTCAGCCCTCGACAAGGCCTATGTGGCACTCTCTACCGCCCTCTCTGCTATGGATGGCAACACCCCGATCGACCTCCTCAGCGACGACATCCGCCAAATTCTCCACCACCTCGGCGAGATCACCGGCGAAATCACAACCACCGACATCCTCCAAAACATCTTCTCGCACTTCTGCATCGGTAAGTAGCCATTTGTAATACACTGTAAATCAACAAGTTACTACTTCTGTAAATAGAAAGTGAAATTAAGTAGATTTACATATTAAATAGTTGATAATTAACACTTTAAGGATTTTGCTGATTTTGCAAAATCCTTTTTTTTACGCCCTATTTCACCCCCAAGTCTATCAATGGTTATCAAAAACCGCACTTATAAACACCTTGCAGATGGGCGTAGAAATGGGGTGTGAAATTTGGCCGATACTCAGTTGATACTCATTTTTCAAAGTGTTTACTCTGCATTATATTTATTAAATCGTTCAACCAAAAGATTTAATAAAATATGGCAAAAATTAAACACCCAAAACTTGGTCTTGCACCATTGGATTTGCGAGCGCAAGACCACTATGAAGAGATGCTGACCGTAGACGAGGCATCAAAACTATCCGGATTTTCCAAGCAGTTTATCTATCGTCTAACGAAATCTAATTCGCTATGCTACTGTACATTATGTGGGATTACGCACATTAAGTATCGTCATCTACGAGCGTGGTTTGCAAAACTCCCATCAAACAAAGATTGCCATCTTTGCCCTGCTTCGTTCTCGCTTGTTGGGTTAATGGGCTACACTAAAATGGGGCGTTGTTGGGTACTGCGTTTTGTCGAAAGATACAACATCCGATCCTATTACTTGGGTAATTCTCGTCGCTTTAATTATGAAGATTGCATCGCTGCGTGGACTGTTGAACTGACTGCAAATCCGCAATGGATAACCATAGAAAAAGCGGTCAAAGAATACGCGATAGAGAGTGATATTTTACTTTCTGCTACAGCAAGTAAGAGAGTTCGCATCAAATGTAAAGATACAAAGGTGCTGGTAAATGTGAAGGATGTCAAACAATTAAAAGAGTTAAAGCAATGGGAAGAGTAGTAATCCGCACAAAGAAAAAGTGCCACGGAACGATGTTGTCGGTCTATCTTGAATTCTGTCCTCCATTTACTGATAATAGTGGCAAGCAAGTACGCTA
>JAGBTP010000068.1 GCA_017631255.1 Alistipes sp.
GAACTCCTCAACCTTAGAGTGTGTTGCAGCATCGAGGTACAATACATTTGAGAAGCCCTTCTCGTGAGCAGCCTCCAAAGACCAGATAGATGAAGCGTAGTTACCACCTACCTTAACATCACCTGTTCCACGTGGAGCAGCACGGTCCTGATCACGCATGATAAGAGCCTTGATAGCTGACATACCGCCCTTGAAGTAAGGACCTACAGGAGCGCAGAAGATGATAAGATCTGCCTCGTCAACAGCGCGTACGCCCAAGCAAGTCTTAGTACCAAGAAGAGTTGGACGCAAGTAGAGTGATGCGCCAGTCTCGTATGGTGGAACGAAGTCCAAGTTGCGCTTTACACACTCAACGCAACCCTCAACGAACTGCTCAACAGTTGGAGCTGGCAAGCAAAGACGGTTAGCAGAGTTGATCATACGCTTAGCGTTCTCATCTGGACGGAACAAGCGTACCTTGCCATCAACGCCACGGAAGGCCTTAAGACCCTCGAAGATCTCCAAGCCGTAGTGCAAGCAAGCTGCCGACATATGCATCTTGATGTACTCGTCAGCAGTCACCTCCATCTGGCTCCACTGGCCGTTAGAGTAGTGGTAGCGAACATTGAAAGCGGTCTTGTAGTACGCAAAACCAAGCTCTCCCCAGTTAATGTTTTCCATAGTTAAAGTTAAAAGTTAAATTGGTTGTATATTTTTAATTAGGTCTTACTTTCGTATAACCCATTAACATTCAGTTGTTTGCCTTAGCCAATCATCGCGCCCGCCATAGTCTTATCCTCTGGCTGCACGAGCACCAGGCGACCTAGCGCATCCTCGGCCATAAGAATCATACCGCGTGACTCGATACCCTTAATCTCGCGTGGCGCAAGGTTAGCAAGCACCAGCACCTGACGGCCCACAAGCTCCTCAGGCGTGTAGTACTCGGCGATGCCCGATACGATGGTGCGCTTGTCGATACCCGTGTCGATCGAGAGTTTGAGCAGCTTCTTAGTTTTTGCCACCTTCTCTGCCGCAAGGATTGTCGACACTCGGATATCCATCTTCTGGAAGTCGTCGAACGAGACCTCGGCCTTCTGCTCCGTAACATTCTGCGCTGCCTCGGCCTCGAGCTTAGCACGACGCGCTGCCTCGAGCTTGTCGAGCTGCTTCTGGATTACATCGTCCTCAATCTTCTCGAAGAGAAGCTCCGCCTGGCCGATGGTGTGACCCGCAGCGATGAGCTCCATAGAGCCGAGCTGCTCCCAGCTAAACTTCTCAACTGCCAACATTTTGAGCATCTTCTCTGCCGAGAATGGCATAAATGGCTCGATGGCGATAGCCGTATTTGCGGTAATCTGGAGTGCGATATTGAGGATTGTCTTTACGCGCTCAGGGTCGGTCTTAACCACCTTCCAAGGCTCGGTGTCGGCCAAGTACTTGTTACCGATGCGCGAGTATGCCATAGCATCCTTCAACGCCTCGCGGAAGTGGTATGTCTCGATGTTGCGCTCGAGCGAGGCCTTAATCTTCTGAAGCTCGTCGATGGTAGCCTTGTCGTAGTCGGTCATCTGGCCGCACGCTGGCACCACGCCGTCGTAGTACTTCTTGGTAAGCACCAGGGCACGGTTCACGAAGTTACCGAGTACGGCCACAAGCTCCGAGTTGTTGCGCGACTGAAAGTCCTTCCAGGTGAAGTCGTTATCCTTGGTCTCAGGGGCGTTGGCGCAGAGCACATAGCGCAATACATCCTCCTTGCCTGGGAACTCATCGAGGTACTCGTGGAGCCATACAGCCCAATTCTGCGATGTCGAGATCTTGTCGCCCTCGAGGTTAAGGAACTCATTTGCAGGCACATTCTCTGGCAAGATGTAGTCGCCGTGGGCCTTGAGCATAGCTGGGAAGACGATGTTGTCCTTGCCGATGAAGTGTACCATCTTGGTGTCCTCGCTCTTCCAATACTTCTCCCAGTCGGGCGTAAGGTCCTTAGTAGCAGAGATATAGCCGATAGGCGCATCGAACCATACATAGAGCACCTTGCCCTCAGCGCCCTCCACAGGCACAGGGATACCCCAATCCAAGTCACGACTTACGGCACGAGGCTGGAGACCCAAGTCGAGCCAGCTCTTGCACTGACCATAAACATTGGACTTCCACTCCTTGTGGCCCTCGAGAATCCACTCACGCAAGAACTGCTCGTACTTATCCAGCGGCAGGTACCAGTGCTTTGTCTCGCGCTTGACGGGCACAGCACCCGACACGGCGCTGCGAGGGTTGATAAGCTCGTTCGACGATAGCGTCGAGCCGCACTTCTCGCACTGGTCGCCATATGCCTTCTCGTTCTGGCAGTGTGGGCAGGTACCGATTATGTATCGGTCGGCGAGGAATGTCTGAGCCTCCTCGTCGTAGAACTGCTCCGATGTCTGCTCGATGAACTTACCCTCGTCGTAGAGCTTGCGGAAGAAGTCCGCCGCAGTCGCACGATGTGTAGGTGACGATGTACGCGAGTAGATGTCGAACGACATACCGAGACGGCGGAACGACCTCTCGATAATCTCGTGATAGCGGTCCACCACCTGCTGAGGTGTGATACCCTCCTTGCGTGCCTTGATTGTGATGGGCACGCCGTGTTCGTCGCTACCACACACCGAGATCACATCGTGACCCTTGAGGCGGAGGTAACGCGTGTATATATCCGAAGGCACATAAACGCCCGCCAGGTGGCCGATATGCACGGGGCCATTGGCGTATGGGAGTGCCGAGGTAATAAGATAACGCTTATACTCTTTGCTCACTTGTCTCTATTTTTTGTATTATCTACTATCTAACCTATTGATGCTTCGGCTGTAAGCACACGCCGTGCTACGCCAATGCGCACAATACGAAACAAAGATAATCAAAATATGTGAAACCGCAAAGCGCAAACAAAGCAAATCGTGGATGAAAATAGATAGAAAGGCGAATTATTATTTAAGATTTTTTATTATTTGTCTTATATTTTTATTACCTTTGCGGAGATAAGAACTTTTTAAGCCCAGCATCTCGGCTCTCTCTATCGTGATATAGAGACCCCTTCGGCCTCTACACCTATGCCGATAAAGGGTCAACGGGACGAGCCGTGGAGCGATTTTTGCATAACTTTTAACAACTAAATAACGCTTTGTTATATGATTAATTACAAGGATTTGGGTCTTGTGAACACACGCGAGATGTTCAAGAAGGCCGTTGACGGTGGTTACGCTATCCCAGCGTTCAACTTCAACAATATGGAGCAGCTTCAGGCTATCGTTATGGCAGCTGCTGAGACTAAGTCGCCTGTTATCCTTCAGGTGTCGAAGGGCGCACGCCAGTATGCTAACCAGACCCTCCTCCGCTATATGGCTGAGGGCGCTGTGGAGTATGCTAAGGAGCTTGGCTGGGAGAACCCACAGATCGTGCTTCACCTCGACCACGGTGATAGCTTCGAGACTTGCAAGAGCTGCATCGATATGGGCTTCTCATCAGTTATGATCGACGGCTCGCACCTCCCATACGAGGAGAATGTGGCCCTCACTAAGAAGGTCGTAGAGTACGCTCACCAGTTCGATGTAACTGTTGAGGGCGAGCTTGGCGTTCTGGCAGGTGTTGAGGATGAGGTATCTGCTGAGGAGAGCCACTACACTAAGCCTGAGGAGGTTGTGGACTTCGTGACTAAGACCGGCTGCGACTCACTCGCTATCTCTATCGGTACATCACACGGTGCCTTCAAGTTCACCCCTGAGCAGTGCACCCTCGACCCACAGACAGGCCGCCTCGTGCCACCACCACTCGCATTCGATGTTCTCGCCGCTATCGAGGAGCAGCTTCCTGGCTTCCCTATCGTACTCCACGGCTCATCATCAGTGCCACAGGAGGAGGTCGACACCATCAACAAGTACGGCGGTGCTTTGAAGGCTGCCGTAGGTATTCCTGAGGAGCAGCTCCGCAAGGCATCAGAGAGCGCTGTTTGCAAGATCAACATCGACTCTGACTCACGCCTCGCTATGACCGCTGCTGTTCGTGAGGTCTTCGCACAGAAGCCTGCCGAGTTCGACCCTCGTAAGTACCTCGGTCCTGCTCGCGACAATATGAAGAAGCTCTATATTCACAAGATTAAGGAGGTTCTTGGTTCGGATAACAAGGCGTAACAAAGTCGCTTTGTTGTGATAAGGGGCCATCTGCGGCCTCTCAATAGAAAGCCCAAATGGGAAGTACACTCAAGTACATCCCATCTGGGCTTTCCTCTTTATCGAGACCACATCTAACCCCTTCTGACAAAAAAAGAAGCTGTCTAACAAGGCTACTTTGTCGTTACGCTTGCTCTCAAAATGCTCATTTACGCTAAGTAAACTCCGCTTTTTCGAGCTTCGCAAGCCTAAAATTAGCTCTTGTTATACAACTTCTTAATAGTAAGA